>CAZAQY010000371.1:0-6702 GCA_964486845.1 uncultured Pirellulaceae bacterium
TTCGTGGTGCGCTGCGCGGCACCCCGCGTCCCTTGATCGAATCGGCACTACAAGAAAAGACCTGGCCATCGAGCCCCACGGCACCTTTTCGGTCACGGCCGAAGGGCTCAAGAAGATCCTGGGGCTGTCGCGCTCGAAGTGGCTGGGAATCAACTACGATACCGCGAACGTGCACCACGCCGGCAGCGACGAGGTGGCCAGCCTCCGGGCGGTTGTCGAGCGTGTCGTACACGTCCACGTCAAGGATACCGTGGCCAAGCAATGCGTGGCCCTGGGCCAAGGCGAGGTGAACCTGCGCGGCTGCCTGCAGGTGCTCAAACAGCACGGTTATGCCGGTGTCCTCTCTCTGGCAACCGAAGGCGAGTTCGAGGCCGATCAGGTGCAACCCCTGATCGCCGCCAGCCGGCAGTACCTGGTCAACGCCGTGGCGGAAATCTAAAGCGTCTGTCCTGTTTGTCGCTGCGGTCTCTCCGCGCGTCCGAGTTTTGGGTAAGGAGTGAGGTTGGGTTGCTCATGATCGCTTATCGCCTGATCGAGTATTGCCGAAAACTGTACGAGGCTGCCCGCCAGGAGCCCCACGGGTCGTTCTATGTGCTCACCTCGTTTGACGAGCGGCCCTTGAAAGTCGTCAAAGCGCTCGATGCCAACGCCGACCTGCTGCTGATCAGCGGCGACCCCTGCTCGGAAAAAGTGGTCGCGCGGGCGCGGGCTTTGGGGGTGCAGCGAATCGGTTGCGCCATGGACGGAACCTCTCGGGCGGCGGTGCGGGAAGCGCAAAAGGCCGGCCTGCGCGTCACGGGCTGGCCGGGACGTAGCCTGCAAGACTACTATCTTGCCGTGGGGCTCGGCGTGGATGCTTTCTGCACCGACATCCCAATCGCGATCTCGACCTGGAAAGCCCGGCTCGAGCAGTCGGCCCCGTCCCCGCTGCCCATGAAGACAAATGAGACCCGACGCCGTTTCCGTTCGGCCGCGCCGAATGCAGACGTGGATGCCATCGAGGGTGGAAACGAGTTGGTTGGTCGACGGCCTTGGCCGGCCGTGGTATCATTCTCATGGAAGCGTCCAGTCAACCGGAACTGATGTAGGAATAATTCGAGGACGACAAGCTTGTCGTGCTGGACATCCGGGCTCGCGATTCGACTGGCCGGTGGCTGAACATCGAGATGCAGCTCACGGTTTTTGCCGGGCTGTTGCAGCGGATGGTCTATTACGCCTGCACGATGTACGTCGATCAACTGCAGCCCGGCCAACGTTATTCGGATCTGCGGTCGGCGATCTCGATTTGCCTGCTCAACAATAGGCTGTTTCGTGAGGACACGATTGCTCACCACCGATTCCGGCTGGCGGATCCGGAGCACGGCATGGAGGTTTCCGATTCTATCGAAGTACACACGGTCGAGTTGACGAAGCATAATTTGCGGGAGGAAACGGTTTCCTCGGCTCCGGCGATCCAGCAATGGGCGTTTTTCTTTCTGTTTGCGGACCGGTACGAGCCGGGACAGTTGCGGGAATTGTTGCCGGGAGTCGAGTTTCAGCAAGCGATTTCCGTGGTCGAAGCGATCGCGGGAAAAACGGAGGATCGGACGATGTACGACCAGCGTTTGAAGGCACAGCGTGACTATCAGTGGGGATTGGACAGCGCGCGGGAAGAAGGCCGGCAGGAAGGCCGGCGAGAGGGCGAATTGGTAGGGAAGATCCGAATCCTCCAAGAGCTTCTCGGCGAAGAGTCGAGTTCCGCGGGAGGCCTGGGCGAACGAACGATCAGCGAACTGTCCGCCATGCTCGCAGAATTGCAGCAGCGTCTGCGGTCGCGCGAATCCTAGCCGTCGAGGAGGAAAGGAGCTTCGGCCATGCGAGTCCCTCATCGGCGATCTTTCCTCAAGCACACGCTGGCCGCCGGCGCGGCGGCAGCCTTATTGCCCACGCCCCGGGTGCTGGGGGCCAACGACGACGTTCGCGTTGCGGTCGTCGGCCTCCGTTCGCAAGGCAAGGCGCATCTGGTGATCGACTGCTACATCGATCCTTCGCGACAGTATCACGGCCTGGTCTCGCGCGATCTGCCGGCGGCGGACGACTGGTCACCGGTCTCCGGGGCGTTCGAGCTTCCCGAAGGGGTTCAGCTCATGCATTGCCTGGTGTATCAGGTCGGAAAAGGAACCAGCTGGTTTGACGACGTGCGGATCTCGTCCCAGCACTCGCAGGCGAATCTGCTGGGCGATTCCGGCTTCGACGGCGTCGAGAGCTGGCGCGTGCTGTGCCGGAAGAAAGGCGAGGCCGATTGGCAGCCGAGCGATGCGGTGGTCCTGGAGCGGTTCCACAACGTCATCTTTCTCGAACCGGCAACCGAGTATGAATTCCGGGTGCGACGAGTTGCTCCGGACGGGAGCGTCCGGGCGGGAGCCAAGTGCTGGCCGCCGCGACCAAGACGGCGGAAGGGCGCGTCTGGAACCCCTTTCAGATCGCAGCGAACCAGCGGATGGCGACGCCGCCAGCCGTGTACCCGTGCATCGAGAGCGTCGACGGCAAGCTCTACTACAGCGAGTGCCGCGGCGGCACGATCTGGCTGAGCCGGTTGGACGAGAGCTTTCAGCCGGTCTGGACCAAGCCCTGGGTCGAACCCTTCGTGGTCGACGGGAAACCTTGCTACCAAGGGCAAACCCAATCGGCCGTCCTGGACGGCAAGCTGTACGTCTCCTGGAAGCGGGCCTATCACGGCGATGCTCCCCACGCTCGCCAGTGCGTCGCCTCGTACGACACCGGCACCGGCAAGATCGCCGGGCCGTTTGTGATCGAGCCGGACGCCGCTGCCGAAAGCACTTGGAACGGTGGGATCGCAGCAGTGGACGGCAAGCTCTGGGTGAGCTACTGCCGCTGGTGCGCCATCCCGGAAGTCCCCGAAGGATATCGCACGACGGTGACGGTCCGCTCGCTCGATCCAGACCTGGCGGGACTGGGGCCGCCCCAGGAACTCGATCCGCAGCCGACCGAAACGCCCTACACGCCGTTCCTCAGCGTTTTTGACGGCGAATTGGCCGTCGCTTTCACCGACTCGCAGGCCAAGACCGACATGCAGCCGCTCTGGCTCGTGCAGTTTGACGGGCGGCGGTTCCACGACCTGATCCCGATCAGCCCAAGCGGGTTCAACCAGTATGCGAAGGGCGTCCAGATGGGCGATCGGTTGGCTCTGGTTTGGAAGTGCGGTGAACCCTACGCTTCGAGGCTCTACGGCCGCTACATGTTCCACGACATTGGCCTGGCACTGATCGATCCGAAAACCGGCGCGGTCGAAAAGACCTCGTTGGTGGACGACGTCAAGTACAACTCCAGTCCCGACATCACGTGGCACAACAACTGTCTGGTGTACGTCTACAACAAGTTCGAGCACCTCTACGGCGGCCGGAACGATCCGGGTAGATTGTACGGGTGCTTTATCGGCCGCCTTCGGCCGACGGTGGATTGACGGACCAACACCCATCCCCTTGCGAAGCCCCAAACACGATTCGCTTGCTTCCCTAGGCTTTCTCGCCTATGCTCAGTCTATGGTCAATCCGCGCCAACCTTCCAAGATCAACCCGTAAGGAGGTAAAGAACATGGTCCACTACCACAGTGTCACGCAAGCCGTTATTGCCGTTGCCGCATTGTGCGTCTTGGGCATGCCAAACGTCTCTTTGGCCGCCGACAAGGCGGAAGAGGGCTTCGTCAGCCTCTTTGATGGCAAAACCCTCGATGGCTGGCATCTCATGAACGGCGCGAAGTTTGTCGTGGAGGACGGCGTCCTCAAACACGATGTGGGCCTCGGCTGGCTCCGTAGCGACAAGGAGTATGCCGATTTCATCCTGCGTCTGGAATTCCGCTTCCTGAAACCCAAACAGGACGGCGGCGTCTTTCTGCGGTCCGTCAAGGCGGGCGAGAACTGGCCAAATCAGAAGTACGAAGTGCAGATTGAGAACACTGCCCGCATGGCGAAGATCTTCGGAGCCCCACATGATCTCAATGTCGAGTTGGTGCAGAAGGTGCTGAAGCCCGACGGGGAGTGGAACGCCTATGACATCAAGATTGTCGGATCAAGACTCGAAGTTCGCCTGAACGGCGAACTGGTCAGCACCTCCAGCTCCGCGGGCACGTTGACGCGGGGCTACCTAGGCCTGCAGGCCGAAAACGGAGTTCACGAGTATCGCAATCTCCGCATCAAAGATCTCAGCAAGTAGCGAACATGCTGAATTCAGGCAAGCCATCGAGACAGCCGAGCCCTTCTCCCGCAAGCAGCGCTGCACCGGTCCCTCCTGTCACCAACTCCGGAATCCGAGAGCGTCGCGCTAGTCTCTCGAACGGGGCTAACGCTCACCGCCGGGGTCACGAGACTTTCTTCCCCAGGAACGTGGCGTTGACTCGCTGCAGGCGTTCGGGGTATTCGTGTCAGACTGGGTCTTCCTGTCCGGAGTTCGTGCGTGCGACGGCGCCCCACAATCCGTGCTCCCGGTAGGCGCGGGCTGCGTGCTCGACGACTTCCCAGTAGGCGTCGCTGCGCTCCTCCCAGCGGAGACGGTGGTCCGCGCAGTAGCTGACCCCTTCGCCCAGCACCAGCGGGATGCCGGGGAAGACCTCGTCGCGCAGTTTCACGGCGTGCTCGACCGCGTCGGTGGCTTTTCGTTTGTACTGGTCGATCTGCTTCTCCAGGTTTTCCTGCAGCAGACGCTCCAACTCCGGCATCGCGTTTGGTTCGAGGTTGCGATACAGCCAGATGCGGCGGTACCAGCCGGGCTCGATGGGCGGGCGCCCCTGACGGCTGTCGAGGAGCGCCTGGAACGGCACGAGATCCCGTCGCAGGAAACGGCGGACCGGAGCGTAACTGGCGGGGTCGGTCAGGTCGACATCCCTGCCGAGCAAATTCTGCTCGAAGACTTTGTAGACATCCCACAGGTAGTAACTGTGGAACGTCCATACCTGCGCGTTTCGCGGCATGGACTCGGGATTGACCGATGGCGTGCTGGTGTCCAACGCAAACCGGATGTTCGGATGCCGCGATTTCAGGAATTCCAAAGCCTCTTCATGCAGGTTCCGGAACTTGTGCAGCACATCAACGGGTTTCTTCTGCGATTCGTAGCCGCCGGAAAAATCCATGCCGTTCACCTCGTTGAAGATCTCGGCGGCGGTGATGGTGTCGGCCAGGCCACGCTGTTTCAGCTCTTCGAGGATCCGGTCCAGCCCTTGGGCAAAGCGGATGAAGCGTTGTTCCGGAGGCAGGCCCAGTAACTCGGACGTCACACTTTTGTCGGTAAACCAGAACGTGTGCAGGTAATACCAGCTCGAGAGGATCACTTTGACCTGGTGGCGTTTCGCGACGGTGCAGAGTTCGATCAGTCGTTTCATCAGATCGACGCGACCACCGGTCATGTGCTCCATCTGCCGGGTGAAATGGGCGTGGCCGGGGACCGCGGGATAGAACGTCAACTCCCCACGCGGCTTGCCCTCGGCGTCGTGCGTGATTCCGGCCCCCCCTTCGATGCGAATGCAGTTGAAGCCGCGCTCGACCAGTTCCGTGATGCGCAGTTCGAGATCGTTGAAGAAACCGTGGGTTCCCGTGTCCCACAACGCCCAGATCCAGAAGGAAATGGCCAGGCGTTCTCGTTCGGCTGCCTCCGCCGCCGGCGCGCCGGCGGCCGCAACCGCAGTATTAAAGATAGTTCCGAGTCCGATCTGCACGGCCTCGCGGCGAGTGAAACCGATGGACGGTTGCTGTGCGTCCTTCATGTCGCTGCTCCTTGGTCAAGGTGGATGAACCCCACGATGTTCTTGTGCTTCTCCGCCAGCGCGAAAGCCGCCTCGCGTGCCGCGAGGGAAGTGCCGCCGCCGGCGGCGACCAGCGACCAGTACACGCGGTCGAGCCTTTCGAACGGCCGGTAGTACTCTTCCAGTGGCTTGAGGTTCTCCGTGGCGATGATTGTCACGTTCCTGATCCCCATCTGCTCCGCCCCATTCACCGGCTCGACGGTCGAGCGGAGTCCGAGCGGGCGGAAGTGGGTGTTGTTGTAGATGCCCGCCGGCCGTCCCCAGATCCACAGCCGGTCGCGCACGGTCTCGGCGCGAAGGTCGACGGATACGCAGAACAGTGCGACGGTCGCTGAGACGAGCAGGATCGTTGTCGGGGACTGTTTCTTGCTGGTCATCATTTTCTCCATAACATCGGCCGTGAACGAAAGCCGGTAACCACCGTTCGAGAAACAAGTGAGCGGAATGGCGCTAGCCACCGGTTCCTGGCTGCCGGCCACACCGGCGGCTAGCGCCGTCCCGCTCACGGAACACCTGACACTTATTTCTCGAACGGTGCTAACCACAGGCGACGCGTCCGAGTCTACGCGGGACGAGGATGGTATGCAACACACGCCACAGCCCGGACCGACTTTCGGGAAGGAGAGCGGGAATCGCTTGCTTGACCGTCATCGGACCGCAGCGTTAGAATCGGCTCCTCGACGATGAGACCCAAAGGCGCAGGTACGAACATGAAAATCATTGTTTGCTTTGCCTTGTGGTTGATTCTGACGGGTGTAGCCGGCGCGGAGCCTCAGGCGATCATCGACACCGACTTCGGGGTTCCGGGAAAGCCCTTTGAGACAATCACCGTGGCCAAAGGCGTCCGCATCACCGGGCGTCTGCCCGACGGATGGAGCGATAACTCAGAGTGGAAAAGCAATGTGGTG
>CAZAQY010000372.1:0-6693 GCA_964486845.1 uncultured Pirellulaceae bacterium
GCGAGTGGCTCGGCGGTTCCGGCGGCGGCTGGCAGGATTCCGGCGGCATCTGGCCGGGGATGAAGATGATCGAAGGGCAGGTCGCCGGAGCGGGCGATCCGGAGTTCGGCGTCAGCCGCGGGCGACTGCTGCCCGATCATCACATCTACAGCCTGTCCGAAGTGAGCCGCCTGACCCGGCAGCAGATCTGCGACAGCTTCATCCTGGTGCATGGCGGCATGGCCCAAAACGTCGGCCCGATCCTGGAGATGGTGACCGAAAAGTACCTGCTCCGTTCCGCTGCCGAATGGGAGGCCCGGCAGCAGGCCATGGCCGTGATGCGGTCCATCGAGGCGGCATTGCGCAGCGGCGACGTTCGAGCGATCGCCCGCGCTACGACAGAGAATTTCTGCGGCCCGATCCAGACGATCATTCCGTGGGCCTCGAATCATTACACCGAAACCCTGATCGACCAGGTCCGCCGCAAGTTCGGGCCGGCGTACTGGGGCTTCCTCATGCTGGGCGGAATTTCCGGGGGCGGCATGGGCTTCATCGTCGATCCCGCGCGCAAGGCCGAGGCCCAGGACTACCTGCAGGATCTGATGCGCGCGACCAAACGCCGCCTGCACAGCGCGCTGCCCTTTGCCATGGAGCCGGTGGTCTACGATTTCGCCATCAACGACGCCGGGACCGCGGCGGCGCGGTGGCAGGGGAAGGACGCCCTGATGCCGCCGGGTTACTACGCGATCTGCGCCAACCAATGGCTCCGTCAGGACGTGCAACAGCTGAGTCCGGCGGTCCGCAACGAGATCGCACAGTTTGCGGCCGCTTGCCGCACGCATCCGCGGCTGGCCGGTTCCACGGACCTGGTGCTCGGCGCCCTTTTCCCGCAGCCCACCGAGGAACAGGTCGACCAACCGAACCTGCACCAAATCCTGGCAGAAAACGATTTCGATCCGGAACTCCACGAACAGATCCGCGCCGACCTGCGCGCGGGCCGGATCGGCTTGGCGCAAAACCGCCTTCCGGCCAGCACCATCGTCGAGGATGTGGACCAGCAAGACGTAATTGACTGGCTGTCCGGACGGGCCGCCGAGGCGGAGGACCGGCGTTGCGGCACGGAGTCCCTGGCGGGGGGCGAGGTGGCGGCGCTGGCCTTGGCCGGCGGCGCCGGGACTCGCTGGACCCAAGGGGCGGGCGTCGTCAAGGCCTTGCACCCCTTCTGCCGGTTCCAGGGCAAGTACCGCAACTTTATCGAGGTCCATTTGGCAAAAGCGCGTCGCGTGGCGGCGGTGTTTGGCGCGGAATTGCCGTACATCATTTCCACCAGCTACCTCACGCACGAGCCCATCGCGCGGTTCTTGCAGCAGCGCGGCGACGACAGTGCCGCCGGTCCCGTGCTCCTTTCGCCCGGCCGCTCTGTCGGACTGCGAATGGTGCCCATGCCCCGCGACCTGCGGTTCGCGTGGGAGGAGATGCCCCAACAGATCCTCGACGTCCAGGCGCAGAAGGTGCGCGAGAGCCTGCACGCGTCGCTGATCGGCTGGGCCCAGTCCGCCGGCGGCGGCAGCGATTATACCGACAACCTGCCGCTGCAGTGCCTGCACCCCACCGGGCATTGGTTCGAGGTCCCCAACCTGCTTCGCAACGGGATGCTCGCGAAGCTGTTGGCCGAGCGGCCGCAACTCAAGTACCTCATGCTCCACAACGTCGATACGCTCGGCGCCGACGTCGATCCCGGGCTGCTGGGGCTGCACATCCGCCGCGGCGCGTGCCTGACGTTCGAGGTCATCCCGCGGCGGATCGAGGATCGAGGAGGCGGCTTGGCCCGGATCGGCGGCCGCGTGCGCCTGGTCGAAGGTCTGGCCATGCCGCGGGAAGAAGACGAGTTCCGCCTGAGCTACTACAACTCGATGACCACGTGGATCACGATCGGCCGCCTGCTGGAAGCGTTCGGACTGGCGCGGAGCGACCTGGCGGACGAGCCCAAGGTGACGGCCGCGATTCGCCGTTTCAGTCACCGGTTGCCCACCTACATCACGCTCAAAGACGTCAAGAAACGCTGGGGGCACGGCCAGGAGGACATCTTCCCCGTCGCTCAATTCGAGAAGTTGTGGGGCGACATGACCAGCCTGGCCGAAGTTCCCTGCCAGTTCGTGGCCGTGCCGCGGCTGCGCGGCCAGCAACTCAAGGAGCAGGCCCAGCTCGACATCTGGGTCCGCGACGGCAGCGCGGCCTATGTCGATTCGCTGTGCGCGTGGCAATGAATGGCGGCACCGGCAGTTTCGGCGGTTCTCGATTCCCGCAAACGCGTTGCCGTGTGCCATTGTAGCAAATCTGCTACGTGGCAAACTTGCTACGCAGCAAGCTTGCCGGTACGAGGGAGTTGTGTTTTGCAGGCATCTTGACCGTAAGGGGATTCGCCCGCGGGTCAGCGGACATGGATCAGGATGGCATCGTCTCCGGGGATGGTGATCTTGACGCCTGGACCGATCAACTGGCGCACGTCCAGGACCTTGGCGTCGGGCTGGTCCGGACTGCCGGACGCTGCAGCGGGCGCGGGCAACTGGCGGGCCGTGGCCGGTTGAGCCAGGGGATGCGGGAGCTTGTCGGGATGCAGCACGCAGGTGACCTCGCGCGGCGTCTGGTCCAGGTTGGCCAGCAGCAGATAGGCCTCGCCGGCGCGGCTGTAGACGGCCGAGGCACAGCGGGCATCGGACAAGGTGACGGCCTGATTCCGCCAATCAGCGAACCGATACGACCTGATGTCGCCCAACGGTTTCAGCAGGGGAACGAGTTCGAACGTCTCCTCGCTGGCCGGCCAAGGGGCGACGCCGCCCAAGAATGCCTCCAACGCAAACAGCCGGTGCAGCCGCCGAGGGGCGTTTTTGTCGATCGTGCCATAGCTGATGACGCCTCGCGGCAAAGCGCCGGCCAGGTTCCATTCGAGCGGCAAGTCCTGCAGGTCCGGAGCCCGGTCGGTCCATTTCCGGTAGCCCCATTCCGTGGCCACGACGTAATCGGCGAAATTCTCGGTGGCAAACATCGGCGTGGTCGTGTTGTGGATGATCACCAAACCGCCTGCCCCCACGCGATTCCGAGTCCACTCCATCAAGTCCAGCAGTTCGTCGATGTCCCAGTGGCCTTTGACCGGCGCGGCGCGGCCGGCGTTGGCTTCGTGCAGCGGATTGCAGCAGAACAAGGCCGTGTTCCAGTCGTAGTAGACGCCGTTCAGCGGATGGTTCTTGAGTACGCGGTCGATGGAGAACTTCAAGAATTCGAGCCAGCCGGAGCGGAGGCACATCTGGGCGCCAAACTCGGCGCCGGGGCGGTAGAAGTTGTGCCGGAGTTCGCCTTTAAGGTTCTTCCGGCCCCAGGCCTCGCCGTGTTCCTGGAACTCCTTGGTGCTGGGGTGCAACTCCTTGTTCGAGAAATAGGTTGCGGTCCGAATCCCGGCCTGCCGGCAGTTCGTCAGGACCTGGTCGTAGCGATCCATGTCCGGGTAGGGAGGGTAGGAACCGTCGCGCCAAAACAGTCCGTCGCTGTAGTAGTCGCCGTCGTTGTGGCAGTGGACCGTCTGGATGCCCTTCTCCGCCCAGCCCTTGACCGTGTCTGCCGACACCCAGTCGCCACGGTTGCGGTTGAAGTTGGTGTGCAGCCACGGACCGTGCGCGCGACCGTCGAGGATCGGAAAGGCCACGTAGAAGTCGAAGACACAGGAAGCCGGCAACGGCACTCCCGCGTCGGCGCTCCACAGGGGCGAGACCGAGAGAGCCAAGCCGGGCGGATCCTGGCTGGTCTGCAGAACGCACTGCCCTTGCCCCCGGCGTCCGGCCAGTTGCAGATCCCATTGCGCCAGATCGGAGCCCACGAACCACTCCAAGCCTTCGACTCCAGGGTCGACCAGCATCACGGACCGCGGCACATGGCGGGTCTGCAGCGCCGGGTCCGAAGGGTTACCCACGCGCAGCTTGCCCCACACATTGCTCCCGAACGAAAACGGGGGGGCTCCGTCCTCCTCCGTCAGGCCCTTCCGATAGCCGTAGTCGGACAGGCTGGGCGTGAGGATGGTGGCCAGCGGACAGACTTCACGCACGCCGGCGCCGTCCGGAGCCAGCAGTTCCTTGCGGATCTTGACGTATCCCCAACGGTAATGAAGCGTGGTCTTGACCCGCAACGCCGAGGCATGTCCGTCCTGGCCGCGCAACGTGCATTCGACTGTCACGATCTCATTCAGGCCCTCCCGCCGGTGCGTGACCTTCGGGGCTGGGTCCTTCAGGTCCGAAAACACGGCTCCGCTGTCATCCCGCACGCGCGTCTCCAAGGGCGTGACCAGCAAGTTGGCGGCTTTGCCGTGCGTCAGGGCGATGCGCGTGATCGCCCCGCCCTTTTTCAGGTCCTGTTCGACAACGTAGTACGGTGTACGTAGCGTCAGCGTGCCCGAACCGTCGTTGCGTTCGACCGCGTAGGCTTGAGGCCAGGTCCGGGAAAGCTGCGGTGCGGAATCGTCCGCCGCAGCCGCCACCGTCGAGACCAGAATCGCCAGGAAGCAGGGACCGATCACGTGCGTCATTTGCAGGCTCCTTTCATGACTCGCTGGCCCGTCGGGCTTGTATTGCGATTCAGTCCGAAACGGGCCATACTTTGCAGTGCCGGGTGAAAGCTTGAAATCAGACACGATCTTGAGACGTCCATGCCAAAAGGATACAAGTTCAAGTCGTGTTCGGCTACCCGTTGCTCGCGCCCGAACCTGATGGAGAACAACCATGACACGTACGCTTCTTCTTCTCGCTGCGGCCCTGGTGTTTGCAGGCGGCGGAGAACATCGCCGTGAGCCGATCCGCTTCGTCCAGGCCCGGCTTGGCCGAGTGGCGGAGGACAACGATTCGCTGGCTCGCCCCCAGACGCTTCCCTTCGAGGTCCAGGCTGGCGTCGCCCACCGGCAGTTGAGGCCGGACTTCTGCTGGTTCCATCCGCGTGTCGCCCCCTTGCCCGGTTTCGGCAACGACGGCCAGTCGGCGGTGATCATGACGATCCAAAAGCATCTCGTGGTCAGCGACTACTACTCCGGAATGTACTTCCTGCGATCGGACGACCTGGGCAAGACGTGGTCCGGTCCGACTGAGATCCCGGAACTGGCCTGGCGCAAGGGTCCGAACAACGAAACCATCGCCGTCTGCGACGTCACGCCGGGCTGGCATGCGCCGAGCGGCAAGCTGATCGCCGTGGGCGTCAAGCTTCGCTACAGCCCCCAAGGCGGGCAGTTGCTGGATCAGCCCCGCTCGCACGAGTGCGCTTACGCCACGTTCAATCCGAGGACCAACCAGTGGAGTTCCTGGAAGATGCTGGCCATGCCCGATACCGACGGCAAGTTCTTCCTGGTTGCGCCGGGCTGCGTGCAGTGGCTGGTCCAGCCGGATGGCACGCTGCTGGTCCCCATCTATTTCAAGGGCCCCACCGGCTCGGATTACCAGGCGACGGTGCTGCGCTGCACGTTCGACGGCCAAGAGATGAAGTACGTCGAACACGGCGACGAATTGGCGCTGGCGGGCGGCCGCGGCTTGTGTGAACCATCGTTGGCGTTTTTCCGGGGCACGTATTGCCTGACGCTGCGGAACGACGCCCGGGCATACGTCACGACCAGCCAGGACGGCCTGCACTTCGCGCCGATCAAACCCTGGACGTTCGACGACGGCCAGGAATTGGGCAGCTACAACACCCAGGCGCACTGGCTGGTCCACAGCGACGGCCTGTTCCTGACGTACACGCGGCGCGGAGCGGACAACGACCACATCGCGCGGAACCGGGCGCCCATTTTCGTCGCCCAAGTCGATCCGGCAAAGTTGCAAGTCATCCGCCACACGGAGCGGGCGCTGCTGCCGGAGCGCGGCGTGATGCTGGGCAACTTCGGCGCCACGGCCATCACGCCGCACGAGTCCTGGGTCACGGACGCCGAGTTCGCGTTCGGCATCCAGCCCCATCCCCGAGGCGCCGACGGCACGGTCTGGCTGGGTCGGGTCAAATGGTCCAAGCCCAACGGTCTGGTGAGCGAGAATCACCGGGGCCGTGTACAAGCCGGCCCATAGGATTACTGGACTTCTTGACGAGATCCGTTATCCGGGGGCGGCCAGTTGACGAAGTTGGATCACGAAGAAAGGACGTCCATGAACCGTTTGACATGTTCAAAATCCTGATGGTGATGGCCGCCGCCGACAAGAAGTTCACCAGCGAAGAGGCCGAACTGCTGGCCTTGCGCTCCCATCGCTGGGGCCTGACCGACGCGCAGTTTACGGACGCGTTGGAGTTTGCCAAGAGCGGGGCCACATCGCTGCCGTTCCCGGAGGACCCCAAAGATCGGGAACGGCTGCTGCGGGACATGCCGGAAGTCATGGCCGCCGACGGAGAACTGGCTCCAGTCGAAAAGAAGCTGTACGCCTTGGCCGCGGTCTCCATGGGACTGTCGGGAGAAGATTTCGACGAGAAGCTCGACGAGTGGCTGTGACAACTCGTAGCATGAGCGGGTAAGGGAGTGGTGGTGAACCACTCCCTCCCCGTTGTCGCAATGGGGTCAATTCCCCATATTTACCGGCGTGAGGTTCGCTCACCGGGCGACCCCAACCGAAGTTGCCCCTCGCGGGGAATCACGTCTTGTGCTGAATTGAGCGCAAGCGAGATAATTGATGTACATTCAATCGGGGTAAGCAATGGGTACTT
>CAZAQY010000373.1:0-3282 GCA_964486845.1 uncultured Pirellulaceae bacterium
TGCGTCCAACGACTCGGCAAGGCCGACACGGAATATCGCAAGCTCACGTTCCTGAAGGAAACGCTGGAACAGGATCAGCACGTCGACGCGGTCTTGCTCGGTCCCGGTCATCCGCTGTACGCCGCCGTCGATGAACGGCTGAACGAGACGCTGTCCGCTGACTTGGGCGGGACGGCATTCTTTATCGACCCGCTGGCCGCAGGTCCGTACCGGCTGCATTTCTTCGAGATCACCATCAAGGGGAAGGATACCCGCAGCAACGACGTGTTGTTGCACGCCGAAGTCGTGGCGGTGCGCGAGGAAGGCGGGCAATTCGAGGTCGTGCCCGCCGATGTCCTGATTGACTTGGCGCCCTATGTAGCTCCGGCGAGCCGAGCCGGAGAAGTAGGTGCCGCGAGCCGAGCGGCACCAGACATCGACGCCGCGTCCGGGTCCCGCTCGGCTCGCGGGACCTACTTCGACCCGCAGCCGGCCGCCGACCACCTGAAGAGCACTTATCAGATCGAAGCCCGCCAACGCTGCCAACAGGACCGCCAGCAGTATGCCAGCGTGGTCTGCGACTATCTCGAACGGTCGTTCAAGGCCCGGATCAGCAAGGCTCAGGAACGGTACATGCGGCTGATGGCCGAGCTGGGCATCAAGCCCGAATACAAGCTGGCGACCGACGAGGCGAAACGCCACGTGGATGACCTGGAGCGGAGCAAGAAGGAACGCCTGGCCGGCCTGGACCGGCTGCAAATCGCGCGAACCGGTCCCATCCGCCACTTGGCCACGGCGGTGGTCTTGACAGCTGAGGGCGACGTTGCCGAACAAGTCGGCGCTCCCGGCCGCGAGCCCGATGTCAATCTGCGGAAGCAGAAGGAACTGCGGGCCGAGGAAATCGTAATCGAGGATCTTGTCGCCGACGGGTTTCCGCGAGACAATATAGCGCGCATCGGCAAGCAGAAGCTGGGCTTCGACCTCCGGGCTCACCGCGTCACGGACGACACGACGGGCGTGATCGAAGTCCGGCGGATCGAGGTCAAGGGCTACACGCGGGGCAACGACATCCAGCTGACGACCAACGAATGGTACAAGGCCCAGCAGCTTGGTCCGACCTACTGGCTGTGCGTCGTCTGGGACCCGCTCCGGGACGACCACGAACTGATCCGCATCCGGAACCCGGCGGAGAAGCCCGACCACGCGAAGAAGGAAGTCGTCGTCGCCAAGATGTTCACGATTCCAGCGCCGGCGATCGACCAGCACGGGAAGAAGGCAAGGAAATGAACAAGGACAACGATCTGCGGCTGATCGAGGATTACCTCCCGATCGAGGCGATCAGCGCCGAGGCGTCGCGGGAAAAGTCGGTTCGCAAGGGACACACCTCGACGTTGCACCTGTGGTGGGCGCGGCGGCCGTTGGTCGCTTGCCGGGCGGCCGCCTACGGGGCGCTCGTGCCGGCCGACCGGTGGGTCAAGGATGTCGATCTGAAGAATCCGCCGGCGGACGCCGAGAAGGCGGCGAAGACCAAGAACGGTAAGAAGAAGGGGCTGAATCGCAAGGCGGCCAAGGAATTCGTCACCAAGCTGTGCCGCTACCCGAAGACCAACCCGACGAAGCTGGCCGAGGTGAAGGCCAAGGCAGAAACGGAAGCCGCCATCGTA
Source organism: uncultured Pirellulaceae bacterium (assembly GCA_964486845.1). Classification (GTDB taxonomy): domain Bacteria; phylum Planctomycetota; class Planctomycetia; order Pirellulales; family Pirellulaceae; genus Anammoximicrobium. The sequence goes on from CAZAQY010000373.1 coordinate 1,644, forward strand.
GAGGCTCAGAGGCACATCCTGGAAGCGCACGCCGAGCGGCTCACGGCGGAGCTTGCGGAAGCGACGAAGACGGGCAAGCCGCCCGCGTGGGTTGACGAGTTCAAGTTCCAAGGCGAGAAGGTCACCTACGACGACATCGTCGCTGGCCAGGCGCCGCGTCCGCGGGTGCTGGACATGTTCGCCGGCGGCGCGATCCCGCTGGAGGCGTTCAAACCGAATCCTGAAATCGCAATCGCCGCTTGTTGTCGTCTACGCTCACAAGACCACCCTTGGCTGGGCAACGCTTGTCGAGTCCCTGCGGCGTGCCGGCTTCTCAGTTACCGAAGCGTGGCCGCTCGACACGGAGAACGCAGCCCGAAGACATCCGCGCCGCGTTGGCTTACGCCGCCGACATGACGCGCGAGCGGATCATCCCCATTCCCCTGGGAGCCGGCCAGTCATGAAGCTGAAACTGGATGAGGATTTCGATTCGGCGGATCGTGCCGCTCCTCGAAACGGATGGACACGACGTCGACAATGTCCCCGCCGAAGGGCTGTCAGGCTCCGACGACGATGCGATCTACGCCGCCTGTCAGGCGGCCGGGCGAGCATTGATCACGCTGGACTTGGACTCCTCGAATCCCTTCCGTTTCCCGCCTGCGGACACCAAAGGCATCATTGTGGTGCGCCCGCCGCGGCCTGTGCTGCCGGCCATCCGAGCGACGCTGTTGAGCATCTTGCCGCAGTTGCAGACACAAACGATAAAGGGATGCCTATGGATTGTCGAGCCGGGACGTATCCGCGTGCATGACCCGCACAACTTGCCAGGTGCTCCCTGACAAGCGGTGGTAGGTGCCGCGAGCCGAGCGGCACCAATTGCGTCATCACCCAGCCGGTCCCGCTCGGCTCGCGGGGCCTACCAAAGTTCGCTGTCCGGCTTGGCTCGCCGGACCTACAACGAGTGACCAATGACGCGGAAGCCCGAAACGATTGCGTTTTGGTGGGGACGGCTCCCGCATTGGGAAGTCGTGGACGGCCGATACTTCGTGACGCTCCACTTAAGCGGTGCGATTCCGGAACAGGGCCAAGAACGGATCCACCAACTGTCAGAAGAACTGCATCGCCTTCCGGCCGATGACCTGGAGGGCCGGCTGCGCATTTCGCGTCACATCTTCGCCGAAATGGAGGAGTGGCTGGATCGCGCAGCACCGAGATCGTACTTGCAGGAGCCCGCGATCGCCGAAATGGTGATGGAATCCATCGCCTTTCGGCAGCAGCGCGATTGGAACATGTTCGAGTTCGTCGTGATGCCCACGCATCTGCACTTGTTCTTCGAGGTTCTGCGCGGCAGCCTGAAGACCGTCATGGAACAGTTCAAACGCTGGACGGGGCATGAAGCGGCAAAGCTCGCGGACCTTGACGGCGGTCGCTTCTGGCAGGACGAATGGTTCGACCATTGGTCGCGGTCCGATGAAGAAGACGAAAGAACCACCCGGTACATCCGCCGAAATCCCGAGAAGGCAAGGCTTGTGTCCCGTTACTTGGATTGGCCCTACGGCTCGTGGCAGACCGGTAGCTCACGCGAGCCGAGCGGAAGTAGGTCCGGCGAGCCGAGCGGAAGTAGGTCCGGCGAGCCGAGCGGAAGTAGGTCCGGCGAGCC
>CAZAQY010000373.1:3382-6691 GCA_964486845.1 uncultured Pirellulaceae bacterium
GCCGAGCGGAAGTAGGTCCGGCGAGCCGAGCGGAAGTAGGTCCGGCGAGCCGAGCCGGACGGAGCGGTAGGACGCGATGCTGGTCCCGCTCGGCTCGCGGGACCTACTGGGAGCAGCCTTGCGATGGCGAAACGTCTGATCCCGAAGAAGGAATGGAGCGATGGAGAGAGTAAGGGTGTTTTTCGATCGAGAAGGGAACACGCTCAGCGTCTGGTTCGACGACCCGAAAAAAGGGCACATCTGTGAGGGATCCGACGACGATGAGGTTCTGGTCAACGCGAAAGCCCACTCCCTGTTTCCCTCCCAAGAAGCGACGTCGGAATTGCGGTTTTCCGCCGCCATGCGCGAGATCAACCGCACTTGACAGATGTTCTTCCCGAAGCAGACCCTATCTGTGGAACCGGAAAGCGACGATCCGAACGCCGGGCTCGACGTCTACCGGCGCGATGACCACGGCCCCCGCTTGCCCGTGGATGCGCTGAGTTCGGAACTCGTGTGGTGGATGGCATGCCGTCACACGATCAAGCGGCTGCGAAACCTGTGTTGGGAAAATTCGATCCCGGTCCCCAAGCCGACAGGAGTGACTGATCTTCGATCGGCCTTTGAGCACATCGTGAACTCGGAGTGGTACGGCCGCTTCCCGCGCGCGGCAGCGCAAGCCGCCGAACAGTCGCAAGTTCAGGCGTGGCTCACCGAGGCGGAGGCCGGCTACTCAGTTGACCTTGCCAGCGGCAACTGGCTGCGAACCTTCGCAGGCAACGAGTTGCTCCGCGTTGCGCGAGGATACATCTACCAGCCGCCGAATCGAGCACCGTCTTCGGCGTACGAGCTGGACGTCGCGAAGTCCGTGGCGAAATGGCAGGTTGACAACGGGCGAGTGCCTGACGAACTCAAAGAATTGCTGGCGGCAATTCAGAACAAGATTTGAGGAGGCTGTACGTGTCAACGACTCTGCACTCACTGAAACCTTGGACCGAACCGGTCAAGCTTCATCCGGATGTCGAAGCCGGCAGTCTGGCAGAGGCCGTGTTCGCCATCGACCTGGGCGCGATTGCGATGGGCGATCCGGCGACGCCGCTGGTGTACCGGGAGCCGGACGCCTTCTTTGCGGCCACGTACATCACCACGGACCTGCGGCGGCTGCTCGAAGAGGTGCTGGCCAGCCTTGCGGCAGCCGAGAACTACAACCGAGTGCTGAAGCTCCGCAGTCCGTTTGGCGGCGGCAAGTCGCACACGCTGGCGTCGCTGCTGCACGCCGCACGGTCCCGCAGCAGCCTGAACCAGGCCCCCGGCTGCAAGGACTTGCCCGATCCGGGCGAAGTCGCTGTGGCGGTCTTCGACGGCGAGAAATTCACGGCGACCGGCGACAAGGACGTGGGCAACGGCCAGAAGGTCCACACGATGTGGGGCTGGTTGGCGTGGCAGTTGGGGCCGGCAGTGTACAAGGTGGTCCAAAAGCACGACGAAATCCGCGTGTCGCCGGCGGGCGACGAGATCAAGGCCATGCTGCAGGCGGAGGGCAAGCCGGTTCTGTTGCTGCTCGACGAGGTCCTGAAGTACATGGAACGGGCGGCGGCCGTGGGCGTCAAGGAATCGACGCTCCAGCGGCAGGCCAAGGATTTCATTCAGAATCTGACGGTCGAGGTGTCCAACAGCACCAACGCGGTCATGGTGTATTCGCTGCAATGGAGCGCCCGCGAGGCGCTGGGCAACGTCGCCCTGCTGGAGGAGCTGGACAAATTGACCAGCCGCAAGGATCAGGTCCGCGAGCCGGTGACCGGCGACGAAGTGCAGGCCGTCGTCAAACAGCGATTGCTGGGCGGCGAAGTATCGGACTCTGTGGCCAGTGACGTGGCGGCCGAGTACGGCGATGTCGTCGGGGGATTCTGGCGGGCGCGAGCCGAAACGCCATCCGCCAAGCAGGACGCCGACGAGCAGACGCTGCAACTCAAGAAGCGGATGCAGGCGGCGTATCCGTTCCACCCGGCGCTGATCGACGTGATGAATAGCCGCTGGACCAGCGTCGATGGGTTCCAGCGCACTCGCGGCGCGCTCCGTTAAGACCGAAGAGGCGGCGGCGGAAACGGCCTTCCGGCAATTGTACGCCGCAGTCTGGCTACCGCGTGTCGGCGAAGGCGGCGCGCTGGACCTGGAGAAGATCGAGGTCGGCAAACGGCCGCTTCAGGCAACCACCGTCCACGAGCGCGTCATGGAACTGTTGACGGTCGGCGGCAAGCCCAAGATCTTCGGAACGCTGGAGCCCGGCAAGATCGTGAGCCGAATGAAACTGGGCGAATCGCTGGCCGAAGGCGAGCCACCGCGTCTGGGCGTCCGCACGAAAGACGTGGTCGATGCCTTTTTCGGCTTCCTGGAACCGCCCCGGATCAGCTCGGACGCCGTTCTCCGCAAAGCCATCGCCAAGGGTGTGGGCAAAGCGACGTTCGCGTATACCACGGGGATGCCGGCACTTGGCCCTGACGGAAAGTATCAGGTCGCCGTGTCGAAGGTCGTTATTGATCGCTCCATGACCGACGACGAAGTGGACCTGGACGATGGCTTCCTGATCGTTCCCGCCGCCGTCCCGGTCGCCGCTCCGCCCACACCCACAGCCGCCGTTGGTACGGACACCGCGACGGGCGGCGCGGTGCTGACAGCGGGCGAAGGCTCCGCGCCCACCGCCCCCGCCGGCCAGCCGCCCACGGTCGGCGCAGTTGGCAGCGGCGTTGGCAAGCCCAAGATCCGCACCAGCATCCACATCGCGTTTCCCGGTGGCCGTGACGACGTTTTCAAGTCCTTCCAGGCCATCGCCAACTTGGCCGACAAATCAGACGGTGGCAAAATCCAGATTGTCATCGACGGCCAAGCTGCTGGTGGTTACGATCCCAATTGGCTGCGGAATGCCGTCCAGGAGCCGCTGGAAGAAGCAAACATCGAGGGCCTTACCATCGAGTAACCGGGCGGCGTGGGCCGTTCTGGTGGAGATGGTTGCTCCGATACGGCGAGTTGAGCGAAGGAGAATGCGATGCCCGCAAACGTCCAGACGATGGCGTATGTCGGTGAAGTCCCTTGGCACGGTGCGCCCGTGGCTTGCAGAAGAAACCAATCGGAAACCGCCCGAGCGGTTCCCCAGCCTGCGCCCCCCTCTGACCGAAGCTAACCGAAGCTAACACCCAACCGCACCCACGCCCCTTAGACTGCCTGCGACCTTAACGCGAAAGGAGCGCAGGCATGACCGATTTTATGTCACCCGTCCGAATTTGCACTTTAGGACAGCCTACCATTGGCCGCTTGTTCACAAACAGAGGCCAA
>CAZAQY010000374.1:0-6659 GCA_964486845.1 uncultured Pirellulaceae bacterium
AATAAGTTTGGGTCTATAAGCGGTCTAACGAGCAAAGTCACTTGCCCAACCATTTCTCCAGGGAGCACACAGATTTTTTCGCCGGGAATTGCTGCCCGCCCACGCCCCGCCCGGCCAACGTCCGCAAGGTCGTCGAACTCCCGTAACATCGTCTTGAGGTCGCCAAGTTTCTCGGCAAGGACGATCCGAAATCGCCGTACTGGGACGCCGTCGCCGACCTCCTGACCGACTGGCAGTTCCTGGAGGCCAAGGCGGAAGCGGACCCGAATTTCCAGGAGCAAGAATCGGTAGAGCCTTCCTCTGCATCCGGCGAGGCAAAGTCATGATCTTCGATCTGGCCCAAGACTTCCACGATGCGGTTGCAGCGATACCCGCGGGGCATCCGAAGCACCGGATGCTCGAACTGCTGGAAGAAGCCGTCCGGCATGACATCCATTTCATCGCCCGCCATGCCACAACGCTGTTCCAGTGCATGTGGAACACGTGCTGGTGGTACGATTGCCCGGAGAGCGCAAAGCATTGCGAAGAGGCGGAAGGCGGCGAGACGGGGGGATGGGGCGCGGCCCGGGAGCAGGCGGGCAGGGAACTGCACGAAGTGGTTCGGGCGTGGGCGGAGGAGAAGCAGGCGTGCGTCGCCGGGTTCCTCTGGCTCAGAACGACCGCGCCGGTGTTCACGAGCCATGGACCGGCGCAGAATCCGGTGGTGCGCAGCTTCGACGTGGGGGTCACGCTCCGCCGCGTGTGCATCTCCAATGACGGCACCACCGTGGCGGCGGCAACGGATTTCGGCCTGCTGGTCTTCGAGACGCGCACCGGGCTCCTTGCCAGCCGGTGTGCGGACGGGGAGATCGTCCTGGCCGCGGGAGTGAGCAGCGACGGGCGCCTCGTGGCCGGCGGCGGAGAGAGAGGAATCGGCGTGTGGGAAGTCGGCGAAGGTCTTGCCGAACCGGAGCCGCGATGGCAATCGCCCACGGAAAACCCGGTTTATGCCCTGGCCGTCTCGCCCGACGACCGATGGGTGGCGGCGGGCGGTCCGTCGGACACCAGAGGCTATATCGGCGTGTGGCAGTTGCGTTCGGGCAGAAGGCTCTTCGCCGCGCCAGTGGCTGCGATCGTCCGCTCGCTTGCGTTTTCCCCGGATAGCCGCCACTTGATAGCGGGCGACCAGGCCGGCGGGATTCACGTGTTTTCCCTGGAGGGCCGCCGGGAGATCGCCGCATCCCGAAAACTCCGCGGCAGCGTCCAGTGCATTGCTTTTCATCCTGGCGGCCGCCGGATTGCCATGGCCGACCAGGATTCGCACGAAGCACGCGCGGTCGGAGTGGACGATTCCCAGTTCATGGTGTCCTGGCTTACGCCGATTTTGGATTGGTGGGGCAGGCTCAGGTCGGCCTTCGGCGGCGTGGCCGGCTTCATGTCCAGGACCGGTGCGCCGCCGCAGGCAGTCACGTTCCTGCCGGGCGGGCGTTTCTTTGTGACCGGCAGCATGGACGGCAGCATGACCGTGCGGCGAACGGCGTCCGGTGCGCAGGTGTCCGAGATTTGCGCTCATGCGGGCCGGCTTCTCCATCGGGAGACCCTGCCCCTGGAGACCATCACCTGCGGTCTTCATTGGCGCGACGGCGGCTTTCGGGCGTATCAACAGGATCAATGCGATCGGGTTTGGGCCTGCCGACGACCTGGTTGTCCTCGGCGAGATGAAGGGCGTAGTCCACGTCGTCAAACTGGAGGGCGATTTCCATGAATAGGGTTGCCAAGATCATCGTCTCCAGCAACTCACCGGGTTGGACCACGTGGAGTTTGGACTCACTTTCTACGAGGAAGACTCTCAGGAAGCGACCATACACTGGGTTCCCATGGATCAGCACACCACCCGCGAATCCGACGGCTTCGCGGCCGTGGTCATCCCGCGAGCAGTCTTCCCGCAACCGCCCATGTCTCTCCGGTTCCGCCGAAAGCCGGGCAGCGAAGCCGCGCCGCTGCAACTCCGGTCCGTCAAGATCGTTCCGCGAGGGGCGAGGCCGCCGTGCCCTCGGCCGAGCACCAGCACCTTCGATTGGCGAAACCTCGCCGCACACTCGCCGATGTCCGTCAGCTTGAGGTCGTCGCCAGCCGACTCGAGCTTGCCTGGGGTCGGAAACGTGCCGCGGTAGGCTCCTTCGCACCGCCGCGCGAATTCGGCGGGGGTCAGGCTGGGTGTGCCGAGCGCCGCGAACTGCCGGGCCACCGTTACCAGATCGTCCAGGCGCGTCGTCGCCACCGCGACCGCCCCGCCGCCGCGCACGAGCGGCGGCACTCCGCTGAGAAACGCCCCAGAGCCGCCCAGGAATTCGTCGGCCACCACGGTCGGCTTATTCAGTTTGCCGATGGCGGCCAGTACGCCTACCAGCGCCCAGGAGAGCGTGGTCACGTGGGCCAGGTAGCCGTCGACCTGGTCCCGCAGGTCCAACGCCTTGTCGGCCTCCCCGGGCGTCTGGACCGTCACCGGGACAAAATCGACCTGCGGGCATCCCTTGCGCAGCGCGGCCAGGATTTCGCGCTGGCGTCCCGCCGCATCAAAACCCGGGTAGGGCCAGGAATTGCGGACCTGGGCCAGAAAGACAGCGGCGACGCGGACTTTGACGCCCTCGTCAGCCAAGGCAATCCGGCCCAGCGGCGACAGGCATCCGGCCGCCGTTACGACGCCCTTCAAGAACCGGCGCCGATCGGCGGTGGAACAGTGGTGGCAGCAATGCCGGCAGGAATTCGCGTTCATGGTTCGCTCCCGATGGTATTGGGGGCCTTCTGACGGTACCATCGTACACGGACAGCGGGAGACCGGATCCATGCTACAACTCGACTACAAGCGCAACGCCGCCGCCGCCGTCGCTCGACTGACTCGTTTGTACCAGCGGCAGGCGGCAGACCAGGTTTTTGCCACTTTCAAGATCCCGCACCCGGCACTGGATGAATTCGCCCGGACCTATGGCGACGGCGAGTGCCCCTATCCCGATCCGGCGACGCGCGTCGCATTCTGGGAGCGACTGCTGGCCGCGCGTGCCGGCTTGGAGGACGATTCGATTCCCGCCGCGTACATGAGCGAGATGGACCAGGGGTTGTACGGCGGCATGGTCGGGGGCGAGGTCCGCTTCATGGCGCACCCGGACAACGGCTGGATCTCCTCGATGGTCGCGCCGCTGTTGTCGGATTGGTCCGAGTTCGACCGCCTGCGCATCGACCGTTCGGCGCTGTGGTTTCAGCGCTACTTGGCCCAATTGGACGCGTTCGTCGCCGCGGCAGCGGGCAAATTCGGCGTCAGCCACTTCATCCTGATCGACAGCCTGAACTTTGTGTTTGAGTTGGTCGGCGCCACCAACACCTACGTGAGTCTGATCGAACAGCCGGAACTGGTTCGGAGGGCCGTCGATTTTGCCTTCGATTTGAATATCCTGGTTCAGGACACGTTCTTCGAGCGTGCCGGACTGCTGGCCGGCGGCACGGCCAGCAACATGGTCCAGTGGATCGAAGGCCGGATCGTGTCGGAAAGCGTCGATCCGTTTCACATGACGTCCGTGGACTACTTTGAAGCCTGGGGGCGGGAGCCGGTGGAACGCATTCTGCGGCGCTATGACGGCGGCGTGGTTCACATCCACGGCAATGGCCGGCACCTGCTGCAGGCGGTTTCGTCGATTCGCGGCCTGAAGGCGATCTACCTGGGCGACGACCGCGGCTATCCGCAGGCCTTCGAGGTGCTCGACCAATTGCAGGCGCGGACGGGCGACGTACCGCTGGTCGTCTCGGTCGCCTGGGAGCCGTTTGTGGACCGGTTGCGGCGGCATGCTTTGCCCGGCGGCGTCCTATATCAGGTCGCCGGCGCGGCGAGCCAAGACGCGATCAATCGCTTGATGGAAGACGTCCGCGCGTATCGGAGCTGAGGGCATCACTTTCGGCGACGGACAGAGTGCGGACGTCCGTTTCCCGGCCTCTGGCGGATCCGCCTGATAGTCGCTTTGCCGCCCGTGCGGACCTGCAAATTCAATTCGTCACCGCGCAACAGCGCCACACCGACCAATGGATCGGTATCGGCTTCGTCCACGAGGACGCGGCGAGGCCGTCAGAACGCTCGAACCACACTTGAATTCAGTCAGAATGTCTTTAGAATCAACAACATCGGGCAGCATCCATTGCCAACGACTTACCCCGCAAGTTGTAGGACGTCGGCCATGATTCACTTTGTACCCCTAAGCCGCTTGCCGCCGAATTTTCACGTTCCGGAGAACCTCCAGAATCGCTTCTGGTACGACGAGGACAAGCAGGCGCTGGCCTACGAAGGCCCGATGTTCAAGCTGACCTTCGACCGGTTGCGGGAAATCAGCCACGATTACGACTACCAGCGCGCTTTGGAGAAGCTCTTTCAAGTGTCCGTGCCCGAGGCGCCGGCGCCGCGCAGCCACAGCAAGACCTTGGCGATCACAGGGGCCTGCGTTCTCGTCTTGCTGGCAGTGGCTGTGGGAGCCCTGTTGCTGAGAAGTTGATCACTCCCCGTCCGGCTCTTCGAGGTAGGTGTAGCCGTTGAGGGCATCTTCGTAAAAGTGTACGAACGCGCCGGCCTGTTTGTGGTCGATGCGGCCTTCGCGAATCGCGGCGTCGACGGCGGCCTGGAGCCGGTCAATCAGTTCGCGGCCGTCGAACTGGACGTAGTGCAGGACCTCGTTGACCGAATCGCCCTTGATGATGTTCTCCACCATCACCTGGCCGTCGTCGTCCAGGCTGATGTGGGCCGCGTTGGTGTCGCCGAACAGGTTGTGCAGGTCGCCGAGAATTTCCTGGTAGGCCCCTAACAGGAAAGCACCCAAATAATACGGCGCGCCGTCATACGGGTGCAGCAGCAAAGTCCGGCGAATGTCCCGGCGGTCAATGAACTGCTCGATCTTGCCGTCCGAATCACACGTGATGTCGCTCAGCACGGCATGCCGCGTGGGACGCTCGGTCAAGCGGTGAATCGGCAGGATGGGAAACAGTTGTTTGATCGCCCAACTGTCCGGCATGGACTGGAACAGCGAGAAATTGCAGAAGTAGGTATCCGAGAGCATCCGGTCCAGCCCTTGCAGGTCTTCGGGCACAACATCCATTTCATCGGTCAATTTGCGAATTTTGTGGCAGATCGCAAAAAACAGGCTCTCGGCCAGACAGCGCTGGTCCAGCGGCAAGTAGCCGGCGCTGAACAAGTTCAGGGCCGCCTCCAAGGCCTGCTGCGCGTCGTGATAACCTTCCAAGACGTTGCGAATGCTCAACTCCTGCAGCGTCAGACGCAAGTCGTGCAGCGGCTGTTCGTATTCATCCGGGATGTCGGCCGGCAGGTTTTCCTCGACTGCGTGTCCGCCCACTCCCATGACGCCGAAGACCAGAACGCTGTGGAATGCGGCGACCGCCCGGCCGCTTTCCGAAATGATCGTGGGATGCGGAATGTTGGCGTCCTCGCACACGGTCTGAATGTGATACACGACGTCGTTGGCGTATTCCTGCAGCGTGTAGTTGACGCTGGACTCGAAATTCGTCTGCGAGCCGTCATAGTCGATGCCCAACCCGCCGCCGACGTCCAGGTACTTCAGGCCGGCGCCCCGTTTGACGAGATCTGCGTAGACGCGGGAGGCTTCGATCAGCGCCGTCTTCACGTGCCGGATATTCGTGATCTGGCTGCCCAAGTGGAAATGCAGCAACTGGAAACAGTCTTGCAGGCCGCGCTGCTTGAGTGCTTCCAGAGCCCGAAGCATCTCCCCCACGGACAGCCCGAACTTGGAGCGGTACCCGGCGGACGACTGCCACCGCCCGGAGCCCTTGGAGGACAGCTTGATCCGCATCCCCAACAGCGGCCGCACGCCCACCTTCTCGGCGTACCGCAGAATCAAATCCAGTTCGTTGTACCGCTCGACGACCGGGATCACCAGCCGTCCGATCTTCTGCGCCAGCAACGCCATTTCGATGAACTCGGCGTCCTTGAAGCCGTTGCAGATCACCGGCGTATGCGGGCCCGTCATCGCCACGACCGCCAGCAATTCCGGCTTGCTGCCGGCCTCCAGCCCGACGCCGCTACGACTGCCGTACTTCAGAATCTCCTCGACCACGTGCCGCTGCTGGTTCACCTTGATGGGATAGACGCAGCTGTACTTGCCTTGGTACTTGTGATCGGCGATCGCCTGGTCGAAGACCTGGCGGATCTCCGACAAACGGTTGCGCAGGATGCCGTTGAACCGCAGCAGGATGGGCAGGTTCAGTCCGCGCATCTGCAGCCGGTCGACGAGCTTCTTCAAGTCGATCGATCGCTGAGGATCCTTGTCGGGATGGACGTGCAAATGGCCGTCCGGTTGGATGGAGAAGTAGCCGTTTCCCCAGCGGGGGACATGGTATAACTCACTGGTGTCCGTCACCGTCCATGCGCGTTCGGAATCGTCGACCATCATTTGCCCTCGTACCGCAGGCCGTCTGACCTGGAAGAGAAGGAGAGAGAAAGCTGTCCCACCAGTCCCAGATTTTAGAGTTCTTGTCGCGGCCTGCAAAGGGGCAGTGTTGACCGCGGACGGAGTCTTTGTGCGCGAGCCGCAGCACGGCTCTCCGAGCCACCCGCAGCATGAGCGGGTAAGGGAGTGGTGGTGAACCACTCCCTCCCCGTTGTCGCAATG
>CAZAQY010000375.1:0-6652 GCA_964486845.1 uncultured Pirellulaceae bacterium
GAACTACACTAAATTCCCGAGGTCACTGTCTCAAACCCATTGACACATTCCGCATTGCCGGACTCCAGGCGGCGATCGATCTCGGGAACATGGGCCTGCGCGTCGCGGTGGTGGAAGAACAGCCGAGCATCGGCGGCAAGATGATCGGCTTAAGCAAGGTCTTTCCCACCCTCGATTGTTGTTCCTGTATTTGCACGCCGCGGATGGCCGAAGCGGAGCACCACTCGAACATCACAACACTTACGTACGCCGAGGTTCAGCACATCCAACGCGACAGTTCCGGCTTCCTTGTCGATGTGCTCAAAAAGCCGCGTTACGTGGACGAGGAGAAATGCACCGGCTGCCGGTTGTGCGAGTACGCTTGCGACGTCGAAATGCCGCACGAATTCGAAGGTGGGTTCGGCGCCCGCAAGGCGATTTACGTTCCCTTCGGCAGTGCCGTTCCCCAGGTCGCGTTGCTGGACATGGACAACTGTCTGCTGTGCGGCCGTTGCGAAAAAGCCTGCCCGGCAGGTGCCATCGATTACTTGCAGCAGCCGGAAACCATTCAGTTCCGGGCCGGTGCGATCATCGTCGCGACCGGCTACGAGATGCTGCCCGCCGACTTCAAGCAGCATTACGGCTCCGGCCCGCTGCGCAACGTTTTGACGGCCCTGCAAGCCGAACGCCTGCTGGCGCCGCACGGCCCTTACGGCCGCGTGCTGCGTCCCTCGGACGGCAAGGTGCCGGAATCCATTGCCTACGTGCAATGCGCCGGATCGCGGGATTTGAGCAAAGGGGTGCCCTATTGTTCGCGCGTGTGCTGCATGGTCGCGATCAAGCAGGCGATGCTGCTGGCCGGGGCCCTGCCTCTGGCCGACGTGACGATCTACCACATGGACATCCGCGCCTTTGGCAAGGGCTTCGAGCAGTTCTACCAGAACGCCAAGGCGATGGGGATTCAATTCGTCAAGGCCAAGGTCGCGCGGATCGACGAAGACGACGAGGAGAACCCGGTGGTGCGCATCGAGGTCTTGGAGGAGGACGGCCGCGTGGAAGAGCGCCGGCACGACATGGTGGTTCTGTCGCTGGGGCTGGTGCCGGGTTGGGATCCACGCGAGGCCGGTTTGGCGGCGCCGGCCGAGGACGGTTTTCTCCGCTGCGCCGCGTCGCCGTTCGCGCCCACTCAGACCTGCGAGGAGGGCGTTTTCGTGGCCGGCGCGGCGGCCGGTCCGAAGGACATTCCCGATGCCGTGGTGGAGGCCGGGGCAGCGGCCGTGGAAGCGGCCGCCTACTTGCACGCCTGCCGCTCGTCGCCGTCACTTCCGGCGGCGGGCGTCCCGGTACACCAAGCCGCCCTGGCCGCTGGAGTATGACCGCGATGGAAGAAAACCCTACCCGAAATGCGATGGATTGCACTTCCGGTGCCGCGGAGACAAATTCTCCACGAGCCGGCGTGTACGTGTGTCACTGCGGCGGCAACATCTCGGATGTGGTCGACGTGGAACGCGTCACGCAGGCGGCCGCCCGATTGCCCGGCGTTGCCGTTGCCCGCCACTACTCCGCCATGTGCTCCCAGGGCGGCCAGAACCTGCTGATCGAAGACATCCAGCGGGAGAGGCTGAACCGGGTCGTGATCGCCGCCTGTACTCCGAGTTTGCACGAGCACACCTTTCGCGCCGCGGTAATGCGGGCCGATCTGAATCCCTACTTGTACGAGCCGGTCAACGTGCGCGAACAGGTCAGTTGGTGTACCGCCTCTAATCCGCAGGCCGCCACCGACAAGGCGATCCGGCTGGTGGCCGCGGGAGTCGCCAAGGCGAAAAAGCTGGAACCGCTGTCGGCGATCACCATGCAGGCGACCCGCCATGTGACGGTCATCGGTGGCGGAGTCAGCGGCCTGCGGGCCGCCCGCGACTTGTCGCGCCTGGGGCTGGCGGTCACGCTTCTGGAACGTTCTCCCTTTCTGGGCGGCAGGGTGAGTCAGTGGCACCAGGTGTACCCCGGCCAACGCTGCGGCGTGAGCCCATCGGTGCCCCCCGGCGAACGGTGCGGCGCGAGCCCACCGGTCCTCTCGGACGACGTCCCAGCGCGCGATCTTGTCACGCGGCTCGCCGAGGAAGTCACCGCCGATCCGAACATCACAGTCCACACCCAGGCAGAGATCGTCGGCGTCTCGGGCTGTATCGGAAATTTCCAGTTGCGCGTCCGGGTCAAGCCGCGGGGCGTCGAGGATCTGGGACCGGCCGAAATCGAGGCCGCGATCGCGGCCTGTCCGGTCCGGCTTCCCTCCGAGTTCGATTTCGGCTTGGCCGAGCGGAAAGCGATCTATCGTCCTTATGCCGCATGTTCGCCCGCGATGCCAGCCATCGACTGGAACGTGTGCAATCGCTGCGGCAAATGCCGGACGGCGGCCGGCGGCAAGGGCATATCCCTCGACAGCACCGAAACGCATCTGGACTTGGCCACGGGTGCGATCGTCTTGGCCACGGGATTCGATCTGTATCAGCCGGCGGACGGCGATTTTGGATATCGGCGTTTTCCCCAGGTCGTGACGTTGGCGGCATTCGAACGGCTCCTGGACCCCCAAGGGCCTACGGGAGGCCGCTTGGAGCACCAAGGCCGCCCGGTCCGAAACGTCTGCCTGATCCATTGCGTCGGCAGCCGGCAGATCGAGGGCGTTCATCCGCCGGGTCCGGACGGGAAGATCAACGCTCATTGTTCCCGCGTTTGCTGCACCGCGTCGCTTCGCGCGGCGATCGAAGTCCGGCGGCGGTTCCCCGAAGTGAACGTGTTCGACCTGCACCAGGACATCCGCACGTATGGACGCGGCCAGGAGGAGTACTACACGGAGGCGTCGCGCAGCGGAGTGATTTTCTTGCGCTATGCGGGCGAGCAACCGCCCTCGGTATCCGCCGGCACGCAAGCCGACGGGTCCGCCCTCATCGTACGCGTCAAAGATCTGCTCACCTTCGGCGAGGAACTGGATGTCCCGGCCGACCTGGTGGTGCTCGCGACCGGCATGATTCCTCGCGATATCGAGGACCTTATCGGACAGCTGAAGATAGCCCGCAGCGAGGATGGATTCTTGCAAGAGGTTCATCCGAAACTGCGGCCGGTGGAAATGGCCGTCGGGGGAGTCTTCATGGCCGGCACCTGCCAGGCGCCGATGGACATCCTGGAGAGTTGTGCAGCCGCTGGTTCGGCGGCGGCGAAGGCGGCTGCGCTGTTGGCTCACGGCGAAATCAAACTCGATCCGTTCCGGGCGCGGGTCGATCCGGATCGCTGCCAGGGCCACGGAAAATGCGTGGAGGCTTGCGCTCACCAGCAAGCCATCCAGTTGATCGAGTCGGAGCGGAATGGTCGGACGGTGGCCGTTGCGCGGGTCAGCTTGGCGCTCTGCAACGGCTGCGGGATGTGCGTCCCGGTGTGCCCGACGGGCGCGATCCAGGTCGCTGGTTGGCGGCTCGATCAATTCGAGGCGATGGTGGACGCGTTAGTGGCGGAGGAGGTGTGAACGAGCAGGCGAACGGCGGGCGTCAGCCCGCCGGTTTGCCTCGGTCTGAGTCTCAGTTCGTATGATGTGCGTGCCGTGCGAGCATTACGGGCTCAGACGTACGGAATTCAAAATTGGCGGCGTACACGCTTCGATGGCGGCAACGACCAGATGCCGCCGATTTTGAATTCCGTGCGTCTGAGCCCCTTGGTTGCGGCCAACAGCCGCGCTAGGAGAAAGCCATGTCAGAGACGGCCCAGAACCAGGACGCCGGGAAAGAGAAGAAGCCGATTGCGGTCTTGCGCGAGCGGCGGGGCGGCGTGCCGCGGGAACTGTTGGAGCGAAATCGGCGGGAAAAGGCAGATCGGCGGCGAATCGTCGATGCGCTCCGCAGTGGTCCCAAGACCGTGCCGGAGATCGCCCGGCAAGCGAACGTGCCGCCCCACGAAACCCTGTGGCACCTGATGAGCATGAAGAAATACGGCAAGCTGGTCGAGGGCCAGCAGCAGGGGGACTACTTCGAGTATGCCCTGCCCGAGGAAGCCCCGCAGAAGGAGAAACCATCGTGAGCCGAACGGTTGATCCTGAATTCCATCTCGAGTTGGCGGCGTTCGGTGCGAGCGACATCACGCAATGCGTCAACTGCGGCAACTGCACCGCCGTCTGCTCGTTGTCCCAAGGGGAGACCGTCTTTCCGCGAAAAACCATCCGCTACGTCCAACTGGGCTTGAAGGACAAGCTTCTGGAGTCGCCCGATCCCTGGCTGTGCTACTACTGCGGTGAGTGTTCGGAGACCTGTCCGCGGCAGGCGGATCCGGGCGAAATCATGATGGCCTCGCGCCGCTGGCTTACCGCCCAGTACGACCGTTCCGGCCTGGGCCAGCGCCTGTACACGTCCCCGCAACGGCTCTGGCTCTCCATTTGGCGGCGGGCCATGGTTCCGTTGGTGCTGCTCGGCTTGTTCCATCTTCTGACCGGTTTCCGCTGGATCGTCACCGACCGGGTGGAATTGAACCGGTTCGCGCCCGTGATGTGGGTCTGGGGCGCCGTGTTGATCCATTTCGTTTTTCTGGGATACCGGGTGATGTCCGGCGCGTGGACGATGAGCCGGCTCGTGTTGGGAGCCAATTCCAGCCCGGCGAGCATCCCGCTGGCCGCCTATCTGAGTGAATGGAAGACCCTGCTGCTCCATTTCTTCACGCAGAAACGATGGCGGGATTGCGGCCCGCGTCACGTGGGGCAGTGGCTGCAGCACATGGTCCTCGTTTCGGGGTATCTGACCATGCTGGTGCTGGTCGTCGGATTGCTGGGCTGGTTTCAGACCGACGCGATCCACCCCCTGTATCATCCGCAGCGTTGGCTTGGTTATTATGCGACGCTTGCGTTGATCTACGGCTCCGTGGCGATGCTGGTGGGACGATTCCGCAAGCGGGAACCGGTCCACAAGCACTCCCACTTGAGCGATTGGCTGTTTCCAGGCTTCATTTTGACCGGCGCCGTGACGGGGATCTTGGTCCATGTCTTCCGGTACGCAGGGTGGCCCTGGCCCACGTACGGCATGTACCTGATTCACGTGATGGCCATGGTCGCCATGCTGGATGTCGAGGTAGGAATCGGCAAGTGGATGCATTTGATTTACCGCCCCTTGGCGATCTATCTGTGGGCCGTCAAGCGGAGGGCCGCGCAAATGAGTTCGCCGGCCGCATCCGAAGCGGGCCAACCGGCATCCAGCTGAGGCAACTCGGAGAATAAGAATTACCAGAAGCGAACCAGTGAGGCACGGCCTAATTGTTAGCCGTGCCGCCGCACTGCCAACAATGGGCAATGCCAACAACTAGGCAGCAAGTAGGCAGTGCCACGCACGCCGGGCAAAGCCGTGGATCATGTTCAGCGGGCCGCCGGAGCGGAAGGCGAGCTTGGGCGGCCTTGCCCGCAGCAGGCAATGAATCGCGCCGGGGTCCGTTGGCGGCCGACCCTGGAGCCACACGCCCCCATCCGCTATATTGCGCCCATGAACAAAGAACCCCCTGACACCGAACCGGCACTCGGGCTCTGGGAGCAGCGGGCACGCCTGCTGCGCACCATCGCTCATCCGGTTCGCCTGATGATCCTGGAATCCCTCTGCGAGGGGCCGCGTTGCGTGACGGACATTAACTCCCTGATCGACATTCCTCAGCCTCACCTCTCCCAGCACATCGCGGCCCTGCGCGAGGCTCGGCTGATCGATCGCTACGTCAATGGATCGCTGCGCTGCTACTACATCCTCAAGCCGACGCTCGTCAATCAGTTGATCCGCCTGATTTCCGGCGAACACTTGGAGCAGGAACGGGAACGAACAGCGGTTATTCGGGAAGCCCAACGGAGAAGGGGAAAGCGAGAATCGAGCCAGGCGTCGGCGAATCACTCGCGAGGATGACCGAACATGGGCGGGCGAAGCGTTGCTGTCGAGTTCTTTCGTGGTCCGCAATTGTCGGGCAACGCTCGGCGGACGTTCCGGCTGCACTTGGGGTATGCCTTGCTGGACGCGACGGCGGAGGGCATCTTTGCTGAATGCACCCATCGTGGCGATCAAAGCCTTCCTGGCGGTGAATTGGCAGAATCAACTATCCGGTCGACCAACGGGAACACGCCATGGGCGAAGTCCGGAAATGGTCGTCGCTGGCGTTTGTGGCGTCCAGTGTCGTATCGGCCTGGATGCCGCATTGGGGAGCCGGGCACGCCGGCCTGGCCGGCGGCGCAGGACCGGGTTCGCTGGGAGGCAGGGGGCTGCAGTGGTCCGCCGATCACATGGCCCAGATGCTCATGGTCCTGGCAGGGTTCTTGAATCCGGCCAGTTTCCTCTGTTTTCGCCAGATCCGAGTGGAAGAGGACTTGAGCGTCTGCCGCCGCGACTCGCCGCAGGGGCTCGGCAGTAGTTCTCGCACGGCGTTGCGCGTGCTGACTTTGATGGAATCCGGGATCGACTTCATGGCGTGCGACAATCCGCACGCCAACCGGTTCACCATCCACATTCTAGCGGCGGCCGAAGGCGTGGACGTCATCGACCACGACGCGATTGAACTGGTTGCGGCCGGCGATCACCGTCAGCTCGTCCCACAGGGAAAAGCTGTCTGCTACGGGGAGCGGGGCCTCGATCGTAACATTGCGAAATGCCAGCAGCTAGCGTGGGGCGCGACC
>CAZAQY010000376.1:0-6625 GCA_964486845.1 uncultured Pirellulaceae bacterium
TCAGCGCCGGGTTCCGCCGGGCGTAGACGAAGTACCGCGAATCGCGGGAGCAGTACGGCACCTCGCCATAAATGTCTGACTGGTCGAACTCCGCGGTCGTGACCTGCCAGATCTCGGCGCCGGTCGGTTGTTTCTCGACAAATCGGCCGCCGGTGGACGGCTCCGCGGCGTGCGCAAACCGCGCCGTGCCGATCCAGGCGGCGATCCCCTGCAAGGCGCTGCGCCGTGTGATTTGGTGGTTGAAAGTCATGTTCGGGTTCTCCCGGTTAAGCGTGAGCGGCAAGTCGCTCGCCGCCGGTGTTTCAGCCGGTACGACCTATTTTGCTAGAATCTCCTTGCCATCGGAGACAACCGTCACCTTGCCGGCTGCGCTGAGCGTCACTTGGTCCACACGATTCCCCTTCTGCACGGTGATCCGGACGTGATCCGACGAGACGTCTTGCTTCACGGACGTGATCGTCGGCGACTGGTCCGCTGGAACCGGCTCCAGGGCTGCAGCAAAGCAGGCCGCCGTGCCGTGACGTCCGATCATCACCAGCGGCACGCGGTCCAGAATGGACGCTCCCACTCCGTCACCCGTCAGCACTTCGCTGTCCCCGTCGGCGGCGACCAGCGTATGCACGGAGACCGATGCTCCGTCAAAACGTACGGCGATGGCCCCGTCCGTCGAGCCTGTCTTGACGTTGGCCAAGTATTCAGCGCCGGCAAAGGCCTGACTCAGATCAGCGGCTTGTGTGGCTGCGGCGGCTTCCACGGCCGAACTCCGATTGTGATACACCCAATCAAAGCGACGCGGACGATCGGAAGACAACTGGTCCACCACCAGCAAATAGTCGGACAGCAGGCACAGCAGGCGGCGGTGCAGCACGCCGGGATAGGCTTCCTGACAGCGGGCCACCGCCACGGCACAGACGCCGGCTGGGTCAGAGGTGCCAGAAAAGCACTCCAACTCCCCCGAAGCGGCTCGCTGGGAAGCCCGGTCGACCAGCACGAGGTTATGTCCCAAGCTGGCTTTGTACCAGCGGCTGTGGATGGGCAGCCGGTACGCCTGGCTGGCGGCCCGGCCGGGATCGACACCCAATTCGCAGCCATACCCAAAGAACACGTAACTCAGCTTGTCGTAGTGGCCATGGAATCCGCCGTACGGTCCGAACGTCATGGCGGCGGCCAGCTGTCCCGGTCCGGCGGTGCGGAGAACCGCATGTCCGGCGCTGGGGAACAGGCGGCTGTCGAGCCGTGGACTAGCAGGTCGCGGTTCCGGCGTACGGCCCAGCAGGATCGAGTTCCAGGTCGGCCGCTCGTTCAAGTACGGCAACAGGCTGGGATCGCGGCTGACGGACCAGGCGTATTCCAGGTACTCGGAGGCCGCTCGGGCGGAAGTCCGGACGTCGTCGCCGAATCGCGGCAGGGAACCGTCCGGGAGTGCGCATTCGATGGGGAGCGTGAACATCTTCCTCAGCGCCGGGTGACTCCAGAGATCGATCCCCAGCCGCCGCGCGCCCTCGACGATCCGCACCAAGGCCCCCAGCGTATAGAAATGGTAGCCCCAGCTGTTCTCGTACCACATGCCTTCGGCGGAGACGGATGCCTGCATCTGGAAAATGAAACCGTTCTTCGGATCGCCGATGGCCTTTGCGACCCAGCGTTCGTCGCCCAGCACGGCGCCGCCGGCGAGCAGCCCCGCGTTGTGCCAGGTTTGCCAGTTGCTCTTGCCCGCTTTGTTCCGGTCCATGTTCTCCAGCATTGGCACGATCAGCCCGTTGCGGATTGCGGCCCGATCAGCGTCCGTGAGGCCCGGTGCATCGTGAATCAGATCGAAGGCCGGCGCGATCTGTTCGGCCATGTGATTCGCTTCATTCAACGTTTGCTCGAAGAGATGCCCACCCGACCTGCCGGAAAGGACGGAACGCGAGGCGCTATGGTAGGGATACTTGCTGTATCGTTCGGCGTAACCGAGCAGCACCGCTGCGGCTGCTTTGGCAAACCGTTCCTCTCCGGTGATGGCATACGCCCAGGCGGCGTCGGCCATGTGCTGCAAGTTGCCGACGTGTTGGCGGGCGAAGATCACGTCGTCGAAAGGTTCGCCCGAATAGACCTTTTGGCACCGCGGGCACTGATGATGCGTGTCGTCGATCGTCTTAAGCCCCAACTGGCACGCCTCGCACTGGTACCACTGATTGTGTTGCCCGCCGCGAGGCGGAAAGGTCAACGGTCGGCCGAGGTTCTTGGCGGCGCGCTGGACGACGTCCGCCACCACGCGATGTTCCGGTTCGCTTCCTCGATAGGCCGTTTGCAGCCGCGAGAGTTCTTCGGGCGTGCAGGCGACGGCCGGATGTCGCAACGGCTGCGGCAGCGTGACCCTGGGTGGTTGCCAATCGTCCGCCAACGCCCACCACGGCCCAAGGACGCAGGCCAGCAAGCTCACCAGTGACAGCCACCGCACGAATTGTTTTCCGCCGTCCATTCCTGGAGATCGCAACATCAGGTGATCCTCCCTAGATTCTGACCCGCTCGGCTTTTTCTAAGCCCCTGGGGCAGGCAGCAGCTCGATGCCCGCCGGCTCGTGCCGGACGCGCAGGCGAATAGACCAGAGGGCTTCCGTCTTGGCGTCTTGTGTCGCATGCCCGCCAGTGTGAATGTAGACAGCCCAGATCGAACCGTCCGATAGCTCGACGGCTTGGCCGTAGCCGTAGACTTGGTCTTCATCTTGGAACCTCCCGGCGTGCCTTCCACGTTTTCAAGGTCGCGCAGCCAGTAGCCGTGCGCACAGCACCAACTTCTCCCGCGCGTCGTCCAAGTCGCGGAGTTCGCGCGGGAAGTACGACGCGAGACCTTTGCCCGTCACCGAGGCGGCCAAGGCGTCCACCTGCCTGCCGAGCGCCGGGAGCGTCTCCGCCGGGGTTGTCGACTTCGCGGCGGTTTCTAACGAGTTGAGCAGTGTTTGCACCTGGTTCTCATACTCCTCGGTGATCGCCTGGGCCTGTGCGGCGGCCGAGTCCTCCGGCTCGAAGCCGGCGGCCGCCAGCCAGTTGCGATCCGTCCCGTTCCCGCTGGAGAGCGACAAGTCGTCGAACCACGCCGCGCCCTGAGGCTGGTGAAATTCCAGCAATAGCATGGCCGTCTTCACCGGGCGGGTCGGCTCCACGCGGATGCACTTCTCCTCCCAGTCATGCGTGCCTGGCGAAAAAAGCACCGTGTGGACCTCGGGCCATTGGCCGTCCTGATAGTCCAGGTAGAGGTGCATGCCGTACGTGTGGCCCTCGCGGGCGTCGAAATGGCGTCGGCGGGCCGCCGGAGTGTCCAGGACAACCTCATCGGACGTGGCGACGTCCTGGGCCTTGCTGAAGGCTTGCACCACGATCGGCTGGGGAGCAGGCTGGTTCAGCGAGACGAATTGCGCGGCGCCCTGGCGGTTGAAGTACTTCCACTGAGGCATCGTGGCGGTGTACGTGCCGCCCACCACGGCTAGGCTGCCCTTGCCCGTACGAGCCACGGTGGCGTCCCACTTCCCCGCCTGGCAAAACCGCGACCACGCCTTGCGCGGAAAACGCGTGCCCAACTCGCGATCCAACGCCCGTTGGGTGAGTTGCAGGCGCAGGCTTTCCGCAGTGCGTGCCAGGAGGTTCTTCACCAAAGTGGGCGCGCTGGCCAGTTGCACCACACTGGGGCCCGCTACGGTATTGAAGGTGAGGGCACCTGCGGCGTGCTTCGCCTCCAGCACGCGTTCGGCGAACTCGTCGAAGACCAGAGTGTCCGGTCGCACGCCCAGTTTGTGCGCGTCGCAGATCACTTCCTCCGCCTGCCCGGAGTCGACGAAGAGATAAATCCCGTCGCCGATGTCGCTGCCGTAGCGGATGATGAGCGGCTCCGTGTCCAACGAGCGACCGGTGATGCGTTCCAGACCGGCCTCGCGCCGCTTCACTTCCCTCACTTGGCCCTCGGCGTTGACTGCCACCCCCGCAGGTGCCGGGCGGGATTGGCTGACGGGTGCCGCGGCCGATGCCAGCTTCACGGCCGGGTCGATCTGGCGGCCCGCACGCTGGACAGCGCGGGATACCGGGACCAGCTTGCGCAGCACCCAACGCTGGTGGTGATACACGTCTGGCCGTGAGCAATACCCCGAGTAACGCGCCCCGGCGGCCGTGCCGCCGTTGGTGTAGCCGAAGAACACGATGCCGTTGAAGAGCTTGCTCTTCAGATAGGCGTCCAGCTCGCCGCCGGAAAGGTGCTGCATTGTGAACTCGCCCAAGATGCCGCGCAGACCCTTTTCGCGCGCCTGGCGTGCGTAGTTGATCGAGAACGGGAAACCCTCGTTGCCGAAAAAGTCGATGTAGCCGAGGTACTCGTCTGGACAGCCGTTGGCGGCAATGCCCAAGCCGCGGGCATTCAGCCGGGCCGTCAGCGCTTCCAGGAACTCGCGGGGCACTCTCCCGGCGTTGTCCAAGCCGATGCCGCCGCGGGTGATGCCGTCTTTGTCGAACCCCTGCATGTACTTGGCGATCACGGCCTTGACCAGCTCGTTCTCGGACGACAGATCCATACTGCCATAGACGTCGCCGTAAGCTCCCTTGGGGTTATAACGCACGTGGGCGTACTTCGAGAGGCCCTTCACGCCATAGCCGCGTTCCATCCAGGCGTCAAAAGCCAACTTGGCCGCTTCGTCCTTGTCGGACATCCGGCTGAAGTCATACCCTGAGCCCTTCAGCGAGGTTTCGACAATGCTGTTCCAATAGCGAAAGACGGAGATGCCGAGCATTCTGACGGCGCGCGGGTCCTCGCTGCCCCAAACGATCTCGTAGCCCATCTCGGTCACGTCCGAGACATCACGCGAAGGCGTGCCGAAGGTGATGCCGATGCCGCCGCGCCAACCCGAGAAATCGCGTGGGGCCGATGCCGGTTCCGCTCTCACCGACCGTCCCCCGCCCAGCAACGACAGCGACGCCGCGATGGCCGCCCACAGCGCGACGACCTTTCCCGCCGATAACCAGTCAGCCAGTGTCGATACTGCGGGCAGCGTGGCAAACGAAACGACAGTGGCGGATTTGGGTCCAGACATCGGCGGGGCTCCTATCTTCGGCGAGGGTCCACTTTCTCGCCAGTCTACACCGGGAGGCGGCAGGTGTGAATCCGTTGAACTGCCTGCAGTTGAACTGCCTGTCAACGCACCGAGGCGATTTGTTGTGATCGCCAACGTGCCGGGATGCTCGTTTGCGCCGTCCCTGGACGCTCGTTCCTGCACACCCAATGCGATGGTCATTGCCGAGCTGACGTATCCTGCCGTCCCCGTCGCCGCTCGCCGGCAGCGAACGGGTTCGTGGCCCGTCGTACCGCATCATCGAAACCGCTATACTGAATCCTGGGGCAGTACCTCCATTGCTACGGCGTCAAGACTGTATGCACGCCCAACTTCGACAAGTTCGCGGAGCAAGGCGTGCGGTTCGCTCGTTCGTTCTGCACCCAGTCCGGTTGCAGCGCGTCGCGGGCATCTCTGTTCACGGGACGCTACCCGCACAGCAATGGCGTCATGGGATTGACGCACGCCAACTTCGCGTGGGATTTGCGGCCCGAAGAGAAGCACCTCGCCCAGTTGCTCAAGGAAGCCGGGTATGCCACGGTCGCGGTCGGCGTCGTTCACGAAACCCGCTCGGGAGCGCAGCGGTGCGGTTACGAGAAATACATCAAGCAGGCCAAGGCGGCCGAGGGAACGACGGCGGCCATCGCGGAACTGAGGCGTCTCGCAGCGGCAAAACAGCCGTTTTTTCTGTATGCGGGGTTCATCGAACCGCACCGATTGCCCTACCCGAAAGATGCCGGCCCGATGGCGGGTGAGATCGGTTTTCCCGGTCCGCATCTTCAGCCGGACGATTCGCTGGGCATCGACGTGCCGCCTTACCTGCGCGGCACCGAGGGCACGCGACAGGAATTGGCCGGCCTGCAAGGCGCAGTGAAGCACGTGGACGAACAGTTTGGCCGCTGGCTGCAAACGCTGCACGAACTTGACTTGGAGAAGAACACGTTGGTGATCGCCACCACCGACCACGGCATCGCGATGCCGCGCGCCAAGTGCAGCGTGTATGAGCCCGGACTGCAGGTCGCCTTGCTGCTGCAAGGCGAGCCGGCCGCAAAAACAGGAGGCTGACGCGATGAGAAATGCCTGCCGTTGCTGGTTATCCACCCTGCTTCTCGTCCTGCTGCTCGGCGTCGCTGCAGCAGCGCAGTCGGGCGCACAGCAGGGCACCCGGAAATCTCGCACCGAGCCGATGGGAGACGAATGCGCCCGCACCGGCGAATGCGCGGCGATCTTCCGAGGCCGGGCGATGGTCGCGTCGCAGCTCGATAACAACCTGAAGTGCGTCGACCTGTCGGACCTGGACGGAGACCTACCGCTGGATGTGGTTCGCTCCACGGAAATCCTGCGGCGGACGGAGCCGTGGGAAAACGACTCCTTGGGTTATCCCACCGTGGTCCGCAACGACCAGGGAAAACATCCGGACGGGCGGTACTATCTGTACTATGCCCACCACGACCTGGGCTCCGGCATCGGCTGCGCGGTTGCCGAGTCCATCGAGGGGCCTTAGGCCGCGTAAATGAATAACATTTCAAAATTGATATTTTCCGGAAACGG
>CAZAQY010000377.1:0-6600 GCA_964486845.1 uncultured Pirellulaceae bacterium
GAACAGGTCGCCGTTGTCGTCGGGGTGGCAAGGGGCATAGACGACGCCCAGCACCGAGGTCCCCTGGCGGACCAAGGCGATGCTGATGGCGCTGGCCGTCGACCTTGTCGAAGCTGAATGTGGCCGGCAGCGGATCGGGGGTCTGGTCGAGGAACGGCGAACGCTCCAACGCGATCTCACCGGATCGAAGAAGCCGTTCCAATGTGTCTCGGTTCCTGCTCATGGTGCATGCTCCAAAATCACCTATCGGGCTTCGCCCCCCGCTGGTCATCGCTCAGTCTGGATCACCCCCCCTTGAATCGAAACGAACCGGACCGCCATTCCCAAGAGCTGCAACAAAGCAGCTTGGTCTCGACGGCGCGTCGCCGGGGAGTGAAGGGCGAGGGCTGGCGGCAGGCACTCGGAGAACTTCAGGGCCCGTGGTCGGACTGTCGATCTGAATGACGCGGTCCAGATTGCCCACGTCGATGCCCAACTCCAAGACGCTTGTGGCCACGATCACGCAGTCGTCCCGATTGGCGAAGGCGTCTTCGGCCTGCCGCCGCTGCTCCTGGCTCAGCGAACTGTGCGTGACAAACGCTGTGACATTCAGTTGCCGAAGCTCGGCGCCGAGTTCTTCCGCCCGGGCGCGGCTCACGTTCCTTCCACCGCAGCAATTCGTCGACCAGCAGTAGACGGGTTGGGTGGGCCATCGCCTTGACGATGCGGGCCCCGGCTTCGTATTGCTCCGCCGTCTTGCGGGTCATGTCCGAGCCTCCCGTGTTGGAAGCCTACCGCACCTCAAACACATACGTCAGCGAGAACCAGATGCCCACGAGGATGAACAGCCAGCCGGTGACCATCCGCGCCCACCACTCGACTTTGGACAGCACGTTGTAGGTCTTGCCGACCGACTTCGCGCTGTAGGCCAGGAGGAAGGCGACGACCAACACCGGCACGCCCGTGCCAACGCCATAGACCAGCGGCAGGATGAACGAGCCACCGGCTAAGGACGTCTGCGGCAGGGCGATGCCCACTTTCTCCAGCACGCCCGTGATCGCCCCAGCTTCGGAGCCCATGATCAAGGCCACCAGTCCGAAGAACCACGCCGCTGATGTGGGACAGAACGACAGGGCGAAGAAGACGCCCAAGAGTAGGGCGCCCCAGATGCCCATCGCGTCCACGCGTTTCTGCATCCGCTCGCTCATCATCGTTCCGCCACTGGCGATGGTGATCAGCCCGACAAGAAACATGCCCAGCAGCAGAAAAATCGGCCCCAGTACCAAGTGCATGTACTTTTGCAGGAAGATCGAAACCACGGGAATCGACAAGGCGGTCGTCGTTAGCAGCACGGCGAGCGCCAGGTACAGTAGACAACGCCCCAGGGTGTACAACAGGCCCGCGTTGACCACTTGACGGGTGTTGCCGACCTTCCGCGCCACATAGGAGATCGCGGCGATGTTCGTCGCCAGCGGACAGGGGCTGATCGAGGTCAATAGGCCCAGGTACAGCGCTGCCAGGATGTAAAGGAGATAGGTCATCACGCATCGCCTCATCGTGCGGCACGGCCGCGGTCAAATCCGAAATCTCAAATCCGAAATCCCCAACAGAATCAAGACTCGAAATCCAAATGTCGGCAACCACGCCAGCGGAAACGCCCGGATCCGCTGAGACGCCAGTGTTTGTTTCGAGCCTTTGGTATTTGGGTTTAGGCTTCGTTTCGGATTTCGTGCTTCGGATTTCGAATTCCCAGTTCACTTGGGCAGACTTGCCTTCACGTTTTCCTCGACGTAGCGGAAAAAGGCTTCCTTGTCGCCGACGTGGGACCAGATTTCCTCCAGGTTGTAGTACGAGGCGACTTTGTTGTTGGCGATCTTGGCGACGATCAGCGCCGGGCCGCTGATGTCGTACGCCTTGGTGTAGCGCGCGTTCTTCGGGTCCTGGAAGTCAATGAAGTGGAACGTCACCTGGCCCTTCTTGATTTCGTCGGCAAAGGCCGTCTTGACCGCTTCTTCCGAGTAGCTGCCCATCTTCTTGCACGTCGGGCAGCGCTGCGTGCGATGGAAATACATGGCGACGACGCGATCCTTGGGGGCGTCAGCCGCCTGGGCCACACGGTTAGCGATTGTGGCGAAGAGGCCGACGGTCACCACGGACAGCAGACAAATGGCGATACGTTTCATAGCAGCTCTTTTCCTTTCAGCGTGCGAGGTTCTACTTACGTTACTGGGGAATCGGCAGGTCATCGGGCACGGGCGGCGTCTTTTCTGCCTGTTCCGGGACGGCATCCTTCGTTTCGGCTTGGTCACCGGGGAAAGCTGCAGGCGGTTGCGATTCCACCGGCCGGACCATCTTCGTCAGTTCGTCGCGGACGTACGCCGCGAAACGGGGTTTGTCGCCGACCATCGCTCCCGCCCGGTCCAGTCGCTTCCATTCCGCCGTCTCGCTGCCACGCATCTTGGCGAGGATCACGGCGAACGACGTGACGCCGAACTTTTGCGCCAGAGCGTCTGCAGGCGGTTGCTCATAATTCAACGGCTTCCACACGACGGCCCCGGTCTTCAATTCTGCGGCGAAATCCGACTGCAAGACCTCGTGCGTTTGCGACTCGACCGCGCGGCAGGTAACGCAGCGGGCGCTGCTGTGCAGGTAGTACACGGTCACACGCTGCGCATCCATCCGCCCCGTATTCCCGGCTGGTGTGATGCCTCCTTGCTGCCGCAAGGCTTCGAGTTCCTCGACGATACGAGCCAGTTGCGGCTCCAGTCGTGCAGCCGCCTGCAGGTCCAGGGCCCGCGCGATCAACAACACGAGCGTCGCCGAGAACAGCGAAATCAGACAGATCGTTACGGCATTCTTGAGTTCCATGCGAATCTCCCTCCTTACCCGCCCACTCGTTTCTTGCCCTCGCCGACCACCTTGGCCAGCGCTTCGGCCGTGGCTGGGGTCTTGCCTTTGGCCATGCCGAGATCGGCCAGGCACACGTGCTCGAACTTGGTGAAACCAGCCTTTTCCAGCGTGTTGCGGGCGCAGTGCATGGGACAGCCGTCGATGGCCAGAATGACCTGGGCCCCGCGGGCGATTTCCAGCAGGTTCGGAATCCGGCCGCCAATTCCGGCGAGGCACGACATCTTGCCCACGCCGTCGGCCGTCAGCTTGCGAGCCGCGTGATCGGCGATCTCGCCCACGTCGGCGGCGCCCGAGCAAGCGTAGATCGTTTCGCCGCGGGCGTGCAGCAGACGGTCTACGTTCCAGCTCCCGGCGCGGGTTTCGCCGTGTTGGCGTCCGGCAGAGCAATCGCAGGCGGAGAAGCCTCCGCAGCTAGCGCCGAGACACTGGCCGAGGCGGCCACGCCAGCGGCGAGGCCCGTGCCTGCATTCCTCAGAGACCGGCGCCGACTCACTTTCGATGCCATAATGTAATCTCCCTGAGATGTTGGTGATCCTGCAAACGGTCGCAGAACGATCTCACGCAAAGACGCGAAGTCATGAAGTCAGCAGCTTCTGGATCTCCTCGGCGGTGGCCACCTTGCCGACCACCTTCACCTCGCCGTCCACGGCCAAGGCCGGCGTCATCATCACGCCGAACCCGTTGATCACATTGATGTCCGTGATCTTCTCCACCGTCGCCTCGACGCCCGCCTTCTGGACGGCCTCCTCGGCGTTCTTCTTCAGCTTCTCACACTTGGCACAACCAGGACCCAACACTTGAACCAGCTTCATGACCGACCTCCTGTTACGGCTGACAGCCGTCTACCCGTAGAACCAACCAAACCCCATCCCGACGATCGCACTGAGCACAACCGTCAGGCCGACGAACACCGCCGTCTTCTTGAATCCGATCACGCTATAGATCACCGCGATGCTAGGCAACGACAACGCCGGCCCAGCCAGCAGCAAGGCCAACGCCGGCCCACGGCTCATGCCCAGACCGAGTAGGGCCTCCAGAATCGGGATCTCGGTCAGCGTGGCAAAGTACCACATGGCGCCGATCACCGAGGCCGCCATGTTGGCACTGAAACTGTTGCCGCCCACCCAGGCGCCCACGGCCTCGGGCGGAATCAGCTTGCCCACGAAACCCGTCACGAGGACACCGCCAAATAGCAGCGGCACAATGGACTTGGCAAAGCTCCAGGTGGCCCCCATCCACTCCCCGATTTCCTCGCGTTCGAACCAACCGCCGAGCATGGTCAGCGTCGCCAGCAGGCATGCGCCCGCGAAGTACCAGCGGTGATTGTACGTCCAGGCCGCCCACTGGTAGTTCTCCGGCGTGGCCTGCTCGGTGTGTTCGATCTCCGCCTTCGCGAGCATCACCTTCTCGCCCTTCTTCCGGTCGCCGACCGGCTCCTCATATTGCACCTGGAGCATTTCGGTCGTCTCCATCAGCACGGCCACCTGCATCCGCGTGCCATCTTTCTTGTGAATGATCGTCTGGCTGGGATTCGCCCAATCGCTGAACACCAGGAAGCCGATCATGGCGACGAAAAACAACGTGGTCTGCAACAACGATCGTTTCGCCGGCGGCGGGTCGGGCAACTGCATCACGGCGGCCGTCCGCTGCTCTTCTTCCTTGCGGAAGATGACCGCCATCAGCACGCCGATGATCACCGCGAAGGTGACGGAACCAATGACTCGGGCGATGCCCAAGTCGTAGCCCAGCACGCGGGCGGTCAGGAAAATCGCCATCACGTTGATCGCTGGTCCGGAGTAGAGAAACGCCGAAGCCGGTCCCAAGCCGGCGCCGACCCGATAGATGCCGGCGAACATCGGCAGCACGCTGCAGGAACAGACGGCCAGCACGGTCCCCGAGATGGAAGCGACGGAATACGCCTCGACCTTGTTGGCCTTGGGGCCAAGATGCCGCAGCACGGCTTCCTTGGAGAAGAACGTGGCAATCGCTCCGGCGATGAACATGGCCGGGACCACGCAGGCCAGTGTGTGGTTCCGGGCGTACCACTGCAGCATGTAGAACGCCTCCATCACGGCGTCCTTGATCTTCGGATCAGTGAAGTTCAGAAAATAGGCCAGCAGGAACACCACGGCCAATCCGGCGAAGATACCCAACTCACGCTTGTTCATGGACAAATTCCCTCCGGTTTGAAACCCGCAATGATTGCTAGGCTGTTTGGCTAAATCTGCAATCTTTGACGAAACAAAAAGAAGTCGGCCATCAAGCAATCAGTTCCTGGTGCCTCTTCGCATTGCACTCCATCACCGACTCAATGCACTCGAAGAAGTTCAGGAGACACTGCACTCGCATCCTGTAAAACACCATCTGGCCGCGTTTTTCGTCCTCGACTAGCCCAGCCCCTTTGAGCAAAGCCAAGTGCCGAGACACCGTGGACATGTCCGTACCGATCATCTCGGTCAACTCGCAGACGCAGCGTTCGCCGCGCTTCGACAGTTCGTCTACGATCAGCAATCGCGCGGGATGGGCCAGCGCCTTGATGATCTGGGCTCGAGCTTCGTATTGGGCGAGCACTTTGGCGGTTGGCGTTCTTGCGTTCATGATATTTGGTTATCGTCCCTTCATCATTGGCTATTTAACCAAATACACAGAAACAACACAAGGGCACTACATCGCGATTCGCAACTCATCTCTGTGCAAGGACTTCGGTCGCAAGACCGGCCGTCGAATGCCCCTTGTTCCGATCCCCGCATGACCGAGTCAACGCGGTTTCACCGCGAAAATCTTGACGCTTGCGGCGTACTCGTTCACGTCATATCGCTCCAGCAGGTTTCGCATTCCGCGATGCAACTCAGGGGGGTCTTCACCGAGGCTCGCGGCGCCCTGCAGGGTAACAACCGCCGGACCGGAGCAGCATCCGGATGATGCCTGGACCGAGCAACAAGAGGCCCCGTCCTCCACTTGGGCGTACGCATTCAGATCAGACCCAGTATCCACCACCTGCACCTCGGCGAATCCGGCCGCCAGCAGGCCCTGCCGGTAGTCCTCCACCGAAATGGCGCCGACGATGCAACCGACGTACGCGATCACGTCCTGGGCGATCTTTTGCGGCAGCGGTTTCTTCAACACCAGGTCGCTGACGGCCAGTCGGCCGCCGGGTCTGAGTACGCGGGCGATTTCCCGAAACACAGCCGGCTTATCGGGTGCGAGGTTGATGACCCAGTTGCTGATCACGCAGTCCGCCGAACTCGTAGCCGGGGCTGAGGACGTCGAACCAGGTCGGGCGTCCCATCATCTCCGGCAGGTCGAACGCGATTACGCCCGCGTTATCCGTGACGAACCGCACCTGGTGCGTGGTGCGGAGTTCCACCAGTGGTACCGGCCAGCCGGTTCCGGCCTCCACGACCTGGATGCAGCAGGGTGGAATAGGCGATGCAGCCTCACTCGACTCACATGCCGTCAGGAAGAAGATTGCCACCGTCAGAAATCGAAGGGTTGAGGTAGTTTGCATGGGTGGCCTCCCAGAGTCCCTCGTACCGAGCCGGCGAATCTTCACCTGCTGATGTTTGTCCCATACCGGCACACCGGCGCGGCGTTGTCGGCCGGCTGATCGGTGTAGCGGTCGTAGATGCCCACGATCACCGCGTCGCTCGGCCTCCCTAGATTCTCACGGGGTATGCCCGTGAAGCGCCGCCTCGACAACCAGCCCAAGCT
>CAZAQY010000378.1:0-6540 GCA_964486845.1 uncultured Pirellulaceae bacterium
TTGGCCTCTGTTTGTGAACAAGCGGCCAATGGTAGGCTGTCCTAAAGTGCAACAGCCACGCCGAAGTCGTCGAAATAGCGATTGAAGGCGCCGGCGGGCCAGCCGGTCATTACCTGAGTGGAATCGCGGATGACCGGCTTGAGGTCTTCTGGCAATTCGACCTTGCCAATGAATGACAAGATGTTGTGCGTTTCGGCGTTGAAGGGCCACTCAAGCTCTAAGACCGGATGGGGATGGTCGAATGCACCTTTGGTTAGTTCGAGGCGCAGGGCCGGAAGGCGCGCACCGCGGACGACGGCATCGGTGCTGACGACGGAGATGCCCGACGTGACGTTGGCGATTTTGTCGGGGGCGGCCCCCGGCCATACGATCTTCCAACCCTCAAGCGGCACGGCAACCGCTTCGAGCAGTTCGGATACGACAAAGCTGTTCTCGCCGAGATGCGGAGGTTCGCATAGTCTTCCCTTCGTCACCGAAACCGGCGTCTGTGCCTGAAGTGCGGCGGGAAGCACAGCCAGCATGAACGCCGCACTGCAGACGCTGAGGCAGGCAACGGATCGCTTTCGGTAGTTCATCACAGATGTCCTTTCATGCCGGTTTCCCGAGGTCGCGCCTTGGCGGAATCCAAGCCGTGTAAACCTTGGCACAAGGGCCTCCCGAATAAGCGTGGCGAGGTTGAGCGATGTTCGATTGTTCTGATATAATCGGGCGTCAGCAGAACAATTGGCGGGGCTCTAGCAAGAATAAGAAGAACAGACCGTGCTGTCAACCGTCGATTGCTGAGCGACTTCCCCTGTTCGGACAGGTGGCCCAGGCGGCGGATTCTGGATGTACCGCAAGAAGGCATTGATCAAGCTTTGAGTGTCCCTTCCAGGAGCCATATGATGATGAATGACTCAATCACCCGGCGTAAGATGCTCAGGGGCGCGGCCGTCATGGTGGCGCTAACGGTTTCCGAGGCGCTGGGCATACGCAACGGCTTGGCGGCAGATCAGCAGGCGACCGGACCAAACGTGATCCAGCAGGAGAACGCCCGTGAGGGCGCAACCGACTGGCAGCTCACGCGAACCCGCGTGGACAAGTCCGATGGGTGCCGCTGCCCAGCCATCGAAGGCTACTGCTCCAGGCAGAGCGTGGCGGCCGGCGAGAAGCTGCAAATCATGGTCTCCACCCAGCCCGCCTCGAAGTTCCAGATCGAGATCTTCCGCACGGGCTACTACGGCGGGCGCGGGGCACGGCTGGTGACCAAACTCGGCCCCTTGGAGGGCCAGACGCAGCCGACTCCTGAGCCGGACGAGCGGACCATGCACGAGTGTCGCTGGGAGCCGTCGGTCGAGTTGACCATCCCCGCCGACTGGATTAGCGGCGTCTATCTGGGCCGGCTCACCACGCTTCCCGACGCGGACGACCAGCCCTATTGGCAAAGCTACGTGGTGTTCATCGTGCGCGACGACCGCCCGGCTGACATTCTCTTCCAGTGCAGCGACAACACTTGGCAAGCCTACAACGGTTGGCCGTACAAGACGTCGCTGTACACGCATCCCAAGGGCAACGGCCCCTGGGCCGACGTGAGTTTCGATCGGCCTTACGGTCGCGAGGCGCAGTCTACCGGAATCGTCAACGATCCGCTCTCCATCGGTTCCGGCGCGTGGCTGACGTTCGAGTTTCCCATGGCTTACTGGCTGGAGCAGCAGGGCTGCGACGTGAGTTATTGCTCCAATAGCGACATGCTCACCCCGGATCGCGGGCTGAAATGTAAAGCGTTCCTCAGCGTGGGCCACGACGAGTATTGGGACATCCGCCAATATCAGAGCACGGTGAAGCTGCGCGATGCGGGCGTAAACCTGCTGTTCCTGTCCGGCAATTCCGTGTGCTGGGTCACCCCGTTCAAGCCCAGCACCGACGACCGCCCCAACCGCGTCATCTTCCGTAGCGGCCCCTACGGCGGCAGGTACAAGTGGGCCGAAGATCGCATCAAGACGAACGGCCCGTTCCCCGACCGTGGTCCCGACGAAGGCTACCTGATCGGCGCACGCAACTCTCGGCCGATCAACGGTGGCGGCGACTGGATCTGCGTCCAGCCGGAGCATTGGATCTTCGCGGGCACCGGCATGAAACAGGGCGACCGCGTGCCAGGGCTAATCGGCTGGGAGTATCACGGCGACCCGCCCACCGACTTGCCCGGCTTGGAGATCGTGGCCCAGGGCACCGCGTTTCAAGGTGGTGTGAATCCATCGCCCTGGACCGCGACCATCTATCCTGGCCCCAAGGGCAACTACGTGTTCAATGCCGCGACGATCTTCTGGTGCCAGGATTTAAGCATGCCGCCAGGGCACACCCTGCCGTGGTCCCATTGGAGTCGGCCTCATGGCCCGGATCCGCAGGTGCAGCAGATTACGGTCAATCTGTTGCGGCGGGCGGGGTGTTTGCCATAATGGGCTCATCGCCACCACCGGCACCTGGGCCGACAGTTTCATTCCTAGGACAGAAAGATCGATGACAGAAAGATTTGGCAATCTCCGGTTCCCGAGGAACATTTTTCTGTCATCAATTTTTCTGTCATTCTGCCTTCCCAGTCGGCTTTTTTGCCGGTCCACCCGCAATCGTGAATGAGAGAATTCCAGTGACTTGAAGTTAGGAACCCGACCATGAACACAACGCCCGCCTGTATGTTGGCCCTCATCCTCACGGCTACCAGCTTGCCAGCCGCCGAGTTGCGGATCGGCGGCGCCACAACGAGCATCACCCCGGATCAACCGGTTGCGCTCGACGGTCATCGGAATCTGAGGATCTCCAACAAGATCGAATCGCCGGTGACCGCCACGGCGCTGGCCTGGGAATCTCGCGACGGAGACCAAGTGCTCGATCAGGCGATCATGGTGTCGTTGGACCTGGTGGGCATCCGTGACGGCATCTTGAACAAGGTGCGCGAGAAGGTGCAGCCGCGTCTGGCGGACTTCGATCTGCGCAAGCTCTTCATGAACGCCACGCACACGCACAACGCGCCCGTGACGCTCGAAGGCCGTTACACGCTGCCCGAGCAAGGCAATATGAAGCCCGCCGAATACACGGAATTCATGACGTCCAAAGTCGCCGATGCAGTCGTTGAGGCGTGGCAGAAGCGCCAGGCGGGAAAGGTCGGCTGGGGGCTGGGCCAGGCTGTCGTGGCCCAAAATCGACGCGCTGTGTATGCGGATGGGACTGCCCAAATGTACGGCGCCACCAACACCAAGGACTTCCGCGGCATCGAAGGCTATGAGGATCACAGCCTGGACGTGCTCTTTTTCTGGGACCAGCAAGACCAACTCCTGGCCACCGTGATCAACGTGCCTTGTCCGGCGCAGGAAGCCGAAGGCGGTCTGGCCATCCACGCCGATTTCTGGCATCCCGTGCGCGAGCGGTTGCGCCAACAGCATGGCAAAGAGCTATTGGTCCTGGGCTGGGCCGGCGCGGGCGGCGATCAGACCTCGCGGCCCATGGTCCGCAAGGCGGCCGAGGAACGGATGCGCAAGCTGCGCGGGCTGACCGGCCTGGAGGAGGTCGCCCGCCGCATTGTCGACGGCTGGGAGGAAGCCTACGCCGGAGCGCGCCAAGACATGCGCACGGACGTTTTGCTGCGGCATTGTGTCCAGGAGGTTGAATTGCCTTACCGCCAGGTGACCGAGGCGGAAGTGACCGAAGCGCGGCGCGAGGCCGCCAAGTTCGCCGAAGATCCCGCCCAACGCTGGAACTACCGCTGGCATCAGGGCGTCGTGGAACGCCACGAGGCTCAGAAAGCCGGCACCGAAGGGCTCTTCCCGATGGAATTGCACGCGCTGCGGTTGGGCGACGTGGCGATTGTCACCAACACCTTCGAACTTTACACCGACTACGGCGTGCAGATCAAAGCCCGCAGCCCCGCCGTGCAGACCTTCGTCATCCAACTGACCGGTTCCGGCGGTTATCTGCCCAGCGAAAGGGCCGTGCGTGGCGGCGGCTACGGCGCGGTCATCCAAAGCAGCCGGATCGGCCCGGAAGGCGGCCAGGTCCTCGTCGATCGCACTCTCGAAGCAATCAAGGCATTGTGGCCGGAGTCCAAGTAAGCCGGATCGAGGCTCACCGTCTATGGGAAATGTCGGGGCAAGAGTATGAACAAGATCATCGCTGGCATGACCGTGGCTACGCTGTGCACAGGGATGTACGCGCTCGCGGAGCCGCGTGTCGTCCAGGAGGCGCGCGGCTACAACTCGTGGCCGATGATTCAGGCGCTCGGAGAAAAGCTGGTCTGCGTGTACAGCCGAGGCACGTCGCACACGATCGCTGAAGACACCCGCGCCGTTTACGCACGAACCTCCACAGACAACGGAAAAACGTGGACGCCGGAAACGGTTGTCGCCAACACTCCGGGCTACGGCGAGGTCGCCGTTGGAAAGGGGCTGGATTCCAAGGGCGCGATGCTCCTGTGGGTGCGTCGAATGAACGGATCGGAATGCGTTCAGGACCTCTACCGCACCACGGATGGCGTGACGTTCGTGCGCGTGACGACGCCGAAGCTGGCCGTGGTACCCGTGCAGATCACCGATATCTTCTCGGTCCCCACGGTCGGGCTCATGGCCCTGTGGTTCGCAGGGCGCTACGGCGATGATGGCCCGAGTCACGCGTGGGGCGCGTTGACCAGCCGTGACAACGGCTCTACCTGGGCACAGACCACCATCGAGTCCAAGTTGACCAAGCCGCAGTGGCCGACCGAGCCCTCCGCGGTCTACCTCGGCCATGGCAAGATTCTCGTCGTCGCACGGACCGAGCAGGGAGGCCGATCTCAATTCCAGATGGTTTCATCGGACTATGGTGCGACGTGGGCGCGCGCGCAAACCAACATCGGCGATGTCCTGATCTCCACGCCGAGCCTGATCCTCGACACCGAAACGGGTCTGTTGAGCAACTACTACTATCAGCGCGGCAAGGGAATTCTGTGGCGTCGGGTCGTCGATCCAGACCGCGTGTTCGGCAATCCGCTCGAGTGGCCTGCTTCCGAGGCCGTCGCCACGGGCAGCCCGGTCACGATTGATGCGGGCAACGCGAACGCCACCGCGATCAGGGACACACACTACGTCGCTTTCTACTCCGGCAAGGCTCCTGACACGGCGATCCTGGTGTCAGTGCTCCCAGCACCGACTGCGGGTAAATCGCTTTTCAGCCCCTCGCGCCCCGGTGGGCCGCGAAAATGAATCAACTGACCGGTTCCGGCGGCTATCTGCCCAGCGAAACGGCTGTGCGTGGCGGCGGCTACGGCGCGGTCATCCAAAGCAGTCGCATCGGCCCTGAAGGAGGCCAGGTCCTCGTCGAGCGCACGGTCGAAGCGATCAAGGCATTGTGGTCCGAGGCGAATTGAAGCGGCAATCCTCCATGCCGGCAATCGGTCATGACCGACCCAACCTCACTCCTAACCCAAAACTCGGACGCGCGGAGAGACCGCAGCGACAAGCAAGACAGACGCTTCAGATTTCCGCCACGGCATTGATCAGGTACTGCCGGCTGGCGGCGATCAGGGGTTGCACCCGATCGGCCTCGAAGTCGCCTTCGGTTTCCAGAGAGAGGACACCGGCATAGCCGTGCTGTTTGAGCACCTGCAGGCAGCCGCGCAGGTTCACCTCGCCTTGGCCCAGGGCCACGCATTGGTTGGCCACGGTATCCTTGACGTGTACGTGCACGACACGCTCGACAACCGCCCGGAGGGTGGCCACCTCGTCGCTGCCGGCGTGGTGCACATTAGCGGTATCGTAGTTGATTCCCAGCCACTTCGAGCGCGACAGCCCCAGGATTTTCTTGAGTCCTTCGGCCGTGACCGAAAAGGTACCGTGGGGCTCGATGGCCAGGTAGACCTGACATTTCTCGGCCACTTCCAGGATTGCCGCCAGACGTTCGCCGAGCACTTTCAGAGCGTCGGCGTCGGACATCGTCTGGGGCTTGCGGCCGTCGCCACAGTTCACGACGGGAATGCCCGCCTCGTGCGCCCAGCGGACGGCCTGCGACACGCCCTCCAGGCTTTTCGGATTGGGAATCAGCGCCCCGTCCGGAGCCCAGAGCGCCGTGGCGCCTTCGAACCCAAACTCGATGAGCAGGCGGCGGAACTCGGCCGGATCGCTCTTCCAGACGTCGACGTGTGGGCACCAGGGGCCGGTGGCCTGCGGCTCGACGTACTTGTAGCCAGCCTGGCGGATTCGCGCCAGTGCCTCGCGCAGAGACTGTTTCCGGAAACTGACCGTTCCGCAGCCGATCTTGACCGGCCATCTCTCGGCCGACGCCGCTGACAGACGGGCGCCCACAGCGGCGGTCGTGCCCGCCCCCAGCACCGCCGCGAGCACCTCGCGCCGCGTTAGGCCGAGCCCCTCGATTTCACAACAACGATGCACGCTCATCAAATCACCTCCACTGTTATTCTTCTACACAGAATTGTTTTGCACTTGATGCCGTTGTTGTCGGTAGCCGGGATCGACACCGCCCTGTCTTGTAGTGCCGATTCGATCAAGGGACGCGGGGTGCCGCGCAGCGCACCACGAA
>CAZAQY010000379.1:0-6522 GCA_964486845.1 uncultured Pirellulaceae bacterium
CTGGCCCATTCTGGTGACCAAAGTGGCTCAATTCTCAATGGCCGCCGATATCAGCTACCGACCCAACGAAAAAAGCCCGGTGTCGCTGTGACACCGGGCTTTGATGGTTCCCGTGAGGTCGAGTTGGACCAAGTGTCACAAGCGCAGGGGATGCATGGGGAGCGTATTCGCCGGGTGACCGACGAAGGCCCACGCATATCCGCGTTCGGTGATACTTGATCGCAACGAAGTCATGGCTTGGTCCCGAAAACAGGCAGCCCGCCAAGGGCTGTCACTAGGTCATTATCGTTCAGACGACGCCGAAGCTGAAAAGGTTCGCCCAAATTCCAACGTATCCTGCGTCCAATGGTCCTGAAGATAAGATGCCGGAAGCCGCCGGTTTATTCCCGTGAATTTTCCGTAGCCGCCCGGAAGGCTCGGTCGCGCGCGACTAGAAAGATGTTTTTTGCAGCCACATTGAGAGGCCGGTCACGATGCCCGGCAGTCGTTACCCAGATAGTATCGGGTAGTAGTTTTGGGCCATCAGGGTTCGCGCCCCTGCCATCCGGTCCGCTGGAGCCAGGCCCTCAGCGCGTCCCTCATCTCGCGTTTGCGGCTTTGGCCGGCAGCCTCGCCAGCCAGATTCCGCGTTTCGCCCGGGTCGTCGGTAAGGTGATACAGGTATTCGTCGCCATCCGGGTACCAGCAGTATTTCCATCCCTGCCCTCGCACCATGAACGCCCCTCGACTTCCAGGCTTCAATTTCCGTACGTGCTCCGCGTTGGCGGCAACCCGTTCGCAGAAGCAGTAGGTCCGAGCCGCTGCCGGGCCGGATTTCCCTGTCAGGTACGGTACCAGGCTTTGGCCCTGGACATGGGACGGAACCGGCTGGCCGGCGATCTCCAGGAGTGTGGGCATCAGGTCGGTCAGGTCCACGGCCAGGCTGCTGACCTGCGGCTTGAAGAGCCTTGGATACCGCAGCAGCAAGGGCACACAGACAATCTCGTCATAGAACGCGCTGGTACTCTTCCACACCATTCCATGGCCACCGATCATGTCCCCGTGGTCGGCCGTGAAGACAATGACCGTGTCGTCCATGCGGCCTGACGCCTCCAATGCTGCGAGAATCCGCCCCACCTGATCGTCCACGAGCTTGACTGTCGCGTAATAGATCCGCAGGAACTCACGGAGACCTGGCTCCCCCAGGTCCGCCACGATCCTCCAGGACCATTCGTTATCGAATCGCTTCTCCAAGACTTCGCGGTTGTCGGGCAGCTTGACGGCCGCGGGGTCGATCATCTCGTAGTAAGGTGCGGACACGACGTTTGGGTCGTGCGGGGCGTTGAAGGAGCAGGTGATCATGAAAGATCCGGTTCGGATCGAGTTGATTCGCTCTAACGTCTTGTCGGCTACGCGGACATCGAACTGCTGCGGCAGCGGAAGCGTCAGCCGCCCCATCTTGATGACGAACTCCGCATACCCTTGTTTTGCCCAGCGCGTCCCCAACTGCTCGACCGCTTGGCGAAAGGCAGGCGACTGCGTCGTGGGTAAGGCCCAGCCGTACCAGTCCATCCACGACTTCCGGTCCTGCTGCCGCACGGCCTGAAAGATGGACTCCATTTCGCGGGCGTACTCGCGGTGTTCGCCGTACATGTCCGTGTAGCACGGCAAGTCCTCGTCCAACAGGTGCCACTTGCCGTAGTGGTGCGTTGCGTACCCGGCGGCGTGCAGCAGGCTCTCCGTGGTCGCATCACGCCCCTTGATTCCTTCCTCCGTCGTGGGCGAGCGGATGGCTGGATAGTCCCGCCGGTTGACGTTGAACACAATGCCGTGCGCGTGCGGGTACATCCCCGTGATGATCGAGGCCCGACTGGGCGAACAGAAGGGCGTCGTGCAGATGGCCCCGTCAAAGCGCACGTCTTCCCTGGCTAGGCGGTCGATGTGCGGTGTGGGCACCACTCCACCGTAGCAACCCAATACGCGGGCACTGAGCTGATCGCACATGATGATCAGCACGCTGGGGCGACCGGGCCTGTCTGGCCGGTCCGCAGCCAGCGCAGTGTCTCGGGAACGGGGCATTGTGGCGAGCAGGACGATCGTTGCCAACAGCAGTCTGGCTCCAAGCAGTCTCCACTGCCGTCCGAGGCAGGAACTTGTTGGTAAAGCACTATCGTGTGCCATTGCTATCTCCTGATGCTCGATCCATCACCGCTTGGCGTCCAACTCGACAACCTCCTGCGGCAACAACAACTCCTCGGCACTGCGAGCCAGGTAAGGAGGCACCGTCATCAACAACCGCTGGCCTTGACTGTTCTCGAACCTCCAGAGTCGCCCGTCCTGGCCCAGCGGCACAGGCACCTTGAACCAGCCCTCCTCCGATTTGCCGAAGTCCAAGACCTCTCTTTCTTCGGCGTCGAGGAGCTTGCCGGAGATCCGCGGGGCCCAGTTGGCCACGCGCGAGGCCCAGCCGCCCACGACCTTCGTCCCCTTGGGCACGTAGAAGTACAACGTCCACGAACCGCGGAAGTGGCTCGTCACGTCCGGCGTGTCGATGCCCGACTCAATCGTCACCGGCATCCCGGCTGGCCACACCATGCGGGTGAAGTCGCCGCCGTCGAGTGTCTCCACGCGGTGCAGGCCGGCATAGGGTGTCTTCAGCCGAACTTGGTACTCCTTGCCATCGGGCTTGTAGCTCTCGTCGCTGGCCACAGCCTTGAGCGTGACCTTCAGCGGCGAGTAGAGGCTGATTTTGGGCATCCGGTTCACCCAAACCTTCTGCACCTTGATCTTCACATCGAGCACGCCCACCCCCTCCGGAATCCATACCCAGTATTGCTGGTGATCCTGGGGCTCCACCGGGAACGTCCCCAAGGGGACTTTGGGGAGTCGGAGTCGCTGGGCGGCCGGAACCAGCCGCTTGCTGAACTCGACGCCGGCAAAGCCCGGGTCGGCCGGCTGGTTCTTGGCGATCCCTTCCGAGAGGATTCTGGCGATTTCTTCGGGGCCGAGCGGTTGCTCGCTCTTCAACGGGTGACCGGGGGTGAGCGCCGCCTGCTGGTTGATGAGCCGGCACCACAGGCCGTCGCTGTGGACCATCATCGTCTTGCGGATGCGGTAGGCGTGCCGGGCGACGTCCTCCACCGGCCCGCTGCGGTTCGCGTAGGCGTAGTACAGTTCCGCGTGGCGTGTGTAGAGGATCAGGTGATTGATCCGCTCCAAGACCTTCGGATCGGCCGTCGCTCGACGTGCGGCGTCGAGCTGGCGGTACATCCGGCCCACCAGGTCCGAGGGGGAACGGCGCTGGGTGTCCTCGGTAATCAGGCTGTAGAACTCTCGCATCGGCTCCTTGGCCGAGCCGAAGGCCTTGTCGAGAAAGTCCTTCACCAGCGCGTCCAGCCTCTGGGCCTCCTTGATGTCCCAAAGTACGCGGCTGGCGATGTAGTACCCCAGCCCGCACGGTCCCCAGCAGTCGTCCGATTCGGCATCGTAGAAGCGGATGCCCTGCCCGTGGATGCGAGGCAGGAACTTCGCGACGTAGGAGGGACGCGAGGCGGCGCCGCCTCGCGGTAGATTCCAGTCCCAATCCACGACGCTCAGGTAGTCGTAAACGCCCAGTGTGGCTCCCTTCGCCTGCCAGCCTTCGACGATCTGGTCAAAGGTGTAGCCGCCCCGGATGAAGGCGGTCGTCGCGCTGGGAATCACGTTCGCGTGGACCCGAACGCTGGGCGGAGCGGAGTGCTGGTTGTAGGCGTAGATGCCGACGTACTTCGCTCCGAATCCCAAACCGTTGATCGCCTGGGCGACCTCATTGGCCAGCGTCACGACCCGATCGCTGATGCTGCCCATCCGGGCGCAGGACTCGCACTCGCACCAGCCCCCGCAGTCGCTGGGGTCCATCGAGATGCTGTCGGCCTGGGGGTTGTTCCGGAAGAACCGCACCGCGTGCGCGACCACCAGCGTGCGCAGGCCGGCGTTTGAGATGCAGAACTTCAAGTCGCCCCCGCGCGTCTTGCGCTGGCCGTTTACGAGCGCGAAATACTCCGGGTGCTTGTCGAACTCGCTCTGGTTCGCCGCGATGGTGCCTTCGTAGGAGTGACCGCTGTTGAGGTCAAAGCCCTTCACCGCACGATTGCGCCGACACCATTGGCGGTAGGGCTCCTCGTTGTAGCCCCACAGGCCCCAGTTGTACCAGATGCGGCGGGCATAGAAGGACGGGCTCTGGCGGTCGTCCACCGCGATCCTCAGGTCGCTCACGTTCGGGACCACCT
Organism: uncultured Pirellulaceae bacterium; assembly: GCA_964486845.1. Lineage (GTDB taxonomy): Bacteria > Planctomycetota > Planctomycetia > Pirellulales > Pirellulaceae > Anammoximicrobium. The sequence continues at coordinate 4,248 of CAZAQY010000379.1, forward strand.
CCCACGTCTCGCCCGGAAAGAACTGGCGGTAGCCCAGACGGTAGAGCAGGTCCCAAACGGCGTGGGTCACCGCGAGGTCCGTCGCGCCCAGCAGGCATAGCCCCTGAGGATGCGAGCGGAGCACATAGTCTTCGCGATCGAAGGGACCACTGCCGAACTGGGCCGAGGTCGGCAGCCGAGCGAAATCGGTGGGACATCCCAGCACGATGCCCTGGCTGCCATCGCCCGTCTCGATCTTGAACTCAGCTCCGCTCATGCGCCCCAGGTATTGGGCCAGGTCCGACGCCGCAGCCTTGGTTGCGGCCGATGCGCCGGTCCCGACGACCACCGGCAGCAGCGCCCGATGATCTTTGGCCAACTCGGCGGTCGGCGGCGTCATCGACTTCTGTTCAGCGGGCGTCGGCGGGCCAAAAAGTTTCGAGCCCTCCATTGTCTGCCTCATCACGTCGGCCAGCCGCAGGTCGAGAAATGCCCTCTCCTCGTCGTCCAGTTGCTCAAACACCCGTTGATGGCGGAGATCGAAAGACCGTCGCGGCTGCCCGTCCGGTCGCTCCCGCTGGTCTCCGTTGTGAAAGCACCATCCGGCCGCCCCGCCCGCGAGGGCTTGACGCAGATCGGCCGCGAAGTCCTCGGCCGATGGCTCCCAGCGGGCCGAGAAGCCGCGGCGAAATGGCTCCTGGTAATGCACGGGCACTTCCCGTCCCAGTTCCTTCATCCACACCAGCAGTTCCCGTGTCTTCTCGGCAGTCTGACGTGGCGAGCCGGCGTGCCTCGGCCTGTGCGGGCTGACGAAATCTACCTCCACCGTCCGCAAGTACTCGGCCAACTCCTCCCGTGATATGTCGCCAGCGTGAGAGGCCGTGACACGTCGCTGTGGATCGAGCCGCCGGACCGCTGCGCGCAGGGCGCGGAGATCAGCAAAGTCCGTAAATCGGCGGTCGCGGATATTCCGCTCGTTGGACAGGTCGAGGTACCAGTTGGCCTGCGGCTTCAGGGCCGTCACGATCGACTCCACGGCACGGCAGTGGGCGTCCAGCGTTGGGAGTCGCGGCGGGCCGGTCACGCCGTTGCCACGCGAGAGGCTCACGTCGACGACCATCCCGCGGCGGTCGCACTCCTCCACCAGTCGCAGGAGCCGGTCCAAGAACGGTTTCCGCGATTCTCCCGAGGCGTCCACGGCCGAGACGTCGTTGTCGAAGGCGCCCCAAGTCGCCCAGACGCGAATCCAGTTGAATCCTCGGCGCCGCATTTCGTCGAGGTCTTGACAGATCGTCGCCTCCGAGGCTCCCAGCGCGCCGTAATAGCTGACGCCGAGGAGGAATGTCGGCCGATCGTTGAGCGTGAACTCGGTCCCCTTGATGCCCAACCGGGTGCGGCCTCCTGGCTGATCCGCAGGGCCTGACGACGGGACGAGCAAGCCCAGGATCACCGCAAACGTCAGGCAGGCAATCGGCCGCACTCCTCGGCAACTGCGGTTTTCCATAGAACGGCCCTGGCCGGTTGAAAACTTGGTCTTGACACGTTGTGCGGGTGGTGGTGGATATTATCGTTTTTGTTGCGCAGTTGCACGATCGGAGAGACGTTTTCTGGATCTTCAGGGGGACTGAGATGACGAAGACCGCGGCGACGACGGACGTGGTTGAACTAGGTGATTTCCGCAGCCCGGCCCGGGTGTTGGCCGGCTGCTTTCTTCGGAGCCGTGACAAGTGGAAAAGGAAATACCAAGACTTGAAGTCCGAACTCAAACGCTACCAAGTTCGCGTGCATGATGTGACCCAAAGCCGAGAGCGGTGGCGAGAGAAAGCGGAGGCAAAAGAGCGAGAGTTGGCTGCCCTGCAAGCCGAACTTCAAACGCTTCAGAGGCTGGTCGGTTCACCGCCGAGTGAACCGCAAAAAAAGGGGGCCTGTCCGCGCCTGCTAGCAGTGTTGGAGGCCTGATCCCCAGACCGGACAATCGGCCTCTGGCCCGGCAACATTATGGTTTGGGGGTCGCGTCGCTGTTCTGCCGCCTAGTGCTTGAGGCGCGGACCTCGCTGGCCGGGGCCAGCGCCGTCCTGGCGATGTTCTTTCCTGAGTGGGACGAGCAGGGGGAAATCCCGCATCCCACGACCGGCCGCGGTTGGCTGCTGCGGTTGGGACTGTTTAAGTTGCAGCGGCCCAAAACGCCGGCCAACGACTGGGTGTGGCTGGTGGACCACACCGTGCAGCTCGGGAAGGCCAAATGTCTGATGATCGTCGGCGTGCGGCTGAGTCAACTTCCACCGGCGGGCCAAGC
>CAZAQY010000380.1:0-6520 GCA_964486845.1 uncultured Pirellulaceae bacterium
TCGAGGGAGCACAGCCGTACCAGGAGAGGGCCACGCCGTCGCCGGGGTATCCACGGACAGACGAACCGCCGGGCAAGCCGGCGGTATTTGCTGTCCTGAATCGAATGAACTGGTGCTTGCACGACGACTGGCCGTGGGACACACTGAACCACCGGGAGGAGACGCCGATGACGGGAAAGAACACCGGGAGACATCGCATCGGATTGTCGTTTCGATGGATCGCAGCACTCGCCTTGCTGCCCTGCGGTGCCGCCTTCGCACAGGACGACCCGCAGGGCGGCGCGACCCCGCCTGCCGCGGCCTGGCTGGTGCGGCCTGAACAAACAGAACCGAGAATCCTGCGATGGGCAGAACAGTTTCCCGATCTGGTCGTTCTCGACAAACGGCCAACGCTGGGAGGACATACGGCCTATGCCGTCCCCGTCGACCAGTCCAAGTCGGGGGACGCCGCAAGACCGCGGCTCGTCTTTGCCCAGCCTCATGCTCACGAACCGGCCACCACGGCCGGAATAATCCGTGAGGTCAGGCACCGGCACGCCTGGCCAATTCGATGTTTACAAGGAGTATGACTATGGCAAGTGCAGGCAACAGCAGAAACAGGCAGGTGACTTCTCGTGAGGCTTGTCTGACGCGGCGGGGGTTTCTGGGCACGGCGGCAGTCGCCGCTCCGCTCCTGCTGCCGCGTGAGCAGGCCTTGGGCTACGCGGCCAACGAACAGTTGCAGGTGGCCGTGGTGGGCGTTGGCGGACGCGGCTCGGGGTTTGCCGTCGAGGAAGGATGGTCGTCGGTGCGCCAGCAGACGGGCGGCCGGATCGCCGCGCTGTGCGACGTCAACAAGCAGAAAGCGGCTGAATCGTTTGGGCGCTACCCCGACGTGCCGAAGTACGAGGATTTCCGCGTGATGATCGACGAGATGGGGGCGAAGTTGGACGCCGTGGTCGTCGCCACGCCCGACCACAACCATGCCCCACCGTCGGCCCTGGCTCTGTGCGCCGGCAAGCACGTGTTCTGCGAGAAGGGGCTGACGCGCACCATCCGGGAAGCCCGCACCGTGGCCGAGTTGACGGTCGAGAAAAAACGCTCGACCCAGATGGGCAACCAGGCCGGCTACAACGAGCGCGCGATCGAAAACGTGTGGGCCGGCCGGCTTGGCGAAATCCAGACGATCCACATGTGGGGCGGGCCCGGAGCGGGGCCGCGCGAGGCTCCGGCGGGCACGCAAGAGGTGCCGGACTACCTCAATTGGGACCTATGGCTCGGCCCGGCGGCCTTCCGGCCCTACCATCCGGACTGGATGCGGCATTCCATGTGGCGGGACTTCTCCTGCGGGCATCCGGGTTGGTGGGGAGCGCATCTGTGGGCCACCCTCTTCAAGGCGATGAAGATCGAGACGCTGTGGCCGATCAACAAACAGCCGCCGGCCGCGGGGGCGAAGACCGTCAAGGTGACCGCCGAATGCTGCGAAGTCTGCGAACTCACCTTTCCCAACGCAAGCATCGTTCATTGGGACATTCCGGCGCGCATGGACATGCCGCCGATTCGCATCAGTTGGTACTCCGGCGGGCGGGAGCCCGAGAAACGCCGGCGAGATTACCTGCGCGAGTTGTTTGATAAGCATCCGCAGTGGGGCAGTGTGGATGACAAACGATGGAGCAATTGGGTGGGCAATCTGTGGGTCGGCACGGAAGGGGTGATGTACACGTTCGGACATGGAGACACCACGGTGGCCATGTTCCCGGAGGACAAATTCAAGGATTTGGGCGATCCGCCACAGTCGCTGCCGCGTCCGCTGCCGGGACGGTTTCTCCGCGGTTGGGTCGAGGGCATGAAAACGGAAGTCGCGCCCATGGGCTGCTTCAACGCTTTCAGCGGGCCCTTCACCGAGTGGTACCTGTTGGCCAACATCGCGACGCTGTTCCCCGACAAGACCCTGGAGTTCGATCCCGTGACGTGCCGGATCGTCAATCACGAACAGGCCGACGAGAAGATCCGCCCACCCTATCGGGAAGGCTGGACGCTCTAAAGCCACCAGATCGGCAGCATTGTGTCCTGTGCCGGACCAGCTGGAAAAGTGTGCCAATGTCCGCAAGAAGTCATCGACTGCTGCGATGGTTCCGCATCGGCTGCCTTGTCGCGGCGGCGTGCCTCTTGCCGTCCTGCCGGCAACAGACGGACGCTCAAGAAACGGCCGGCCGGCCCGAAGAACGACCGGGAACGCATGGTCCCGCGGGGCAACGCGCCGTGCCAGAACCGCTGGCGACGGACTCGGCGGCGGTCAAGGCCGCCGTCGAATGCGTCGATAGCCTCGGCGGCAGCATCCGTTATGACGGCGAGAAGATCGCCGTCGTGCAGGCCGGCAACAACCCGGCGAGCGACGAGGACGTCAAGGTGTTTGCACGGCTGACGGACCTTGAGGAACTCATGCTCCAGGGCGAGGCCATCACCGACGCGGCGATCGACGCTCTTGCCCGCCTGCCGAAGCTGTCCACGCTGTCGCTGGAGGGTACGAGCGTCACCGATGGCGGAGTGGCGAAGTTCAAGCAACTTCGCGCCCTCCGGAGGCTGAACCTCAGCCGCACCGCCTCCCTGACCGACGCGGCAACGGCCCACCTCGCCGCGTTGCCTGGCTTGCAGTACCTGGAACTGCGCGACAATGATCTTGGCGACGCGGCCCTCGGACATCTCCGACGCGCCGACCAACTCCGGCTTCTCGACCTGCGCGGCTGTCAGCGGGTGAGCGACGCCGGCCTGGGGCAATTGACCGGCTTGACGCACCTTCGCGCGCTGCGACTGGGCAACCCGGCAATCAGCGACGTTGGCCTCGCCAGGCTTGCCGGCCTGAGCCAGCTGACCGAGTTCTCGCTGGATGGCTCACCGGCAGTGACCGACGAAGGGTTGCAGGTACTCGCGAACTTTCACGAGATGACCAGCTTGCGAGTGTCGCACTGCCCGAACGTCAGCGACCGCGGGCTTGCGCCGCTGGCGAACATGCCGAAGCTTCGGCTGCTTTTTCTGCGTGGCACCCCGATTACCGGCGTCTGTCTGGGGGCCGTCAAGGGCGGCGGGGACTTGCGACGAATTGACTTGGCCGAGACGAAGGCGAATGACGGCGCACTGGGGCATCTGGGCCGCATGAAGCGACTCGAATGGCTCAGCCTCGCGAAGACCCAGGTGACCGATGCGGGCACGCGGCATCTTGCCGGCCTGCCGAAGCTGAGCTACTTGCGGCTGGCGGAAACGGCCGTCGGAGACGCGGGCCTGGCGGAGATCGCCAAGATCGAGAGCCTTGAAGAGCTGGACTTGGAACTGCTGCGAATCAGCGACCTGGGACTGGCGCAACTGAAGCGTCTGAAGAGCCTGCAGAGGCTGAACATTGCCATGGTCATGGTCTCGGACGAAGCCGTCGCCGCCTTACAAGCGGCCATCCCGGGGCTGCAGGTTCTCCGGTGGCGGATTCCGGGCGATTGGCCCTCATGAGGCGGTGTGGGTCTTGACGACCCTGACGATCGCAGAGGAGGTCAGGCAATCCGCAAATCGCGGCACGTTTGCTCGTAGCTCGCTTCCCGATCGAGTGGGATCGCAAAGTCCTCGGTCAACCATAGCGGCATACGCGGCAGGGGCAAGCCCGGTTCCAGGCTCTGGTGCCAGCTCTCCAGCCAGCGGCGCGCACCGCGCGGCCGCCAGCGGCACGCAACCGCGTAGGTTGCCGGGGGCGTTTCGCCCAAGGACGGATCCCACTGGCCTCCTCCTGAACTTGGATTCTACACCGCAGCCAGTGCCGTTTCCCGTTGCCGACTGTCTTGCAGGCGTTCGTGCGTCAGTGCGAAGAGTACTTCACGTTCCGCCCTTGACCAGTTCGTACGTATCGGCCGCGATGACGCCTTCTTCGTCGGTGGGGATGACCAGCAACTTGACGCGGCTGTCCGGCGCCTGGATCTCGCCTTCGCGGCCGATGACTTCGGCGTTCCGTTGGGGATCGAGGGCGATGCCCAGTTGCGGCAGTCCGTCGCAGCACTGGGCGCGGATCCGCCAGCCGTGCTCGGCGATGCCGCCGGTCCAGACGATGGCGTCCACGGTGCCGAGCACCGCGACGTAGGCGCCGATGTACTTCTTGACCCGATAGCAGAACACGTCAATCGCCAGCTTGGCTCGCGCATCGCCGCCGGCCGCCTTTTCCTCCAAGGTGCGCAAGTCGTTGGACGAGCCCGAAATGCCGATCAGTCCGCTTTTCGTGTTGCAGATGCGGTTCAGCGTGGCGATGTCGTACCCGTTGTCACCCAGATAGAACAGGATGGCGGGGTCCAAGTCGCCGGTCCGCGTGCCCATCACCAGGCCTTCCAAGGGCGTCAATCCCATGGTGGTGTCGATGCTGCGGCCCCGCTGCACAGCCGCCATCGAGCAGCCGTTTCCCAAATGGCAGGTAATCAGATTGACGGAGTCCAGGGACTCGCCCAGCAGTTCGGCCGCGCGTCCCGAGACGTAGCGGTGGGACGTGCCATGGAACCCGTAGCGGCGGATGCGGTACTGCTCGCACAGCATGTGCGGCAAGGCATAGGTGTACGCCACGGGCGGCAGCGTGCTGTGAAAGGCGGTGTCGAAGCAGGCCACCTGGGCCGCGTGCGGCAGGGCCCGCTGCGCGGCGCGGATCCCCGCAAGGTTGGGCGGATTGTGCAAGGGCGCCAAATGGGCCTCCCGCTCGATCGCCGCCAGCACCTCGTCCGTGATCAGCACGGAGCCTGTAAACTCGTCCGCACCATGCACGACGCGATGCCCGACTGCGTCGATTTCTTCCATCCGCTCGAGCAGCTTTCCGGACCCCTCGGTCAAGGCGTGCAGGGCCAGTTCCAAGCCTTGTTCGTGCGTGGCGACGTCGGCCGGTTGATGCACGGTCTGGCCGTGGGAGGTGTGGTTCAGCGACGAGCCGGACTCGCCGATCCGTTCGACCAGACCTTTGCCCAAGACCAAACGCTGCGGCATCTCGAACAACTGGTACTTGATCGAGGAACTGCCGCAATTGACAACGAGGATCTTCATCGGCATTTGCCTTCGTCAGTGGTCAGTAGTCGGTAGTTTTCGGAGGGCAGTTGCGTTCAGTCACGGCCAACGAGTAGGCCGTGTCACACCGCTGCTATCTTTCGGACGGCACTTGCGCCAGACAGATCACGGCCGCGTCCACGATGTCGTCAACGCTGGCGCCGCGGGACAAGTCGCTGACCGGTTTGGCGAATCCCTGGAGGACCGGGCCGACAGCTTGCGCGCCGGCCAGGTACTGGGTCAACTTGTAGGCGATGTTGCCCGCATCCAAATCGGGGAAGATCAGCACGTTGGCGTCTCCGGCCACGGCGCTGGCCCGTTTCAGCTTCTTGGCGGCCACTCGCGCGCTCAGCGCGGTGTCCGCCTGAAACTCGCCGTCGATGCGGGCGTCCGGGCGGCGCTGGCGAATCAGGGCCAGCGCGCGGCGGACCTTCTCGGCGTCGGCGTGGATTCCGCTGCCGGTCGTGGAGAACGACAACAAGGCCACTCGCGGCGGTTCGTCGAGCAGTTGGGCCGCTGTCGCTTCCGTCGTCAGGGCGATGTCGGCCAACTGCTCCGCGGTGGGCTGGACGTTCACCGCGCAATCGGCGTAGATCAGCGGCACGTTCGGCTTGCCGCCGTACGACGGCAGGACCATCAGAAAGAAACTGGAAGCCGTTTGGATGCCCGGCGCGTACCCGACGGTCACGGCCGCGGCTTGGATCACCGTCGCCGTGGCCTTCATCGCTCCGGCCACCATCGCGTCGGCATCTCCCTGGGCCAGCATCATGCCGCCGTAGACCAGCGGTTTTCTGACCAGACGCCCGGCCACGCTGTCTTCGACGTTTCGGTGGCGCGCGTAGGCGGACGTGTAGGCTTCGAGTTGCGGCGAGACGGCCGGATCGATGGCTTGCAGTCCGTCCAGCGGCAGGTTTGCCTTGGCCGCGGCCTCCGACAAACGTTCGGCGTTGCCGAGCACGATGGGCCGAGCCACGGCTTGGTCGACAAGGCGGCGAGCCGCATTCAGAACTCGCTCGTCCTCGCCATCGGGCAGGACGACACGTGCGTTCTTCTGTTTGGCTCGATCGAGGAAGCGAGCGATGATTTCCACGGCACACTCTGCGCGGTACAAGACGCTACTTCAAAACTCGACACGACTATGTTCGTACCACAAACCACACCACGGATCAAGCTTGCGGCGGCGACAAAAAGCAAGTCCTGCGGCGAGCACTGTCGATGGGCGCGGGTTGGATCCTGCAAACTCGCAGTTGCCTGATTCTGCTGGACTGGGACACCTAAACCATGCTGAGTGAAGTTCTTACGGCACGCGAACCTCGCAATTGCCCCCCTGCGGAAGTTTTTTGGGGGGGCTTGGAAGCCCGGCTTTCTCAAGCAGCCGGGCTTCTTTTCGCCGAAGAACCTGGAGAGGGATCGCTTACCACCACTTGCCTCCGCTTCGGCCAGCCGTCACAATCTTCCAGCAACTTCGTGTGCCGCTGTCGGGTTA
>CAZAQY010000381.1:0-6515 GCA_964486845.1 uncultured Pirellulaceae bacterium
GTGAACCCCCGTTTCCGTCAGTGTAGCATGTTGGTTTAACTCAGTCCACAATCTCCACCAGGAATACGCGTCGCTGATGACCGAGGCGGGCAAGCTGGTCGCTGCAGCCGAAGATGCCCAGCGTTGCGAGGACGAAAGGAACTACGTCGCACGGAGCCTCATGGACAGCCTGGCTGAGCTTGGCTTCTGGGTCCAGCAGTTCCCGGCGGAGCAGGCGTCGGCGGACGCCACGATCCGGGCCACCCGCTCTGACGGCCGCGAGCTTACCGTGAGCGTCCCCTTGAACGGGTCGCTGCGGTGGACGGCTGAGGGCTTCCCCTTGGAACTCGCCACCGGCAGCGATGGGCAGCCTGTACGGGGCTGCCGCGAATTGGCCGAGCAGATCGAGGCAGTCAAGGGCTGTCTGGAAAGGCATGGTGTGGGAACCGGGGAGTTACTGTGGAACGGGAAGGACCCTGACCGTGCCAGCAAGACTGCCAAGCGGCTGCCGGTTTCCAACGTCCATACCGTCCAGCGGACTCGCAGAGTCTCAACATCATGATCGCCGTGGTACGACTCTCCGTGGGTGTCGGTTTGGAACAGCAATTGCATGTTTGCGGACTCGGTTCCGAGGCGGTCTCGACGACCGCTTGATCTAGAAACGCGAGTCCCTGGTTTGTTTACCATCTCCTGAGTGAGGTCTAGCCATGAGCGGTTCCCCCAAGTACAGCGACGTTCGTCTATCACAAGAAGCCAAACGGCGTCTGCGCGAAGAGAACCGTCGCCGTGCGGAAGAGCGGGCAGCCCGCCGCGCCGCCGAAGCTGAGCGACGCCGCAAGGAGCGACTTCACCAGAGCCAAGCGGCTTTCAAGGCCCGGCTGGGGGAAGGGAAGAAGGAGTTGACGACGTTTGCCGGAGCGTCGGCCAGCCGCCACGTTGCAGACTCATTGCGCCAGTTGCAAGCTCGTCTCGCGCAGATCGAGCAAACGACGCTGGCTAGCGAAGACGAGATCGCACGAGCCGACAAGGACCTGCACCACGCCCGGCGGGAACTCAAGCAGATCATTGCTCGGGGGAAGGCTGCTGAAGACGCACAGAACCTGCAAGAAGAGGCGGCAACCGTATTGCGATGGAAATACCAGGCAGCAGAAGACCGCCAGGGTTCGCGGCAGTTCGACCCGGAGGGACTCGCTCGGTTTGAAGCGGCGCTAGGGGAAGTTGAGGAACGGTTGGCACGCCGCAATCTGGTTGGGGCACGCCGAGTGATGATCGCGGTGGGCCAGCAGTTCGAGCAGCACCGAGGCGAGGTCGAGAAACGGCGCGGGCTGTGGCTGGCTCGAAAACAAGCCAGCCAGGTTGCCTTGGCTCGCTTGCAAGAGCGGATCGTCGGCCTGCAATCAGATCAACTGGCCCAGCGTTGGGAAGCCCCAACTATCACGGACATTTCAGAGCGTGCCCGCCAAGTGGGCGAGATTGTCGAGCGAAACCAGTTCGAGCACGCCATGCGGGAGGCCGACAAGCTGCAGGCTGAGGTCGACCGAGTTCTCAAGGCGGCCGAGGAGCGACAGTGCCACCAGCAGAACCAGGAGTATTTCGTCCAAAGCACCGTCGGGGCACTCCAGGACTGCGGATTCATCGTGGACGCGATCAGCCAATCGCCTCAGGATGGGAGCACGGATACTGTGATCCAAGTCCACAAGCTGGACGGGCGCGGCATGACGGTAAGCGTGCCGCATGGGAACGGGCCACTCACGTGGGACCCCTACGGATTTCCCAGAAGAATCGAGCAGGGCAGCGATGGCTGCCCTGCCGCTGTTTGCGACGAGGCAGTAGAGGAAATCGAGGCCGTCCAGGAGCGGCTCAGTGCGGATTACGGAGTGGAGACGTCCCAGTTGACGTGGGTTGGCCAAGACCCCAACCGTCCCGGGAAGGTGACAAGGAAGAACGGTTGCCAGGTGCGCCCGCACAGCTCCCAGCAAACCCTCCAGGCACGCTCGCCATGAGCAACTTCTTCATCATCCTCAGCCTTGTTGCGCTCCTGGTTGGCCTGACCGCGCACGGCCTGATGTCACCGACCCAGGCCGCCGAAACTTTAGTTGTCTTGGCGATTCTTCTCGCCATCGGTCGGGCGATGGGAACGGGGCTGGCCGGTACGCTGCTGCGCGTCGGGCTACCCGTCCTGTCGATCATAGCCCTCGCGCTCTATTACGGTGGCGGCAGCCAGCAGGCTGCCATCAGCATCGTTGCCCAGCTGTGCACGCTGGGGCTCATGGTGTTCGGAATATACGTGATGGTGTCCGGGCCCTTCAGGAAATAGACGGCCATCCCGCGCAGAACAACCTCGTCCTGTGGTCGATTGGAGCAAGCTCATGCGATCATCGAGATCGGTCATGCTTGGCGTCCTCGGCTGTTTACTTGTTGGGCTGACGGTTCAGGCATCGCCGCGGACTTGGACCGACTCCCAGGGCCGGACGATCAGAGCGGAGTTCGTTCGCGTCTATCGAGGCAACGTCGTGCTCTTGCGCGGGAACCGCGTCCTGACAGTGCCTCTTGGGAACCTCAGTCAACAGGACCAGCAGTACGTCGCCCAGCAGTTGGAATCCAAACGCCCGCGACGCTTCGTGGCGGAGAAGACACCACCATCGGGACCAGTCGTGTTGAAGTCGTCCGAGCAAGCATCGGCTCCGGTTTGCGCGGCGCCGATCCGGCCAACCTTCGAGGAGAATCGTCGCGAGAGCCGAGATTCCGAGGCCAAAGCACCGTCGCCCCCTCGACCGAGTCCCCCGCTTCTGGTCGCGTCTTCCCAGTGTGACAACGTGACCAGCAGTCCGCCCGCAGCGAGTCCCACACGACGTCCGAAGTTTGGGCGTATGACGGTCGAGGAGGCAAATGGGCTCATTGTCGATCAACTTTATCGAGAGACGGAGAAGCGGGATGTCCCGCGCCAGAAGAGCTTCAACGCGGCCGATTTTGCTGACGCCACGAAGCTCGTTCGGGTCGAGCAGGACAACGTGCCGATCCTGGGTACGCCGGATTTCACGAGGGGCAAGTTGGATGTGCTCGGCGTGGCCAGTGTTGGTGAGGTTTTCGCCCTCGTTGATCAACAAAGCGTCCTGGCACTGATGAATCCCCTGAGCAGCGCACCCGACCGGAGCGGCCTGTGGTACAAGGTCCGGATGCTGGACAGGTCCCAGGGGTGGATCTTTGCCGAGCCGCTCGCCCACCAGGGACATCCCACTGCTAAGACCTTTTCCGTCCGAAACGGGGAGTTGAAGCATCAGACAGACAACAAACTTCAGCAAGCCCGAACGGCACCATCGCTCGGAGGAACGCTACTCAAGCCACTCACGGAGCCCAACCTCAGCACCGCACAGCGCGTGTGCAGAGCGATCGGCGTCGTGCTTGGCGGCGTGTTGGCGGTTTTGCTGCTGATCGCCGTCTCTGGCACCCTTCTCTCGGCAGCGACCGGACGAGGATGGCAATGGCGTTGGTGGTGGCAGCAATCTCGAAGGCTACTTGGCACCCGGATGTTCTCCCGATAGCGAAGAGGTGGACAACCCTCCTCGTGGGCTGCGTGAGGGAAGAAACTCCGACAGCTGCACTTCCCCGTAGTTGAACGGACTCCGTCCGTGTCGAAGAACGGTTCGAGACACTGACCGAGGGCAAGTGGCGACCGGTACGGCGGATTCTGGCAGAGGTTCGCGCCCCAAGTCCGCAATCGCAGCAATCGAAACGGCGACCAGCACAACCTGTCGTGCCGGGCGCCGGTGAGAAGGTGGAGTGTGTCCTCCTGAGCGAGAAGACCCCCAGGGGCGACTGGGAGGCCGAGCTGCCCCAACCCGGAACATGAGGGCCGGTCACGACCACGGAGGATCTGCCGAAGTCGGCCAAGTCCGGCCGGACGAGTTACCCAGAAACTGAAGACACGCCCTGTCAAGCCGCTGCCAAGTATCGGCACGCGAGTTGCGATCTATGCTGATGCCTGCGGCTGCTGAATTCCACGAGGCGTGGCAAGAGCTGGAATCACTTGAAGACTGACACAGCACTATTTTGACGAGGAGCGAGAAAATGGGTTATCGTTACGAGTACGAGGAAACGGATACGGATGTGGCTGGCATTGGCAGCTTCCTGGATGCCGTGTTGCCGGGTCCATCTTCGGGCATGATCGCCTACGAATGCACAATCTACGACAACGAGACGGGCGAAGAACTTGCCACGGGGCACGGTTGGTCGAAGACCGAGGCAAGGGCCGACGCCGAAAGTCAGCTTTAGCCGTGTCGATGGCGGCAAGCCCTAATCCGCGCGAAGGCGTTCTGTGACACAATCGCTACTGGCCGTGACGGAATTGTCTCCGTCCGTCTCGGAGAATGGATCGGGACGCTGACCGAGGGCGAGTGACGGCCGGAAAGCCCGCGGTACGGCGGATTCTCGCACCGCTTCATGATCCCGCGCAGAACCGACAAGTCCAGGAACCACGCGGATCGCAATCCATCGCTCCCGAAAAGCGGTGAGAAGGTGGAGTGTGTTCTCCTGAGCGAGAAGGCCCGCAATCACAGCACGAGGGCGAAACTCATGAAACGCTTGATCGTAGGGCTGATTACGAACACGGCGGCCGTGCCCATTTCGGTCAAGCTTGGCTATCTGCCACGTGGGCGCGATCAGCCATGACGGCAAGCGTATCTAGTTCCACTGGCAGCAAGCCGACAACGCCGCTGGATAGCCCAGCCAAGGCACGAGACTTGCATCCGCCAGATGTTTCCACCACGGTCCATCGCCTTCTTGCAGAGGAGCGGTCACATGGCTGAATGGTACGACAAGTCGTGCGAAGACTGCGGAGCCACCATCCACGTCTGTACGGACTGGAGCAATCCGCCGCGCTTCTGCAAGAACTGCAAAGCGGCGAGGGCAGCCAAGTGGTACGACAAGGCGTGCGAAGACTGCGGAGCCACGATCCGCGTCTGCGTGGATTGGGATAATCCGCCGCGATTCTGTAAGAGCTGCAAAGCGGCAAGAGCAGGCAAGTGGTACGAAAAGCCGTGTGAGGCATGCGGAAGAGCAATCAGGGCAAACCGTGATTGGGATTGCCCGCCGAAGTTCTGCGAAAGCTGCAAGTCTGCATATGCTTCCAAACATGCCACATGCGAGCACTGTGGCAGCAGCTTTGTGATCCCAACCGGTACGCAAATCAAGTGCATGCAGAACGGCTGGGAACTGCCCAGGAAGTGCCTCAACTGCCGAGAGCTTTTCCGACACAGGCCGTTCAAGACGGTGCGGGAAACCACCCTTCTCGGGACCACGGTATTCCGGACCTACAACAGCCTCGGACAGTTGATCGCAGAATCGCAGGACGAGACGACCATCTTCGGTCAGGAGCGTCGTCGGCATCAGAGCCAGACGGGAAACACCACCGGGCACACGTATGCTAAGAAGACCTTGTTCGGTGCGGACTACCGGGAGACTGTCCGCCCTGATGGCTCAGTCAAATCCCGGTCAGTGGAAAGGACCCCGCTCTTCGGGAAGAAGTACACCGAGAGCACAGGTGGGTCTTCGGAGACCAAACACGAGACGACGACCGAGACGACGTGGACGGGAAAGAAGTATCGGAAAACGGAGTAGTGGTCTCTGTGTGGATCGCATCTTTCGCGATCGCTGGTTGTCGAGATCAGGTCCGGGGGGAGCAAATACGATCGACGGCAAGTTGAGCCTGTTCCAGCGGCGCCAAGCCGACACCCCGAATCGTCGGTGAGTGAGACGCGGCCTGACCTACCGGCGTGATACTTCAAGTAACGACTTTGCTTCCTCGGCCGCCCCGCCCGTGTCACGTTGACTTGAACGAACCCTCGCCGTCGGGCCGTCACGCCAGCGGCATGGAGTTTGCAAAGTCTGTTCGCAACAACCGCGGAGAACACGATGACCCCCACAACCACCCTCGCAGCCGTCCCCGCCCTTCTCGCCCAAGTCACGCTGATGCATGGCGCAGCACTGCCCGTGTTTGCTGCCTTCCTGGTTCTTCAGCTCTATCTGTACCTGAGCCACCGGTCCGCGGTCGCTCGGCAACGCAGGACTCTGAACTCGCTATGGCAGCAGGGACGTGCCCCGGAGCGGGACATTGCGCAGGACAAGGGGGACCGGCAGTGGCTTGGCTGGGTCGCTGCCCGATTTCACGACGGCGCATTTCAGGATGGACACTACCGACGCGAAGACGCCCTAACCCAAGTTGACAACTGGCTGGAAGGCCACGGCAGCTACCTGTTCCTGCAACGAACATTCATCATGGCGCCGCTAATTGGTCTGCTGATTACCGTGATCGGTTTCTTTTTTCTTCAGCCGCCAACCTCGGACAGCGCCGACCTGAAACAAATTCTGTATGCCCTCTCTCCGCTCGTTCTGGGCGTCGGGACTGGTGCTGCCCTGGCCCTCTTCAACCAACTGCTGCTGCACTTGGCGGGGAAAGGGACAGAAAGTGTGCGAACGACTGCTTACTGGGAACGGCGTGCTTGTCGCCAGCGATTTCAGCGAGTTGGTGAGCAGCGCGG
>CAZAQY010000382.1:0-6471 GCA_964486845.1 uncultured Pirellulaceae bacterium
TCTTCCGTGCGAATTCCCGTGATATCAGGGGAGAGATTAAGTGAAAGAGTAGGTGGAAGATTAGGGGGGAAGCGGCGGGAGAGAGCGTCGCCTCAGTGAATCAGTATCGGATGCGGCAAGCCCTCCGCTTCGGCGTCCTTCTCCCATTGCAGGCGGACTTGCGTCAGGCCGAATGCACACAGTTCGAACTGGACGCTCAGCCGCTCCAGCACATCGGCAGGGGGTTCGGCATCGCGGTCCGCCTCGATGGTGCTGGCCAGGTAATACGCGCGCTTGCCCTGGGCGCAGTAGTCGACGAAATAGTCTTTCCTTGCCGGCCCGCGCAGCTTGGGCAGGGCGTCCGGATACACGCCGGCCCAAAACAGCGTAAAATCGCCGATGTGACGGTGAGCCGCGCGGCGAGCGTCGCCGGTTCGCTGATCGGCTTCCGCCACCATGCCGGCCACCTCATCCAGGCGACGGCCCTCCCGGTCCCGAATCTTGAACAGAACGTCCCAGCGGACAAATCGGCAGATCAGGTCGCTGACGTAGTCGACCAAAGGCGGGTCGGCCACACCGAGCTTGGCCTCAAAGACGAATTCCGCCACCCCGGAAACGAAACGCTGCAGAGAAGAAGACGGCCGTTTGGATCCCATGACCCAAGTCCTCCTCCGATATCCAAGATGCCGTTCACGAGTACATGGCTGATTCACCGCCGCTGAGTCAATGCTCGATTTTCTTCCAGTACCGGTCAAATGCGCCCGGCTCGTGGAAATCCGGGCTGTTGTCCAGGTCATGGCACTCCATGCACTTCTTCTCGGCCTCGGGCAGCGGCAGAGTGACTTCCTCGCGAAGCTTGTTGAGCATTTCCGTGGGGCCGCCGTCCTCCTCGACCTTCACATGGGCTGATCCCGGACCGTGGCAGTTCTCGCAGCCGACATGGTGCATCAGCGGCGTCTCGTCCACGCCCAGATATCCGGACACGTAGGGGAAGTACTTTTGCGGATTCCAGCCGATGACGTGGCAGCTGAGGCATTCCGGGTCGAAATGCCGGGGAACCTCACTCCGTTCGCCGGGATGGATCAGCGTTTCCAGAGCGTGGGCGTGAGTCGTCTTTTTCCAGGTTTTGTACTCGGGCTCGTGACAGTCGAGGCACGCCTCGGAACCAACGAACTTCCTATCGGTAGGATACGGAATCGGTTTGATCCCCAGCCCCTCCAGGCCGGCCGCCTTCAGCTGATCCTGGTAGGATGCCAGCAACTGGAGCATTTCGGGCGAATCCGGAAAGCGGTCGTCCAGCGGCACTCGCTGGTAGCGCAGCGGTTGGGCCGGATCGTCGAACAAGCCGATCACGCCCGTGTACATGCCTTTCGTGCCCACCTGCACCATCACGGCGCCGGTGCCCGCGATCCTTTCGGCCTCGAACGTGGGCTCGCCGGCTCCGCCGGCCGTCACAACGATGTCAAACTGCGAGAACTTCTGCACTAAGGCCGTCGAAGCTTCGATCGACGCATGGGCCAGCAGCACGTACAGATCGCAAGCCTTCTGCTCCAACTCCGGCCAGACCTCGCGGAGCGCTTCCTCCGGCGGTTGCTTGATGATTTCGTCGCTGGTGATTTGAGCCAGTTCTTCCGTGCCCAAGACGGCGGTGACGCCGATCTTCTTGCCACCTGCCTCGATGATGCGATAGCGGGGCATCAGCGCGCGATCGATGATCGCGGCATTGACGCACAGGAAGGCTGAACTCGAATCGCCTTCGTCCGCGGTGATGGCGATCAACTCGCCGGCCGACAGACGCAAGTCGTCCGGGCCGAAGCCGATCGCCTGGTAATTCATTCTCTTCAGGCCCTCGGCGGTCATCTGGAACTTGATCTCCGCCTGGCGGCCGAAGCGGCGGACCTGATTGCCGACGTCCAAGGCCACCACTTGCCAGCCTTGCTGCTCCAACTGACGCTTGCACCCATAGCGACGGACCAGCCCGCCCTTCTGATTTGTCAGCCCGGAGCAGCCGCAGGGTTCGATGTAGCCGTACTGCCGCCCCGTGATGTACAGCGCCAGAGCCGGCTTGGGCCAGCCGAGGAACAGCGGTTCTCGCCTGATCTTCTTCGCCTGTTCGGCTGGGGCGGGCGGCGGCACATCCGACGCCGGCCCGGTCTTCGCTTGGCCGCCCGCGGACGTTGTCGTCCCCGCGGTGCCAGACTCCGCGGCACTCGGCTTCACGTCAACCGATTCGGGGTTGCCGACAGGGGACGGAGACGAACCGGACGCTGCAGCGGATTCGGGGCGTGACGCGCTGACCCTCGCGTCGGCGGACGGGCGATCGCTGCAACCCGCGGCGACAGCGAGCGCCAAGCCGTACAGACAGAAGCTGGCCGGAATCCAGGGCGAAATGGACTCGCAGAAGCCACGCTTCTTCGGAGAAGCCGTGCTTCTTCTCGCCCGCAGACCTGCCAGCAAGCACGTCAGATGATCCATAGCGGCCCCCTCCTTGAAGTCGCACAGCCGCTCACTCGACCGCAAACTTCACGTAAACGAGTATTGTCTTGATGTCGGGGTGGGTGGTTTCGATGACGATCCGTCCCATCTTGGCCTGTTCCGTACCCATACGATTCACCAGTCGCGAGCCCGGTGGAATCGCGATGTTCAGGGGGTGCATGTACACTGCGCCCGCGTTGATCTCATGCGGTTCGTCCAGTTCGACGGCTAGCACATCCTGCGGGTCCACCTTCCGCACCTTCAGCTTGACGTCCGCGCGGCTGGGCCCCTTGACCAATATCCGCAAGGTCGCCTTGGCCCCGCGGTCCCGCTGGACCGTGCCAAACGCCAGCACATTGCGTTGTTCGCTGAATTGGCTCGGCCCGACGATCGAGATGTCACTGATGACGGAACCGGAAACCGACAACTCCAGCTTGTCCGCTTCGGCAACATTGGTGGTCAACTGAATTGTCTGGTTTATGGCCCCCAGAGGCAAGCCTGGTTTTACGGTCAGCGTCCCCAGCAGACCGCACGTTGCACCCTTCTGGTTCTGCAACTCCTCCGCCGTCGCCAGCCGCCAAGTCAGGGTGAAAAAAGGGGCCGTATCGGGGTTGGAAAACTCCGTCTTGACGATCTGCAGATCCTCGATTTTGAAGCCGTACGCGCCCACGGTTCTCGTGGTCCCTTCGTTGGCTGCGACGTTGCTGAGCGTCAAATCAGGAGGATCCAAGCGCACTACGTCGATCACGGTGCCGTGGACGGCCAGCACCACCGTAGGATGGTCGGGGTCGTTCGTGTGGATCTCGGCCGTCTGGCGAAACTGCTCGCCGATCGTGACCAGCTTCCAATCCAACCGAACGTCCGCCGTCTCCCCCGGTTGCAACTCACTGTTCTTGAGGTCGCTGAGCGCACACTTGCAGCTGGTCGCGCCTTTCTCCAGCCGCAACGGGCCATCGCCATCGTTGCGGAGCTGAAAGGTGTGGCTCATGCTGCCGTTGCGCTGCCCGCTTCCGAAGCCAAAATCCGGGCCTCCGACAACGAATACCTTCGGGCCCTTGCGCTGCAAATCGGCAGAAAGGACCGCACCGGCCGGCTGATTGTGGGGTTCGAATTGGCTGCGTACCCCGGCAAACTCCAGCCACACGCTCGCCAAACCGGCCGCAACTCCCACGAACAGCGTGACGATCGCCAATACCCAAACTCTGGTGGTCATGCGAGGATCCAACTCTTTGAAAACCAGACTCTAACGCTTGTTGTTTTGACCGAAAGCCAAATACCGCAATATCTTACACCTTCCAGTGAAAGGGACTTGTCAGTTTCGGACAAGCCCGCGGCCGGCGGTTTTGGTGGGGTCGAGAGACCGTCGTCCAGCAACGGCACATCTCCGTCCCGACCGCAAACAATATGCTAAGACGGATTATTTACGCAAGCCTTGCATCGTTTGTTCGGCGTTTTGCGAGGGTTCTGCCGTTTTCCCCGCAGGATCGTAAAGCCTTTGCTGAGAAAGCTTTTTCTCGCGGTGCGGATTCAGCGAGTCCAATCGCAGGGCCTCGCCAGCCTCGCGGCCAGCGGAAGGCTGATCGCCGGCCAAGTGATCGGCCCAGGCCAGCTGGGCATGGCCGTAAGCGTGATTTGGATACAGTCGCACTGCGTGGGTGTACGCCCCAATCGCCTCGTCCAATTGGCGACGGTCACCCCAGCGGGCGAACAGCGCCAGTCGCCAATCGCCAATCTCCGTGCGCAAGGTGTGAGCGTGCGGGCTTCTTAGCAGTAACTCTTCCAACGCATCCTCAAACCGCGCCAGAGCCTCGCCCGCTCCGCTGTCCATGGCTGCGCCGTGGTACAGGGTCGCCAGATTCACCCAGGGTTCGGCCGAGTGGGGATCGGCGTCGGCCGCCTCGCGAAAGGCGGCTTCCGCATCTGCAAAACGCGACGCCCGCACCAGCGCCAACCCTTCGTCGAGCTTCGCGCGGCAGCGCAGCACCGGTTGGTACAGCGTCAGAAAGGATGCGGCAACGAGCGCCACGGCCCCCGCCGCTAGCAGGCCGACGGCGATTCGCGACACGCGACGTCCCGAAACCGCGTCCTCGGTCGAATTGACCGCCAGGGCCAGCAGCAGCCACCAACTGGGCGCAATCCCGGCAAAGCTGATCCCACCGGCGGCAAACAAGTTGACGGTCAGCACCAGCAACGCAATCCAAAATGCGACGGTCGGCGTCCGCCCCCGGACCGTCCATGCATGCAGGGCCGCCACCACCAGCGCGGCCGCCGGCAGGCCCCACACGAGCAAGCCGATATCCGGCGTCATGCCAAACACAAATCCGGTCCACCATCCCAACGCCACGCCGATCAGCGAACCGGCATAGGCCCCCGCGGCAACTGCCGGCATCGCCGCCGGGGCAGTCGCAACGGGGCGAGCGGTTTGTTGGGCCGGCAGACTGTTTTGTGCCCTGGAGCCAGTCGAGCCGCTCCCCAAAGACAGACTCTTCCACCCACGCGCAAACCCTCGCCAGGCCGCAACGATCAGCAAGGCCACCAAGGCCAGCAACGCGGGCACGCCGGCCGTGGCCGCGACCTCGAAGAACAAGTTGTGTGGATCGGCAATGGATTCACTGGCCTCCGGCGCCTTGTACGCGGTGTAGTAATGCTGGAAGTTGCCCGGTCCGCAGCCGAACCAGGGATGATCCCCAATCATGTGCGCCGTCGCCTGCCAGTATTGCAGGCGGTACAACACCGACTTGGGCGTCTCCGTCAGCACCAGACGGTCCCAGACTCCCACGGCGAGGGCGGCTGCCACCGATCCGCCGATCACAGCCGCCGGGAGCAACAGCCGCCAAGTACCCAGCCGGCGGAGTGACCATCGCGACGCCGCCAGCAGGCACACGCCGAGGCCCACGGCCAGCAACGCCGTGCGGCTTTTTGTCAGCAGCAGACAGACGCCGATCAAGAGAGCCGAGACTCCCGCCGCAAGGACCAAAAATGGGGGCAGGCTTCGATCCGGAAGATCGGCGTCTGTGCCCATTTTTGCATCCCCATTTTTCTTGCCCTTTTCCGGCCCCGCCCAGACAGCGATCCCCAGCGTGACGATCAGCCAGGGCGCCAGCAGACCCGCCAGGGAATTGGCCAGGGCAAAGGTTGCCAGCGGCTCGGTGCTGTTGAGCCGGTCCTCGAACAGCTTTCGCTCGGGCGCTCCCGGCGTCGGATTCACCCCGGCGTCGCGAAGCATCGCCTCCGGATTCCGGGCGTACTCGGCCCGCGTCGCCGGCAAGCTGTAGAAGTACTGGTAGTAAGCCAAGGCCGACAGGCAGACGGCCAGTCCGATCATCACCGCGCAGACCGCGCGGACCGCCACCGGCTCGCGCAAGGACTGTCGGGCCAGAAAAAACAAGGCTCCGAAGCCGACCCACTGCCACGCCATGTTGAGCGTGGCCCGCGCGCAGCCTTGCCCCATCATGACTAGGGCGCTCAGCGCGATCAGGGCGATCATCAGGACCACCAGCGCGTCGATTGCCCCGAAGCGGATGTCCGACTTGCGGCGGATCAGGGCGGTCACCAGCCAACCGGCGCAGACGATCAGCGCGACCATGACCCAAATCGCGCCGACGCCTAACTCGCCCGTGCTCTCGCTGGGGACCAGCGGCGTAGCGACTAGCAGCGCGGCAAGACCGGCCAGCGGGATCGCTTCCCCGTAGGATGGGTTTCCAGCCCGTCCCGCCGCACCCTCCGTCGCGTGCGATGCCGATGGTCTCCTCGTCTGACGTTTCGCCATGCGATTCTCTGCTGGTCCTGTGCTCCCGAACGGGGGACTGGTATGATATGATACCAGGCACCTTGCGAGGCTGTGATTACTTGTAGCATGGCTCTCCGAGCCGTGTTACTTTGCTCGGAATCCAGCGAAGATCTGCACGGCTCGGAGAGCCATGCTACGGAGAATCGAGAAAATCACAGCTTCCCCGCGTGCCGTCCTCATTGTGCCTGCGCCGGCCCCCGCGTGCAATGCCGCCAGGAAGTGGAGGG
>CAZAQY010000383.1:0-6470 GCA_964486845.1 uncultured Pirellulaceae bacterium
CTCCGCCCTCCGCCCTCCGCCCTCCGCCCTCCGCCCTCCGCCCTCCGCCCTCCGCTCTCCGCTCTCCGCCCTCCGCTCCCATCTGGCTGCGGGGCGTGCTAAGATACGGGCGATATCGCACATTCATTTCTCGAAAGGAGCCTGCCATGAGTCACCGCTTTGATCGACGCGAGTTTCTTCGCAGCACCGCTGCCCTGGCTGCCGGCGCATCGCTGGCCGCTGGTTCGCGCACCGCCCTGGTGCTGGCCGCCGGCGCCGCCTGCAAGACGCCGGCTTGTGTCAAACTGGGCTGGCAGCTGTGCGCCTCGTTGTACACCTACCGGCGATTCCCGTTCTACGAGGCGCTGGCCATGATCGACGCGGCGGGGCTGAAGCACATCGAGCCGGCCTTTTTCCTCGGCCTGGACAAGCAGCGGCCGAAGTTGAAGACGAACGAAGACCTGTCCGCGGAAGAACGGGCCGAACTGAAACAGAAACTGGCGGCGTGCGGCATCCAGATGACCAACTACTACGCCAACTTGGGCACCGGCGAGGCGGCGGCGCGGAAGACGTTTTCCTATGCCAAGGAGATGGGCGTCAAGACGCTGGTGTCCGAGCCGCCCGCCGAGGCGTTCGACATGATCGAAGCTTTGTGCAACGAGTTCGGGATCAACCTGGCGGTTCACAACCATCCCAAGAAGGACAACTATGCGTATTGGCAGCCGGAGGGCGTGATGAAAGCATGCGCGGGCCGCGGCAAGCGGATCGGCGCGTGCTGCGACACCGGCCACTGGGTGCGATCCGGCCTGAAGCCCGTCGAATGCCTGAAGAAGATGGAAGGCCGCATCATCAGCTTGCACTTGAAGGACGTCGGCGAGTGGGCCAAGCCGGAGGCCCGCGACGTGCCGCTGGGCCAGGGACTGGCCGAGTTCGGCGCCGTGCTCAAGGAACTCCACCGCCAGGGCTTCCAGGGCGTGATGGGGATCGAGTACGAACACGATTCGCCGCAACTGCAGGAAGACGTGGCCGCCTGCATCGCGTTCGTGGAGAAGACGGCGGGCGAATTGGTCTAGCCGCGGGGCGTCCGTGACGGAAGAAGCCCGGCTTTTCAAAAACAGAGCCGGGCTTCTGAGTGCTGGACGCAACATCTACGGACTGGTTAGCCCGGCCGCTGATTCAGACGCCCCGGCGTACGGAACACGTCGCGCACGAGGCAGCGAAAGCCCGGAAGGACGTCTTCCCCATCCAAGACGTCTTCCTCCAGCAAGTCGCTCAGCGAGCCATCGGCCCGATGGACGCGCACCGATCGCGCCGGCGGGTCGATCACCCACACCAACGACACTCCAGCGCGGAGATACTCGTCGACTTTGCCTTCCACATCGGAACACAGGTCATGCGGCGAAATTACTTCCACGGCCAGGTCGGGAGGAATCGGGCAATGACCGTCGGGCCGATCTTCGGCCGGAAGCCGCGGCAGGCGAATAAACGAAACATCAGGCTTGCGCACCTTGCCGGGATCATCCGCAAAACACTGGTAACTCGCATCGGCCGGAGCGACCCATCCCGCGTTGGTTTCGTCACAGAAGGTCGAGAGAATATGATGGACGCGACCACCGATCCAACTTGAATCCCATCCCATGCTCCGTTCCACCAATTCCCCCCCGGCCAATTCGAAATCATCGCCATTCGGCATGGCGAGCAAATCTTCGGGTGTGTAGCTTCGACTGACCGTGCTCGGATTCATCGAACATTCCTTCCTGCAGTGACTGCCGGCGAGGTATTGTAGACGGTCGTTACCCACTTGGGCAAGTCGCGTTATCGAGCCAAGCATGAGCACGACAACTCAAAATGTATGGTTTCAGATCGCCTTGGCGTTGGTTGCGGCGCTCATTTGCGCTGCCGCCGGCGGAGGCAAACAGAACGCAACTGCCTTCAAATTCGAGCCGAAAAAGAACCTTGTCCCCGCGCCGGCCGATGCCGCCGGGTGGCCCGCGTTTCGCGAGTCGCTGCTGCGATGTGTGGCGGGTCAGGAAAGCTCCACCTGTACCGTCTGCCCGGGGGCGAGCGTCAGTGGCGCCGCGAATGCGATCCGCACGCGGCCGGATTTCACTTCGACCGTGACCGTCAACGGTTGTCCGGCGGCGGCCACCGTGACTTGGGTCGGACGCGCATCGTCCGGCACGGCAAACTCCAGCGAATTCAGGCTCAGCCGGCCCGATTTCAACTCGATCGTGTCCGTCTGCTTGCCGCCTTCGCGTTTCTGCGCAAACGTGCCCCAGCCCTCGGCGGTGGTGAACGCTGCGCGGAAATCCTCCGGCGTCAGGCGCGGGGCGAAGCCCAGATGGCCTTGCGGGCCATGGTACTCGTACCCGCAGGCGGCCAGGTACACGCCGTAGCTGGCCATCGACCTAGCGTAGTGGTCCCCGCATTCGACTTCGTTCCACGGGTTGCGCCGCGCGGCGTGGTAGCGGTCGTGGACCATGCGGGTGACGGCCAGGCCTTCGGTCACCAGGCCCTCCCAGATCATGTGGCCGGCCACCTGGTACTCGAAGCCGTTCATGCACTCGTTGAAATAGCCGGCGGCCCAGTTGGGGCCTTTGCCCTTGGCCTTGTCATAATCCCAATCGGCGCGCGGGAACGTACACATCAGCAGTCCGCCTTCGCCGGGCATGGCGTACCAGCGGCCGGGCTTGTTCTCGTCGCGGTACGGGCCGACGTCGGGCGTAAAGTTGAATCGCCACAGCGACTGCAGGGCGGCCCGCGTTTCCTTTTCCGGCAACACGCGGCCCAAGCCCACTTGATACGCCCAACTCTGCCCGAACACCTGGTCGATATGGCAGCCCGTGCCGGAATTGATCGCTTCGGGATGCTGCGGGTCGGCGCGGTTGATGAAGTACTCGCCGTCGAACAGCCGTTCGACGATCGCCGCCCGGCCCTTGTCGAAGATCTGCCGGCATTGTTCGGCGAACGCTTCCTCGCCCACCTCGCGAGCCATCTGTTCGCCGGCGCGGAGCGCGGCCAGGTACAGCGAGCTGAGCCAGGCCACGGGGCCGTACCAGTCGGCGTCCAGCGTGTTGTGCTGTTTGCCCTCGATCAGCCCGTCGCCGTCGGCGTCTTCGCGGATCAGGTACTCCAACGCCTTTCTCACACCGGGCCAGACACGCCGCAGGAACGCATCGTCCGGCGACATCTGGTGTTCGCGGCAGGTCCGCAGGATGGCGCCCGCCTGGCCGTCGACGGCGGGAAAGTTATTGAATTCGCCGCGGAACAAGATGGCCCCGTCCTCGCGCTGGGCGATGCCAAAGTCGACCCGTTCGCGGAGAATCCGTTCCAGTTCCGGAAACAGACGCCCCATCGCGTGGGCGTAATGCCACACGTGCCCGCAGGTGCCGGCACAGCAGCCGACGCCTTCCCAAGCCCAGAAGCGGCCGCTGGCCAGCCGGAAACACGTGGAGGTGGCCAGCGTCGACGTGTTGGCGAACGTGCGGTCCAGGAACCAGTAGGGCAGCGTCGAGTCGTACCAGGTGTCGCGCCACAGCCGCGTCTGCTGGCACAGCGCGTCGAAGTTGGCTGCCAGGTGCTCGGCCACGGCCAGTGCGGACGGGAACCGCTGGGCGTAGTGGCGGCCGGTCAAGCCGAACTTTTCGTTCAGCTTGAGGTTCGGGAAATGCCACGCCACGAGGAAGGTCACCGTCGCCGACTGACCTGGATTCAGCGTCAGCTTCCGGGTCAAAGAGCCCGCCAGTTTCTGCCCGAACGGCTTGAGGGCGGGAGCGCCGGAGCCGGCCGGGCTGCGCGTAAAGATGCCTTGCGGCAGCTGCGAATCGGCCAGCGACGTGGTGGCGACGTCGCCGGGCTGCGGATCGAGCAGCGCCAGGCCCATCGTGCCGAAATCTGCTTCGTCCTGCAGCGGGCCGGCTGCCACGCGAGGTTTGTCGCTGAACACAATGTCGTCCACGCCGACGTTCCCCCAGGCGCCGCGCTCGTCGTCGACGATTTGCAGCCGCGCCGTCTTGCCCAGCCAGCGGCGCGCGTCCCAACTCTTGGCCCCCATGCGGTTGTCGTTCGCTCCGGTGGCGCTGGCGACGGCCTTGTCCTCGACGATCAGATTCATGCACGTGCGGCCGGCATGGGCTCCGCCGCCGATCAGGAAGTTGATGTAATTCCGTTCGATCACAAACGCCCGGCTGGTCAGCGTGCCGACGTGCGCGTCGCCGCCGCGGACGTCTTCGCCTTGGCGGGTGTTATGCGTGTTCACCAGGCGTTTCCCCTGTGATCCCACGTCGCCCTGGTAGTTCGGAATCTTCGCCTTCTCGATGGGCTCTGCGCCGAACGCGGTGCCGGTCGCCTGCCAGCCCTCGTAGGTTTCCTTTTCAAAGTCCTCGAACGCGATGTCCGGGCGGGGCTCCGGCTCGTTGACGGGCGGCGGCGGCTCGGCACTGCACTCCAAGAAAGTCAATCGCTCGTTGCGGACCACGCGGTTGCGGCGAGAACCGTTTTGGAGCGGTGCGCTGTGCAGGCACACGGCGTTCTCCAGCCAGCCGGCCAGTTCGGCTTCGATCTTGCCCGGCCCGTTGTTCTTGACCGTGAACTGCACCACGGTCGCCGGGAGCGAGGAATCGTCGGTGTTCAGCGGAACGAACGGCGAAAAGGCTTCCAGCGTCACGCTCGCCGGGCACTGCGCATCCCGGTACTCGACGCGGCCGATCGGGTACTCGCCGCGAAACGAGATCTCGCTCCAACCGGTGCGGTCCAGTGCCCGGACTTGCGTCTGATCGCCCGCCGCGACCAGCAGCGCGAATCCCTGATCCAGCGGCGAGGCGGGCGTCAGCGGATGAGCGTAGTGATCCGCTCCCGTGCCGATGTGCCGGTTGAAGATGTCCCAATGCCACAGCTTGCCGTCGCCGCCCAGGTACAGTTGCCCGGCACAGATGCCGCCGGCGGGCATGCCGATCTTGTCCAATTCCGGCACGCGATAGACCGCCGGCTCGCCTCGCGCCGTGAGCGACCGCACCCACTCCGGCGTCAGCCGCTTGTCGGCCGGCACGAGCTTTTCGAAATCCTTGGCTTCAAAGGGTCCGGCCATGGCCGGCCCGGCGGTCAGGCACGTGACCGCCGCCGTCGCCCCCATCGCTTCCAGGAAATCGCGCCGGGTGGCCTGGGGGCCGCAAGACGATGAGGAACAACCGCAAGTGATGTTTTTCTTTTTTGTGGACATGATGTCCTCCTCTCATTACTTGGCGACCTGATAGCAAACGACCGACTGTTCGCCCCGGATGTACATGCGGCCGTTGGCGATGGTCGGCTGTTGGGGGCGGCCCAGTTCGATCGGC
Organism: uncultured Pirellulaceae bacterium; assembly: GCA_964486845.1. Classification (GTDB taxonomy): domain Bacteria; phylum Planctomycetota; class Planctomycetia; order Pirellulales; family Pirellulaceae; genus Anammoximicrobium. The sequence goes on from CAZAQY010000383.1 coordinate 5,313, forward strand.
ACTCGCGTGCGGGCCAGTTCCCGATACGCCTCGCGGCTGGCTTCGGCCATCACCAGGTCGCCGTTCTTGGTGAGGGCAAAGATCAATCCATCCGCGATCACCAGGTTCTGGTCCTTGGTCCACTCCTCATTTTCCACTTTCCACAGCAGGCGGCCGTCATGGAAATCGGTGCAGTGCAGGAAGCCCGCCTTGGCCCCGCCGCCGAAGCCGAACACGGCGTCTTGATAGACGGCGACCGTGTTGTACATGTTCGTCTGCAGTTCGGTGCTGCGGTACAGTTCCCGGCAAGTGATCTTTCCGTTTTCGGCGCGCATCTGCAAACAGGCGGAGAAGTTGCGGCCCTTGCCCTCTCCGCCGCAAACGAACAGCCGCGAGCCCACAGCCACGGGCGTACTGACCAGACCGATACGGATGTCGCCCTGGTAGGGACAGCGCCACATGATCTCGCCGGTTTCCGCGTGTACGCCCAGCAATTCGCGGGTCCCGTAGGTCGCCACGATCACCTGCGGGATGCCGTCCACGACCTGATAGGTCAGCGACGCCGGAGCGCCCAGTTCGCTGCTCGCGTCCGATTGCACCACGGTCGACCAGCGCAGGGCTCCGGTCCGCTTGTCCAGTGCCACCAGGACCACGCGTTGCGGGTTGTCGGCGCCGACGTACAGTGTGTCTCCGGCGATCAGCGGCGTGGAAGCCTCCGTGGCCCAGAACGTCTCGTCGGCCCGCCACAGTTCCGTGCCGTCGGTCTTCAGGCACACGATCGGGCAGCGCATCTCCCAGACATCTTTCTCGTAGATGGCATAGGGAATGAAGACCACGCGGTCCTCGTCGATCACCGGCGACGTGGTCGGCCCCCACTGGAAATGCCGGTTCGGCTTGGGCAGCAGCAGGTGCTTCCAGCGGGTCGCCCCGGTGGCCGGATCCAGGCACACCGCCCACTGCTTCTCGCCGGTCTCGGCAGCGGTAAACGCCAGTCCATTCGCCTCCACGACTGCGCTCTTGCCCCATCCGACATCGGCTTGCCACAGGATCTTCGGGCCTTCCGGCGGCCACTGGCGCAGCAACCCCGTGACGCTGTACACGGAGTTGCCGTCGTTGGGCAGGAACCGCAACAGGTCGCCCTGCCCGGGCTCGCCGCCCAATGCTGCCGATGGCATCACG
>CAZAQY010000384.1:0-6457 GCA_964486845.1 uncultured Pirellulaceae bacterium
CGCCGCGCGGTGTTCGCTGGACAAGAGTAGCCGCTCTTTGGAGCGTTGGAGGTACCTGTTCCTGTCGTGCGGACGATGGCCGTACTATCACACGGAAGCGGACACGCCGGAGAAGCTCAACTATCGGAAGATGGCCAGGATCGCTGCATATCTCGTGCGATTAACGCAACGGCTTTGCGCTGCAAGTCTGCCGGCCACGGCCGCTGTTCCGAGCGAAGAAGCCATGGCGGATTTCGAAATCCGGCACCTGAAAAAGACGGCCGGCCTCACGCTTCCTCTCGTGTTGAAGTACCTGGGAATCGAACGCTTGGAGACGAGAGCCGATATCGATGACCTCGTCAGAATCCTGTTGTCGTACGGACTGTGAGAAGATTCTGGCCCCGTGTCGCTGGCACAATAAGGCGTGGTCATCGCGGCTCCGATCGACCCACTCGCCGCCACCCGGCCTGCCTCGAATCACCGGAACTTGAACGCCGCGATCGCACGCAGGCGGCGGGCAGGAAACCTCAGTAGCGTGCATTACCGGCCAGGAATCGGGACGCGGCGAAAACGAGCGGCAGCCAGGGGTGTTCAGTCCCTGGCTCTGGACTCCGCCGCATCTTCCGTGGGGCGAACACGAACGGTAGAATCGCGTTTCGTGACGCAATCCCATGTTGAAGCCGTCCCTGTCCGCCCCGTGGATGCACGCGAAATGCATGCGCAAGAGGAAGAAGCCCTGTCGACGACTCGTTTTTGCAGGTCGAACGACGACGGTTCGGTCACTCCTGAGTGGGACGATTCACGCGAGGCCCAGTTGCTGGGGCAGTTTGAGGTCGGTCTGATGGTTGCCGATCGCTACTTCCTAACAGGAGAACTCGGCAACGGCTCCATGGGACGGGTCTTTTTGGCCAAGGACCTACGTCTCGATCGCGCTGTCGCGATGAAGGTCGTTTCGCACCGTCGCCACGGAATCACCAATCTGGAGGCGGTGCTCCAACGCGAGGCGAAGCTGGGGGCAAACCTTAACCGCAAAGGCATCGCGGCGGTTTACGACTTCGGGTTTCACGATAACAAGTCGTACACCATTTTCGAGGCACAGATTGCATTGGCCTCGTCCCGCAAAGTGAAGTTCTGAAAGCGTTCGGGCCACTGCAGCCCTTGAGCCAGCTCCGATTCGAGGACTTGCCAGATCTGTTCCCCGCCACATCTTCGTCCACATCAACCGCTGCCTGATCCCAGTCCAACAGCGCCGCCGCAGCTGCTTTTCGGTTACCGAACGCGACCGTTCGCACCAGGATCGCCTCCTGAATCTTTGTCGCCGAATACAAGAACGCCACGAATTTTGTCAACGTGCTCCGCATGACATACCCGAAGCGGGCGAATTCGGCCTGATCCTTGACCACCCATCTCGAATCAGCGGCTGGAAAGCAAATCGCGAACCTTTTCCGTCCTTCGTTGTCTAGGGGCCGTGGGAATTCCCGTTGCTGGAAATCAATCGCGATTTAGCGACAACCCCAGAAATTGAAGAAAATCACTGGCCAAACGAGCTGATTTTGATTTTCGGCTCTTGCGCGTAGTCCCTGGACTTGCCCGCTTCCCCAGCCGCACCCACAGCCAACTTGATGCTGCTGCGGAGGGGACAGTTGTTTCGTTCCAAGAAACTTTTTTTCTTGTGTTTGACCAAACGTGTCAGTCGGGTTCTCGATACTCCCAGCCGACGCACTGGTTACGACGTAATCCCAACCACCAGCGGTGACCTTTCCATCGCTGGAGGGGACTTGCATCAACGGTTGCTCGCGGTATGCTTCCCGGCCCGAAATGGATGGGCCGCAGTTGGCATCCGCTGCGAGCAAGTGCGTAGCACGGAGGAATCGCATCATGCACGAGCCTGTCTTTGCCCGCGAGCCGAGTGCCGGCTCTGCTCCGCACGAGGCCGAACCGCACGCATCCGACCTGCTCACAGGCACTTCGGTCGAATCTCGACCGTATCAGCTGCGCATTCTGTCCAAGGCGCTCCGCATGTTTCGCGGCACCTTCCGCGACCGAGCCGGTAATCTCGAGCCGACGGCGCATTCGGTGATGATCGAAAGTCCCACAGGCAGCGGCAAAACCGTGATGGGACTGGCCCTCGCCCGGCAAATGCAGCGCGAATTCGGTTTCTCGGTCGGTTGGGTGGCCATGCGACGCAACCTGTTGGCCCAGGCCGAGGAAGAAAACCGTCGCTGGGGGTTTGACGTGGACCTTGTGACCATCTCGATGTTCGACAAGGCCCCACCTCCGGTGGACTTCTTGATCGTGGACGAAGCCCAGCACGATGCCGCGATGAGCATGGCCAACCTGCACTGCAACATCCGCCCCCGCAAGGTGTTGGGGCTGACCGCCACGCCGTTTCGCACGGATCGCATCAAGTTGTGCTTTGACAAGGTGATCCGGGACGCGGGAATTCATCAGCTGATCCAGGACGGATACCTGAGCCGCTACCACCATTTCACGATTCCCGACTACAGCCCCGCTACGGTGGCCCAGTTCCTGATCCAAGATCCGAACCGGTGGGGCAAATCGCTGGTCTTCTTTCACCGTCAGGATCAATGCGACGCCTGCTGGCAGATCCTCGCGGCGGCGGGTGTTCCCGCCGAGGTGGTCACGGGCAAGACCGATCGGGAGCGACAGCTCGCCGATTTCGCGGAAGACCGCATCCGCGTCCTGATCAATATGCTGGTCCTCACCGAGGGTTTTGACTGCCCGTCGCTGAAGACGGTTTTCTGTCGGCCATCAGGCCGAGGTTGCACGATCCAAATGGGTGGCCGCGTGTTCCGAAAACATCCCGATCTGGCCCGCAAGCAGATCGTCCAGTGCAAGAACACGCGGCATCCGTTTATTCGGACCGCCATGGCCGAGGAGCAGTACGTCTGGGCCGACGGCCAATGGCGGGCGCTGACCGTAAATCGCCAGATCACGGCGATCAGTGATCGAACACGACAGATCATCGCCCGCGCCCAGGTGAGCCTGCCAAAACTGGTGGTCGCTCACCGACCGCGGCCGATGCCTTGGCACACGGAGGGTTAGGTTTCGTCAGCACTTAACGAGGGAGGAGAAAACCATGACTTGCACATTCGATTACGGCTACACCAAAGTTCGTGACTTGTACGCCGTCGCACAGCGCCCGCGGAAATCTGCCAAGGCGACGATTTCGGCGATCGTGGTCCAAGGTCAAAAGGCGGTTCCGACAAAACGCTTCTGGAAGTCGTTCTTCGTCCGCTTTGGGATCTCAGACAGTGTGTTTCGGTACTTCGAGCCCGCCGAAGTATTCGAGCGAATCTCCGAGCGGGCGCCGGACGACATGCTGCGATACTGCCTGGAGCGGGACGGCGGGGGGCCGCCGCAGTTGCTGGCGGTGAGTCACCCTAACCGGGATGTGATCCGTTACGCCGAAGTCCTGGATCTCGTGTCCCGTTACGGTGGTCGCGAGCCGTCCTACGCGAACGGGATCGTCACCAGCCACCACACGCCACGATCCGGCGATCAGCCGTTCCAGATTGGCTCGGACCACTTCCAGCACCGTTTCGTGCTGGAAACGCCCGTGGACGGCTTCAGCCATCCGAAGATCTACCTGTCGCTGCTCCGGCAGATTTGCGCCAATGGCATGGTGGGGTACGCACCCGCCTTCCGTAGCGACGTCAGTCTGGGCAAAGACATTGCCCATTGCATCGGCCGGGCCCTGGAAACCTACGACAACGGCGAGGGCTACGCCGCACTGCGGCAGCGGTTCGAGAGTGCGCAAACGTCCTGGGCTTCGGTTCGGGAATGCACGCAGCTGTACAAGTCGCTGATCAAGGTGAAGGGCCGAAAGGATTTGACCAGCGACACCTTGCTGCGGGACTTCTACCGCATGACGGGAAACCTGAACGAGTTGTACGGCTTGGCGAACCTGGATGCGCTCAGCAACAAGCGGCAGCGCGTCTTGCCGGCCCGGTGTCGCGTGTACAACCTGCTGAACTTCGCCAGCGAGATTGCCACGCACCACTCCACGCCCGAGGGAGCGCGATCCATGCAGGCTTGCATTGGCACCCTGATTTCGGACGAGTACGACCTGGAGGGGACGGCGGAAACAGCCACCGAATTCGCCGACTTCTTCGTCCAGAGCGAGAACCAGGCGCAGCGTGCGTTAGTGAATTGAACGGGGGACGATTGCGTGACAGCTCTGGAAGTGCATGGCCTGGTGAAGATCTGCGGCGCGCGGCGGGTCGTGGACGTCGTGGACTTCCACGCAGACAGCGGGGAAATGGTAGGTTTGCTCGGTCCCCGCGGGGCTGGCAAGACAACTTGCCTCCGCATGGCCTGCGGCATGATCGGTCCTATCGGCGATACCGATACACGGCGATTCGCTCGGTATTCGGATGCCTTGTTGCGACCGGTGGGCGAGTTCCTCCAACGGCTCGCAACACAACCGCGACCAGGAAGCCGAAGCCAAATCCGCCGATGTGCGCCCACCAGGCCACGCCAGTGGTCTGGAGCGAGGTGATTGACCAGATGCCCTGGAAGAACTGGAGCACGAACCAGATGCCCAGAAAGACCGGGGCTGGCAAAACGACAATCTCCATAATCACGATGATGGGAACCAGCGAGACGACTTTGGCTCGCGGGTAGAGCAAGCAGTAGGCCCCCATCACACTGGCGATCGCCCCGCTTGCGCCGATGGTCGGTACCTGCGACGATGGATCGGACAACAAGTGGGCCCCGCTGGCCGCAACGCCGCTGAACAAGTAGAACAGCAGGTACCCGAGATGCCCTATCCGGTCCTCGACATTGTCGCCAAAGATGAACAGGAACCACATGTTGCCGAGAAAGTGCATCCATCCACCGTGGAGAAAAATGCACGTCAGTAGCGTTAGCCAGGGGCTGAAGGGCGCAGGGGCCAATTCGCGCGGGCGTTCGACGACTTGCACCACCTGCCCGAAGCGATCCACGAGAGCCATTCGCTCCGAGCGTTCGATCCGCTCGTCTGGATGCAGGACACGTGCCGGTATCATCCCCAGTCGCTCCACCAGCACCGCGTCACCGTCCGCCTGATCGGCAAGTTGGGCCAGAAAAACGAGCGTGCATGCGGCGATCATCGCGTAGTTGACGATCGGGACCGTCCGCGAAGGGATGTTGTCTCGTAATGGGATCATGTAGTTCTTCCCCAATTCAAAATACGTTGATTTGCCCGGCGAGTTATCGTCGCTGTACCAGGAATCGATTCAGGCTTGATTTGCTCTTTATCGTCTCGATTCGGTCTCCGCTTGTCCAGACACGCCCCGGATACAGCCAAAACGCCTGATCGGTGGGTTGCCGTGTTCCCTGCCGAGCGGCGGCGGATATGCTGGAGTTCTTCAAACCGCCGGTTGCCTCCCAGACAAGCTCGCAACGGCGCAGGCACGACGAGCAGGATCGCTAACAATGGTCGGAGGTTCCATGAACCAGAGCTTTGACGAGCAATGGTGTCGCAGCCAATTCCCCGCGTTGGCCACAGAAGTCGCAGGCCAACCCGCGGTGTTCTTCGACGGCCCAGCGGGAAGTCAGGTGCCCCGTCGGGTCATCGACGCCGTGGCTGAGTACTACACCCGGTGCAATGCCAGGCGTGAACCAGCCTGAGCCGTATCCGGGCTACCGAGGATTTGTCGGCTGGCAGTCGCCTCTCGTGCTGCAAGACGGGACGATGCTGGTGGGCTTTTCGTCGGGCTATTGGCACGCATCGCCGCCCACCGAGTACTTTCTGGCAAACCCGGCCGCAAGGGAAGAGTGGAAGAAGATCGGCATGCCGACCGACATCGACGCCCCACGTGGCGGTCGCGCGGAACTGATCCGCTCCACCGATAGCGGCAAGACGTGGTCCCGGCGCACGGTCCTACTTGATACCCCGTGGGACGACCGCGCCCCCAACTTCTGCCAGCTGCAGGACGGCACCATCCTGTGCAGTCTCTTCACGTATCCCGGCCCAACGGGCACGGAGCTGGCCCGCGACCCGGCCCTGACTCCGCTCACCGCGATTATTCGCTCCTTCGACAACGGCCGCACCTGGAAGCAACAGCCGAAGCGGCTGCCGGTTCCGTTCGTGTTCGACGCCACAGACGGACCGATCATTCAACTGCGAGATGGCTCTGCACTGATTTGTGTCTACGGCCGGACGCCGGAAGCGAAACACGACATGGTCGCGTTCTGCCGGTCCACGGACAGCGGCAGTACCTGGGAGTTGCTTTCCACTCTGTCCACCGGCCACGAGATGTCCGAGACCGCCGTGGCCCAGCTTCCGGACGGTCGTCTGGTGCTGATCGCGCGTCCGGAGGGCGACATCGCCTGGTCACGGGACGGCGGCCGGTCGTGGACCAAGCCGGTTTCGTTCGGAATCCGGCTGTTCGAGCCGCGACTCATGGCGTTGCGGGATGGTACGCTGCTCTGCCTCCACGGCTCCTACGGCGCAGGCGGTTTTCGAGTGATG
>CAZAQY010000385.1:0-6455 GCA_964486845.1 uncultured Pirellulaceae bacterium
ATTCCTAGCAGTTTTCGTGAACGACATGCTGTCAACTATCCTGATCACTCACAGCAAAGCACTTGCTGCATTCAGGACGGACAGAGGCGCCACAATACCTGAACCTATGGGATTGACGAGTTCAGTACACGGCAACGAGAATAACCGTGCGCCTCACGACCTGGACAAGAGCCAGGCTTTGCTCGTGCTGTTGCTCTGTCAACGAGAATCCGGCATGAAATGGCGGCTGGATGGCGGACAAATCGAAGTTCTGGACGAGGCCCTGGCGGACGTTTTGCGCCGCAAGACCCCGGCGGAGAAAGTCCAGATGATCGCCGCCGCTCGTCGGACGGCCCGGCAAGTGATCCGGGCGGGGGTCCACCATCCGCACCCGGACTGGGACGACGACCGGGTCGAAGGCGAAGTGCTGCGGAGACTGACCCGTGGAACGGGCAAGCCGTCCGGTCAGGCTGGAAAGCCTGACGTACAGTTCGCCAAACCCAAGGAGTGAGCGATGCACAAGCGACGGATGGCGGCGGCGTGGTTGACACTTTGTTGTACGGCCCTGTCATTGGCGGCCGATGACTTGGAACAGGGCTTCGTCAACCCGCCCGCGTCGGCCAAGCCGTGGGCCTACTTCTTTGTGATGGACGGCAACCAAGTGGAGCAATGAATGGTGTCACCGAGCGGAATTACGTCCGCGTGCAAACACGCCTGGAGCAACTCGGCGAGTTTGGTCTATAATCTCGCTGCGGCAGCACGGCAAACCAGAGCAAGCACCGTTTTGTTGAAAAGCCGGGCTTATGGGGTGCTGTTCCGCCCACACCTTCCACCTCTGGATTGACAGCATGTCCGCACCGGCGCCCCTCATGGCAGAACGACCGAAGCTGGTCCACACCGCGCACGAACTTCGCGCCGGCGTCCGCGCGGCGCGAGCTGCCGGACGGATGATTGGTCTGGTGCCCACGATGGGTGCGCTGCACGAGGGTCATCTCAGTCTGGTACGGGCCTCGCAAGCGGAAGGCGGCTTCACGGTCGTGACCATCTTCGTCAATCCCACGCAGTTCGCCCCGCACGAGGATTTTGACAAGTACCCGCGCACGCTGCCGGCCGACCTCGAGGCGTTGGCCTCCTGCCGCGCCGATCTCGTCTTTGCCCCCAGCCGCGAAGCGATGTATCCGGCCGGTTGCTCCACCTTCGTCGAACCGCCGCGGGTGGGGCAGCGGTGGGAAGGTGACTGCCGGCCGGGCCATTTTCGCGGGGTGGCGACGGTGGTCCTGAAACTGTTCCATTTGGCGCAGGCGGATGTCGCGTTCTTTGGGCAGAAGGACTACCAGCAAGCGGCCGTCGTCCGGCGGATGGTGCAAGACTTGAACGTGCCGATCGAAATCCGCGTCTGTCCCACGGTGCGCGAGCCGGATGGGCTTGCCATGAGTTCCCGGAACCGTTATTTAAGTGCTGGCGAGCGGCAGCAGGCATTGGCGATTTCGCGCAGTCTGCGATTGGCGGACCAACTAGCGGCAAGCGGCGAGCGGCAGGCGGCGAGGTTGGTGGAGGCCATGCAGCGCGTCTTGGCCGAGGCGCAGATCCGTCGCATCGACTATGTCGCCGTCGTGGATCCGGAAACGCTCGAACCCGTTTCGGAACTGGCCGGTCCGGTGATGGCATTGATTGCGGCCAAGGTGGGCACGACGCGCTTGATCGACAACTGGAGAATCGAAACGCCGTAGCATGGCTCTCCGAGCCGTGCGGCACGACCCGTATTTCGGACACCTTGGCACGGCTCGGAGAGCCATGCTACGTTGGCCGCCTCAGGACTGCATGATGCTGCAAGACCTTTGTCACATTCCGCACCAATGGTTGGGCCTGCCGATGTTTGGCGCAGGCTGGATGCTGATCCTGTGGGCGGTCGTCGGCGCGGGGTTGCTGGTCCGGCTCTGGCGGCGGCAGGGCTGGAATGCGGACACGCGGAGCTACCTGCCGGTTCTGATCATCATTGGCCTGTTGATCTGGTTGGTTTTGCCGCGGCTGGAAGACATCCCCGATGCGGGGCCGTCCAAGGGGTTGCCGATTCGCGGCTACGGCGTGATGCTGCTCTCGGGTGTGTTGGCCGGCGTCGCCTTGTCCGTTCGCGAAGCGCGGCGTGTGGGCTTGGACGCGGAGATCGTGATTTCGCTGTGTTTCCACATCTTTGTGGCCGGCATCATCGGGGCGCGGTTGTTCTATGTGATCGAGTACTGGCCGCGGTTTCACCGGGCGACTCTGTCCGCCACGATCGGCGCGATCCTGAACGTCACGCAGGGCGGCTTGGTCGTGTACGGGTCGCTGATCGGCGCGATGCTGGGCGGACTGTGGTTTCTCCGCCGCCACGCGTTGCCGGCGCTGGCGCTCGCGGATCTGATGGCTCCCGGCTTACTGCTGGGGCTGGCCCTGGGCCGCATCGGCTGTTTCCTCAACGGCTGCTGCTACGGCGGATTGTGCGATGTGCCGCAGTTGGGCGTGACGTTCCCGCCGCACAGCGAGCCCTACCGGCACCAGCGGTCTGTGGGCCAATTGCACGGATTCCAAATCAGCCAGGACCCCGCGACGGGGGCGGCGCGCGTGGTGGCCGTCGAGCCGCGAGGGCCTGCCGGCGTTGCCGGATTGCAGGTGGGTGCGGAGCTGCGCGCGATTGACGGACAACGCGTGGCGTCGTTCGCCGAGGCTCAAGAGTTGCTGCGAGTCGCGCCGCCAGAGCTTCGACTGGCGACGGACCAGGGCCCGGTGGCGATTCGCCTTTCCGGCCTTCCGGCCCGCAGTCGGCCGGCGCATCCAACGCAGATCTACGCGGCCATCGGAGCGGGCATCCTCTGCTGGCTGTTGTGGTGCTACTATCCTTTCCGCCGGCGGGACGGCGAGGTGTTCGCGCTGCTGCTGACGCTGTACCCGGTGGTGCGGTACCTGGAGGAACGCATCCGCGTGGATGAGCCCGGCCAATTCCACACGTCCCTGTCGATCTCGCAGTGGATCAGCCTGGTCCTGCTGGCGGCCGTCGTCGCCTTGTGGGTCTACATCCTGCGCCAACCGCGCGGCAGCGCGCTGGCCCTGGCAGGCGACCAACGGCACGGCTCATCCTGATGCGCTCGGCGGTGGCGACGGACTGAGTCGGTCTTTGCCCGCTGCCAGCGGCGGGATATACTCCGCACCTTCGATGAACCTGGTCCCGAACCTGGTCGCGGACCTTGCCGAACGCCCGTTTGGTGCTAGCAATGACAATCGAGAAGACAACGCAATATCCGTTTGACTTGGCACGGCTGGTAGCGATCCACATGGAGAAAACGGCGGGAAGGGCGCTGGACGAAGCCGTCCTGGTCCGCTTTTTTGAGGTTCTGTACTTCGCCAGCCTGCGCACGGACGAGGGACGGCAGACCCTGTGTACGGTGAACTTCGTCGAGCGCTCCGACCCGGCGGGCGGCGAGCCGCCTCAGAAGATCGCCAATCGCTGGATTGCGTTTCCTTTCTCCGATCCCTTGCCCTTCGATATTCGCACGGTCACCAAGCTGGCGCGGGCCGCCGATCCGGAAGTCGCTTCGTTGAACGTGTTCGCCGACGACACGGGCGAGTTGTCCATCTGGGGCATGGTCGACCAGGAGCCACGGCAAGGAGATCAGCTGGCGCTGTCCGCCGGCAGTGACGTGCACCGGCCGGGATTGTTTCAAGCCACGATCAACGGTTCGGGAAGCATCTGCGTCTACCGCAACGGGACGCTGGTGGGCAGTCTGGCTCAGGACGTTCTGGTCGAGGCCCAGTACGACGTCTTCTGGTCCGGGCCGGTGCATGCGTTGCTGGCGGACCACCTGCGCAGCTATGTGAGCGCAGCGTATCCGCAGCTGGCGGTCGAATGCGGCTCGCCGCATCCTGCCTGGCTGGACCGGGAATTGCTGCTGCGGTGGCTGAACTCGCTTTCGCGGATTCTGGTCAATATCCAGCAGTATCGTCATGGCGGCGGGCTGGTCATCGTGCCGCGGGTTGATTTCGACCGGTCGAATGCCAAGTATCGCATTCACTACGACCGGCTGAGCAGTGCCGTGGTGGGGCTCGTCCGCGTGCATCTGCGGCGGGCCCAGGATTCGGCTGCGCTGATGGAGTCGGCCAAGAACGGGGCTCCGGGCAATCTGTACGCGACGCTGTCAACGCTGCGCAATATGCACCTCGATGTCGAACAGCGCAAGGAGGAGGTCCTCGGCTGCCTTCGCTGGATTGCGGCCCTGTCGTGCGTGGACGGCGTGGTGTTGCTGGACAAGACGCTGGCCGTACACGGGTTCGGCGTGGAACTGCGGGCCGACAGCAACTTGGCCGAGGTGTTCATGGCGGGGGACGCCGAGGCCAAGCCGTCGCGTTTGCGGCGCGTGGACATCACGCAATTCGGCACCCGGCATCGAGCCATGATGCGTTACTGCTTTGAACGCCTCGGCTCGTTGGGCTTCGCCATCTCCCAGGACGGCGGCATCCAGGCCATGATGCGGATCGGCGATCAGCTGGTCGCCTGGGAGAACATCAACGTGGCGTTGGCGATCAACGCCGAGGATTTCTCGGCCGCCAGCCCTCGCCGTTCCCCGATCCTGCGCTGGTTCGGCGTGCGGGCGTTCCGCTGACGTGGCCGGGGTCCCCAATGCCCACGGCCTGCCCGTGGGATGGTTACGTTCGCTGCCACCGTCATACGCTCGGCAGCTCATACCCCCGGCGCCGCGGGCGGGACAGCCACGCAGAGGCTTGCTCGTCGCCGGCGATCGTTTCCGTCTGGCCGTTCCACGCGAGTTGGCAGCCCCCCAGGTAGGCGATGTTGGCCAAGTGGCAGCAGACGGCGGCCTGATGACCGGCCTCGAAGTCCAGCGGCGGCGGCTTGCCTTCCTTGATGCAATCGACGGCGGTCTTCGTACAGCTCGCAGCCGCTGCGGTCGAGGACCATGGTGGCCTGATTGCCGTGAAAACCACCACGAGTTATTCATGCGTCCGGTCCGGATAGTCTCGCATCACATTCAGCAGCTCGCGTCCGCGTCCGCGTCCGCCGCAGCCGATCAGGCCGATCCGCACGCGGCCGCTGGGCGGGGCTTTGCCCGCAGCATGCAGCGCCGGTCTCATCGCGGCAGCCAGCGCGGCGGTGCCGACGAATTGACGGCGGTTGAGGGAGGATTTGCGGGGCGATTGGCGGTCGTTCCTGGCTTGAACCTGCAAGAGTTTGTACTCGTGCCCGAAGTTGGGCATCCTGAGCCAGTATGGCACATCGCCAACCGCAAGTATACAGGAGACGGGCGCAGACCTTGCAAGCGGTGCGTCCTTGGCCAACAATGGCTCGTGAAGACGGTTGACTTGTGGGACGTTCGAGTTTCTGGTGCTTGAATTCGTTTCGGATCTGAGATTTGAGATCTGAGATCTGGTTGCGGCTGCAGCCCGCGAAAGGTGTATCTTGTTCATCCAAACGGACGGCCTCACGAAATGCTATCGGGATCTGGCGGCCTTGGACGGCTGCACGCTGGGCGTTGCGCGCGGCGAGATCTTCGGGCTCTTAGGCCCCAACGGCGCCGGCAAGACCACGCTGCTGCGTCTGCTGCTGGGTTACCTGAAACCGACCTCCGGCCACGCCACGATCGATGGTCTGGACTGCCATCGCCAGTCGGTCCGCGTGCGGCGGATCGTGTCCTACTTGCCGGGCGAAGCGCGCCTGTTCCGCTCGATGCGGGGCCGCCAGGTTCTGGCCTTCTTCGCCGAGATCCGGCCGGGCGGCAATTTGCAGCGGTCCGAGGAACTGGCCGAGCGTTTGGAGCTGGAATTATCGAGGCGCGTGGCCTACATGTCCACGGGCATGCGACAAAAACTGGCCCTGGCGGTGACATTATCGACGGACACGCCTTTGGTGATCCTGGACGAGCCGACGTCGAACCTGGACCCAACGGTCCGCGGCATCGTGCTCCGTCTGGTGTCGGAAGCTCGCCAGCGCGGCCGGTCCATCTTGTTTTCGTCGCACGTGCTGTCCGAAGTCGAGTCCGTCTGCGATCGTGTGGCGTTCTTGCGTTCCGGGCGACTGGTCCACGTGCAGGCGATGGCCGAGTTGAGGCGGCGTCACCGGATCCGCGCCCAGTTGAAAGGCCCGCTTCCCCCCGTGCCGGAAGGTCTGGAAAAAGACTTGTCGCTGCACACCGATGGCGAGGGCCGGATCATCATCGAGACGCCGGGAGAACTGTCGCCGCTGCTGCAGTGGCTGTCCCATGCACCTTTGGAAGAGGTAGCCGTCGAACCCGTGGGCCTGCGCACCTTGTACGATCGGCTGCACGACGAGGGTGTGCCGCGGTGAGTCCTTCCGCGGGCTGTGAACCGCTTCGCAACACGCCCCGCAGCACAGGCAGAACACCTGATCTCGCCCTCTCGCCCGTTGGCGACTTGAGGGGTAGAAATTGCTGAATTTCCGAGGTTTGTGGAGAATTGACTCGGGGGGAGTG
>CAZAQY010000386.1:0-6426 GCA_964486845.1 uncultured Pirellulaceae bacterium
CAACTAGCAACTTCCCATGCGTCGCATTCTTCATTTGCGGACGGTCAGCGGCCGCGGCGGGGGGCCGGAGAAGACGCTGCTGGCCACGCCCAAGCATTTGGGGGCGGACTACGAGGTCCGGCTGGCGTACCTGCGGCCTCGGCACGATCCCGATTACGACATGCCGCAACGGGCTCGGGAGTTGGGGGTCCAGCTGGTTGACGTTCCCGAAACGGGGCCGGCGGACCCGCGTTCGTTGTGGCGACTGGCGAAGGAAATCCGGCAGTTCCGGCCGCACGTGTTGCACGCCCACGATTACAAGACGGACGTGCTGTCCGTGCTGTTGGGGCGCTGGTTCCGCGTGCCGGTCGTGACCACCTTGCACGGATATGTCACGCTCGGCGGGCGGCTCGATTGGTACTACCGCATCGACCGCTGGGCGCTGCGGCGGATGGCGCACTCGATCGCGGTCAGCCCGGACCTGTACGAGTTTCTTGGCCAACTCGGCATTCCGGACAGTCGCCGCACGCACGTGGACAACGGGATCGACACGGAGGTGTACCGGCGGACGCGTGCTCCGCACGAATGCAAGGCGCAATTTGGTTGCGATCCGGGCCGGCTGCTGGTGGGCGCCGTGGGCCGGTTGCAGCCGGAGAAGGCGTTTGACGTTTTGATCGTGGCCGCTGTATCGCTGTTGGGGCAAGGATTCGACTTCGAGTTGGTCATTGCTGGCGAGGGTCCGGACCGGGCGAGGCTGGAGGCCCTGATACGAGAATGTGGCCACGGCGACAGGATCCGGTTGCTCGGTCACTGTACGGACACGCTGGCCTTATACCATGCAATGGACCTTTTTGTCCTGAGTAGCGTACGTGAGGGGTTGCCGAACGTGTTGTTGGAGGCGATGGCCTTGGAGGTTCCGGTCGTGGCGACGCAGGTGGGGGGGGTGCCGCGGCTGGTCCAGCGCGAGGAAAACGGGCTGATCGTCGCCCCTGGCGATCTGGCCGCCTTGGCGGCTGCGATTTCCAAACTGCTGGGCGATAACGCCTTGCGGGCACGGCTGGCGGCTGCCGGGCGGCGGACGATCGAAACCCGCTTCAGTTTTGCCCGGCGGATGGAGGAGATTCGGGGGGTGTACGATCGGGTGATGGGAGCGGAGAGCAGGAGACAGGAGTCAGGGGAGAGGGAGCGGAGGAATGATTGAGGCCCTCGGGGATGGTGGGACAGGCATCAGAGTCGTTGGCCGTACTCCGGCGGAGCGGGAAACGGCGTCTGACGCTGTCGGGGACGTGTTTTGTGGCGACGGCATTAGGCGGGCCACAATTTGACGTTTTTTTTGCGGGAGTGTTGACAAGGGGGCTGCCTTCGGCTAGGTTCAGGGAACAACTATGAGGCTTGGGGAGGGGCGATATGTCCAGAGAATCCACCAAAGCGACGGACGTTAGAGTCAGTATTTTGGGCAGGCGGCGACTGATCCAAGCGGGACTGGGAGCGGTGCCGGTGATCGTCTCCTTGCGCGCTCGGCAGGCATTCGCCACAGACCCCGGGATAGACTACGCAAACATCGCCTATCGTTACGGGGATAACATAGGTTTCTTCCGAGATCCAACCCCAGGCCAGCCAGACTGCTTCGGCTTTTCTGGTTCCGGCCCCGTTTGGTATACTCAACCTGGACAAGAGTACAAGGTATACCGCTCTAACCCCTACCACCCTAGGCCTTGATTGGCATATTCGTATTTGGCAAGTCGACCAACGAATGACGCCAACTTTCGTGTCAGTTGGATGGCGCTAGCCAAACTGTGGCCTTGATGTCAAGCAAAGAATCCCCAAGGTGGGCTGCCAGGTCGGTCGATCTTTGCTGGAGCAGCTGGGACGCAGACGAGCACGTTCTTTATGACGCCGCGTCCGGTGACACGCATCTGTTGAACGGAATCGCGGCCGCTGCTGTGCGCCACCTCGGCCAAGAGCCGCTGTCGAGCGAAGAACTCGTCGAACGACTTTGCTGTACCCACGGCGTCGAGCCGACGTTGGAGTTCACACGCGAAATCGAACGATTGCTGGACCGCTTGGACCAATTGGGGCTTGTCGAGCTTGTGTCGTGAGAATTGGCGACCTACCAAGCGACGAATTGGCCCGCCGGTGTGGCGAAGGGCTGGGATGGCGAGTTGGTCCCTTCGCCTTGCGTGTAACGACCGCCGTGGCTGGCATGGTCCCTCACCTGGCGTTTCTGTATGGCGACTTCCTGTTGTCGCAGGGGCTCTGCTACGCAGATGCCGAAGTGAGCGTGAGGAGGGCGCGAGGATCGCTGCGGCGGGTGTCCATTTACAGCGATGGGCGGCGTTTTTTTGGGCCCATACCGCGGACGGAGGCCATTCCGCTGATCGAGTGGACGTTGAACTTGTGCGTCTTCCATCGGCCCAGTCCGCACCTGCTGATTCACGCCGCTGTGGTGGAGAAGGGGGGACGAGCAATGATCCTGCCGGGCGAGGCGGGAGCGGGCAAGAGTACGTTGTGCGCGGCGTTGATTCACCGCGGGTGGAGGTTGCTTTCGGACGAGGTGGCGGTGGTCCGCGTTGCCGATGGTCGGTTGCTGCCGGTCCCTCGCCCCGTGAGCCTCAAGGGGCAGGCGATCGAGATCGTGCGGGCATTTGCCCCGGAGGCTGTTTTGGGCCCGACGTGGCCGAAGACGCCCAAGGGCCCCGTAGCCCATCTGTTGCCGCCGCGGGAGAGCGTGCTGCGAATGGACGATCCGGCAGAGCCTGCTTGGATTGTCTTCCCGGCCTATCGCGCGGACGTCGCCGCGGAGATGGCCCCCTTCTCAAAAGCGCAATCGCTGATGTACTGCGCCGATCACGCGTTCAACTACAGCGTCCTGGGAGGCGAGGGGTTCCACGCCCTTGCCGACCTGGTCGATGCGTGTGCGTGTTTCGAGTTGTGTTACGGCGACTTGGAGTCTGCCGTGAGGCGATTGGAGGCACTTGCGGATCCTGCAGCGGCGTCGGATGAGGCTCGTCGTGCCGCACGCGTCTGAACTGCTGCTGCAGGTCCTGGCGGCCCCGGAAGCGGGGTCCGCCCTGGGACTCGATGATTGGAACTCCCTGTTGCGGGCGGGGCGGCGCACGGGATTGCTGGCACGGATCGGCGCCGACATCCAACAGGCCGGTGCTTGCGGGCGTCTACACGAAAAGGTGCGCGAGCAGCTGTGCGCAGCGGTTCGAGTTGCAGAGCACCACCAGCGGGGCGTCCGCTGGGAGTTGAACCGTATCTGCCGCGAACTGCGGGGCACCGGCGTGGTTCCCGTGCTGTTGAAGGGCACGGCTTATGTGATGGCGGACTTGCCGGTGGCGCGCGGACGAGTCTCTCGGGACATCGATCTGCTCGTGCCACGAGACAACCTGGCCGCCGTCGAATCGTCGTTGCGAGATCACGGCTGGTTGTCACTCGACGACGACGAGTACGACGATTTTTACTATCGCGCCTGGATGCACGAATTACCGCCGCTGCGGCATTGCGAACGCGGGACGGTCATCGACGTTCACCATGCGATTCTGCCCCGTACGGGTCGCCTGCACCCGGACAGCGATTTGCTGCTGCAAGCCGCCCGGCCGGTCGCCGGCGGGGTTTTCCGGGTCCTGTCGCCAGAAGACATGTGGCTGCACTCGGCCGCTCACTTGTTTCAGGACGGCGACCTTCATGGCGGTTTGCGGGACGTGACGGACCTGGATCTGATGCTGCGGCACTTCGGCGAGCACGAACCGGGATTCTGGGATCGGCTGGTGCCGCGTGCCGAGCAGCTGCAACTGGGGCGGCCTCTGTTCTATGCGATTCGGTTCACCAAGCGGCTTCTGCAGACGCCTGTTCCGCGCGAGGTAATGGTCGCGGCCCAGGCCCACGCCCCCTCTTGGCTCGTCGGTCCGCTGATGGACAGGCTGGCGTTGCGGGTGCTGGTTCCCGAAATGCGTGATGGTGAGTCCTGGAGCCAAACGTCCGCGCGGCTACTGCTGTACATCCGATCGCACTGGCTGCGCATGCCGCCGGCGTTGCTGGCGCGGCACCTGACACGCAAAGCGCTGAAGCGGTGGCGGCGGAAGAAGGAGGAGTAGGGGCGGTTGCTAGTTGCTAGTTGCTAGTTGTTAGTTGCTAGTGGTCAGTGGTCAGTTGAACGCAATCAGGTTTTCGTGTTCGGGGTCTACAACTGGCCTCCGCCCGCCGCGCCCTGCCCCCTGCCCCCTGACTCCTGACTCCTGCCTCCTGACTCCTGCCTCCTGACTCCTGTCCCCTGTCCCCTGACACCTAACCCCTCTCACCTACCATGCCTCCCTACCGTGCTTGGCTGGTGGATTTGGACGGGACCCTGTATCGTGCGTCGTGGGTGCGGCTGGCCATGACCGCCGAACTGCTGGCCGGCGGCGGCAGGAGCGTGCGTGTGTTGCGCGTCTTTCGCCAGGAGCACGAGCGGTTGCGGGCGGAACTTGTGAAGCCGGTGAGCAGTCCTTACGAAGAGCAGTTGCGGCGGGCGGCCGAGCGGCTGGGCCGCGATGTGTCCGAGGTGCGGCGGGTCGTGGACTACTGGATGGTGTGCCGGCCCGGAAAATGGCTGCGCCTGTTCCGCCGCCGGCGCCTGCTGGCGGAAATCGCCGGCTTTCGCCAGCAGGGCGGACGAACGGCGGTGGTCAGCGATTATCCGGCCGCGCAGAAGTTGGCAGCCCTCGGAGCCGCGTCGCTGTTTGATGTCGTGGTTGCCAACGGCGAGTCGGGCGGCCCCAACCGCCTGAAGCCGTGGCCTGACGGCTACCTGCTGGCCGCCGAGCGGTTGGGCATGGCGGCCGAGGAGTGCCTGGTTGTCGGCGATCGGCAGGACGCGGATGGCGAGGCGGCGCGGCGGGCCGGGATGGCGTTTCGGCGGATTTGAGTTGCTAGTTGCTAGTTGTCAGTTGCTAGTTGTCAGTTGCTAGTTGTCAGTGGTGAACGGGAGTGAGTTTACGATTCGGGTGTGCGGCGGTCGCGAGATTGGAACGCGGCTGGAGGCTTGGGAGGCCTGGTACGAGGGGCGGGGTACGAGTTCGCTCAGCTACCATCCGCGCTGGTTGGCCGTGCTGCGCGACGGGCTGGGGCACCTGCCGTATTGTGTGGAGGCGACCGGCGGCAAGCGGGTCGTGGGCTTGCTGCCTCTGGCGCTGGTCAAGAGCTGTCTGTTTGGCCGGTTCCTGGTGGGCCTGCCGTACTTGAACTTCGGTGGCGCCGCCGCAGAGTCGCCGGAGGTCGCCGCTGCTCTGCTGGACCAAGCGGTCGCCTTGGCGGACCAACTGGACGTCAAACATTTGGAATTGAGACACGAAGCCGAGGTCGCTCACCCGGCGTTGGCGCAGCGACTGGAGAGCAAGGTCCACATGCGGTTGCCGCTGCCCGCCGAGGCTGGCCAGTTGTGGGATGGGTTCAAGCCGAGCGTGCGGAACCAGATTCGCAAGGGCCAGAAGCAGGAGTTTACGGTTTCGTGGAGTGGAGAGGAGCGGCTGGACGATTTCTACGCGGTGTTCAGCCGGAACATGCGCGACTTGGGCACGCCCGTGTTCAGTCGGCGGCTGTTTGGGTGCGTGCTGCGGGAGTTCCGCGAGCGAGCGGAGTTTTGCGTGGTGTACACCGGCGGGCAAGAACCGATCGCGGCGGCCATGTTGTGTCACGGGCGCGGAGTGACGGAGGTGCCCAGCGCCAGCTCGCTGCGCGAATTCAACTCGACCAACGCCAACATGCTCATGTACTGGGAACTGCTGCGGCGGGCGCTCCAGCGGGGGCAGCACACGTTCGACTTTGGCCGCAGCAGTATCGACAGCAACACGTACCGGTTCAAGAAACAGTGGGGCGCTCAACCGCATCCGGCGATTTGGCAGTACTATGTGCGCCGCGGCGAGGTCGGGGATATGCGGCCGGACAACCGCAAGTACCAGTTGGCGATCCGCCTGTGGCAACGTCTGCCGCTGGCGGTCGCCAATGCGTTGGGGCCAGCCATCGTTCGTGGTATTCCCTAGAACCGGCATATTCGGAAATGCCGGGCTTGCGAACGTGCGTCTACGGTGACCGCCTGTTTGGTCGTAGAAGCCTGGCAGTCGAATAGAAATTTAAGCGGCGGCGTCCAACTAGTGCTGTTCAAGGCTTAGCCCTGGGGCGGCGGAAGTCGTGTAACTTCCGTGATTCCCCAACTCTCGCGAGGCAGGCTACCTACGTTGCGAGCCTTGGAGACGCGCCAGTCGCGAGGAGTGTTTTTACGTCGAGGAGTCGTAGTTGTTTTCTTGAGTATTCAGAGGAGGGCATCATGTATGGGGCAACTCACAATCACGCAACTCAGGGTTTCGTGGTGAAGAAGTCGAGGTCGAGGCGTTGGGGCCGTCGCTTGAGGGCTCGAACCGCGCGAAAACACCTTTTCTTTGAGATGCTGGAGCGGCGCGACTTGTT
>CAZAQY010000387.1:0-6386 GCA_964486845.1 uncultured Pirellulaceae bacterium
TGCCGCACCGATGGCCTCGACTTCCTGGCGTAGTCCAGGAGGTCGCCTAGAATCTCAGAGAACTGCTAAGCCCTGGAGGGATGTAGCCATGTTGAAATCTGTTCGAGGCGTTTGCCGTGACGGCCGTGTGGAATTGCTCGAAAGGCCGCCGGAGAACGCGGAAGGTCAGGTAATCGTCACCTTCCTGACTTCCGACTCCATCCAACTTGCCGACTACGGGATCGACGAGCGACAGGCGGCCGATCTCCGTCACCGGCTGGGAGCGTTTGCGGAGGATTGGGATCGCCCCGAAATGGATGTGTACGATGCCCTTTGATCGTGGTGACGTGGTACTCGTCTTCTTTCCGGACTCCAATCTGCGCACTGCCAAGCGCCGGCCCGCGCTCGTCGTCCAGGCAAATCGCCTGCAAACCGGCTTGGCGCAAACAATCGTGGCCATGATCAGCAGCAACATGGTCCGCGCCGGCCATCCCAGCCGAGTGGCCGTACCTCACGCTTCTCCAGAAAGCAAGCAGATGGGGCTGCACACCGACTCGGTAATCGTCACCGACAACCTCGCGACCGTGCTGGAACGGGAGATTGACCGCACGATTGGCCACTGCGCGGACATGTCGGCGGTGGATGCTGCGTTGCGGCACACGCTGGGATTATGAGGCCGGCGGCCTGGAACGTAGCGGCTGATGGCGTCCACGAGACACAGCAAGGCACCGGAACACAAAGCGGCCGCCGCTGCGTCGCGATCGGGCCAAAGCGGCGACAAGGCGCCGCACTCCAAGACTTCACCGCTTGCGGCATAGCGTACGCTCTGAGAATATGTTCCGAAAGATCGTGCTGAGGCTGCGATCCCCGAAATTCACCAAGGAGTGAGCGAAAGATGACGACAGACATTCTCTCGACGTCGCTGCGTCTTGCCAAGACGGTTCTGCTCATCGCGCTGGCCGCGGTCGCGGCGCCACAGACTCGGGCCGAGTCGATCACCTACCACGTGGCCCCCAACGGCAACGATGCCTGGTCGGGTCGGCTGGCCGAACCGAATCCGGCGGGCAACGACGGCCCGTTTGCGTCCATCGACCGTGCCCGGAGCGCCGTCCGAAATCTTCGCAAGGACAACAGACTGCCAGGCCCCGTGACCGTGTACATCCGGGGCGTCCATCAACTGGCATCGCCGATCGTCTTCGCGCCGGAAGACTCGGGCAGCAAAGACGCCCCGGTCACCTATGCCGCTGCTGGGGACGACAAGCCGGTGCTGTCCGGCGGCCGGCGGATTACGGGCTGGCGCCAAGGCCCCGGCGAGATCTGGACGGCCGAGGTGCCTGAGGTTAAAGCGGGCCAATGGTATTTCCGCCAGTTGTTTGTCAACGGCCGCAGAGCGCGGCGGGCCCGCAGCCCGAACGACGGCTACTTCCGCGTCGCCGGCCTGGTGGACCCGAAACCGGACGCCGCATGGAACGAAGGGGTTGACAAGTTCCGCTTCCAGACCGCAGATATCGACGCCTACCACGACCTGGGCAATGCCGAGGTGGTGGTGATGCACTCCTGGAACACATCGCGAGTGCGGATCGCCTCGGTCGACAAGTCGCAATCCATCGTCACCTTCACCGGGCCGACGATCTTCCGGCCGCTGGCCTGGGACCCGGAGCAGCGATACTACGTGGAGAACGCGAGGGAACTCCTGGACTCGCCTGGCGAATGGTACCTGGATCGGCAGACGGGCGTGCTCTCGTACTGGCCGCCGGCCGGCGAGGACCTGCGCACCGCCGAGGTCGTAGCGCCGGTGCTCACGGAACTGGTACGTTTGGACGGCGACCCCGACGCGGGCCGGTTCGTCGATCACGTGCGGCTGTTCGGCCTGTCGTTGCAGCACGCGGACTGGACGCTGTCCGAGAAAGGCTACGGCGACCCGCAGGCGGCGGTGACGGTGCCGGCCGTGGTCTCCGCCAAGGGCGCGCGCTTCTGCGCCGTCGAGCAATGCGAGATCGCCCACGTCGGCAGCTACGGCATCTGGTTCAGCCGCGGCTGCAAAGAGAACCGTATCGTGCAGAGCCACATTTACGATCTGGGCGCCGGCGGCGTGCGGATCGGCGAGCCGACGATGCCCGCCGGCGACGTGGTCGAGTCCAGTGCGAACGTGGTGTCGAACAACTACATCCACGACGGCGGTTGTGTGTATCCGGGCGCGGTCGGTCTGTGGCTGGCCCAGAGCAGCCACAACGAAATCTCGCACAACGAGATCCACAGCTTCGACTACTCCGGCATGTCGATCGGCTGGAACTGGGGATTCGAGCCGAACCGCACGCATCACAACCGCATCGAGCACAACCACGTCCACCACGTGGTGCGCGGCATGCTCAGCGACGCCGGCGGGATCTACATGCTCGGCATCCAGACCGGCACGGTGGTCCGCAACAACATCTTCCACGACGTGTTCCCGTATCCGGGCAAACCGGCCATGGCTTGGGGGATCTATTTCGACGCGGGGGCCAGCGAGTTGCTCGTGGAAAACAACATCGTCTACCACACGCTGACCGGCGGGATCATGAACACGGGGATGACCGGAAACATCGTCCGCAACAATATCTTTGCGCTCAGCGGTCAAGAGGCGGCGTGGCGTTACAGCTGGACCAAAGAGCCGCCCAGCGTGGTCGAACGCAACATCTTCTACCTGACGCAAGGCGAGTTGTTCCACGAGGACGGCGGGGCCAGCGATTTTCGCTCTCGCTGGGACCATAATCTGTACTGGCGCACTGGCGGTCAGCCGCTGCTCTTCTACGGCGAGACGTTTCAGGACTGGCAGGCCAAGGGGGTGGACCAACATTCGCTGGTGGCAGATCCGCAGTTTGTCGATCCCGCCCGGTTCGATTTCCGACTTCAGCCCGGATCGCCGGCGATCCAACTCGGCTTCCAACCGATCGACATCAGCCAGAACGGGCTGGTCGGCCCGCCGGAGTGGGTAGCGTTGCCCAAACAGGCGAAGTTTCCCGACACCGTGCTGCCGCCGCCGCCACGGCCGATCTCCGTCGACGACGATTTCGAACAGACGCCGGTGGGCGAAGGTCCCGCATTGGCCCAGGTGTTCGAGGAAAACCGCGGCGATGGGATTCGCGTCACCGACGAGACGGCCGCGGACGGCAAGCACAGCTTGAAGTTCACCGACGCGCCCGGCCTGGAGCACGTCTTCAATCCGCACCTGTTCTACACGCCCCGCTTCCGACAGGGCCTCGCCGTGCTGAGCTTCGACCTGCGGATGGAGGCGGGTGCGGTGCTGGGCCACGAGTGGCGCGACTCGGCGCGGCCCTACCGCGTGGGCCCTTCGCTCCTGATCGACTCCGGCAAGCTGTCCGTAGGGGGCAAGCCTTTGGCGGACATCCCTACCGGGACTTGGGTACACCTGGAGATCAGCTGCGGTCTGGGCCAGCAGGCGTCGGGAACTTGGGACCTGGCGGTGACGCTCCCAGGCCAGCCGCCCCAAACGTTCCGGTCCCTCACCTGCGGCGAGCCAAAGTTCAATCGCGTCGAATGGCTGGGCTTGGTCAGCCTGGCTGCGGACAAGACCGTGTTGTACGTCGACAACGTGAAGTTGTCGCTACGGGATTAGCCGGCCGGCGCCGCGTTCGTCCGGCATACGAACACGAAGCGCGAGCGACTTGGCGGCGCGGAGCATTGCACCTCTCGGCAGCTGAAATCGCTCGCAGCGTGATGTCTGCCAGTGCGGCTGTCGAGGGCTTTTGCCGGCTTCACGGATTTCTGTAACTTTCCGACGGTTTGCGCATCCGTAATGATAAAACCCCTGCGGGGTGAGATTAAGGAGGTCGTGCAATGAAACAGTGGATGCTTAAGAATATCGAAAAACTTGCCCTTTTGGGCGCTGTAACCGCGCTCGTGGGGATTTCGTTTGGTGCCAGATCAAGCACGGGCGGCGCCAACATTGGGATCAGCAGTCAATCAGACACACAGATCAAGAGAACTGGAGAGAAACAAATGCTCACGGCTACGAAGCAGGAATCCAAAGTTCACCATGCGGATGATACCAACTTTGGGCAAGTGGTGCTCAAGTCGGACGTTCCCGTCCTGGTCGATTTCTACGCCGACTGGTGCGGCCCCTGCCGGATGATTGCACCGGTGCTGGAGGAACTGGCGCGCGAAACGACTGACGCCAAGATCGTCAAGGTGAACGTCGATCAGAGCCCGCAGCTCGCCGCACGCTACGGCGTCAACTCGATTCCCAGCCTGAAGGTCTTTCAGGACGGCGAGGTGGTGGACGAGCACGTAGGACTTGCACGCAAAGCGGACTTGAAGAAAATGCTGGGCAGCTGACGCAACGGCAACGCGCCTTGCCCGAAGCAGCGAAGGGAGACGGGACGTAGCACGTGTTGGGCAACGAACAAGGAAGCCCGGCTTTCTGAAAAAGCCGGGCTTCTGGAGCAATCACCGTTTCTTCACGCCGCCTAAGTTTGGGCGCCTTTGTACTTCTCCCAGTACTCGGGCATCAGTTCTCGGACTTGGGCTTCCATCTCCTGGTCGCTGATCGCCGTGATGCGGTGGTGGACTTCGTACTGGTCCATGACCCAGCGGGCCAGCTTGTGGCACTTGATCTTGTTGATGCGGTCGTGGCCGTGGAGCCCAAAAAACTCGTTGACCCAAAGCACGACCCCATCGGCGCCGGTCTTGTCGGTCAGCGACACGCGCGGCGGCCGTTTCAGCAGCTTGGCCGTGTTAAAGATATTATAGATCCGTTCGTCCTGCCGCAGTCCGCCGGCGTGGATGCCGGCACTGGTCGTGTTGAACTGCTTGCCCACCAGCGGGTAGTTGATCGCGATCGGGAAATCGAGGGAACGCATATAATCTGCCAGTTCGGTAATCACCTCCGTGCGGATGCCGCACAGATCGTGTTTGAGCGAAATGTACTCGATGATAGCCCCTTCCAGAGGCGGGTTGCCGGTGCGTTCGCCGAACCCGAACAGGGTCCCGTTCAGGGAGTCGCAGCCGTACAGCCAGGCGGTTGCACCGTTGGCAAGAACGCGGTGGAAGTCGTTATGGCCGTGCCATTCCAGGCGGTGGCTGGGTACGCCGCACTCGCGGTTCAGTTTATAGATGATCTTCGGGACGCTGCGGGGCAGTTCGACGCCCGGATAGTGCAGCCCAAAGCCCATCGTGTCACAGATGCGGATCTTGACCGACCGCTCTTCGGGCACCTGCTCGCTCATCCGCATCAGCCGGTCCACGAACGGCAGCACGAAGCCGTCCCAATCGGCGCGGGTCGCGTCCTCCAGGTGGCAGCGCGGCCGAATGCCGGCTGCGAACGCCGCATCGACCACTTCGCAGTACGAATCCATGCACTCCTTGCGGCTCTTGAACTTCTGCTTGTTGAAGATGTGGTAGTCCGAGCAGCTGGTCAGCATGCCCGTTTCCTTCAGGCCGGCCTCCTTGACCAGGCGGAAGTCGCCCTTCACCGCGCGGATCCAGCCGGTGCATTCGGGGTATTTGTGGCCCAGCGCCCGGCAGCGGTCGAGCGTCTCGCGGTCGTTCTTGGTGTACAGGAAAAACTCCGTCTGCCGGACGACGCCGTTGGGACCGCTCAACTGTCCCAGCAGATCGTAGATGTGTACCATCTGCTCGATGGCGTATGGAGGGCGTGCCTGCTGGCCGTCGCGGAAGGTGGTGTCGGTGATGAAGATATCGCGGGTCTTGACCGAGTTGGGATCGAACTCGACTCGCTGACCGTCGATGTACTCGACCAGCGGTCCGTCGAAGCGGATCTTCGGCGGCAGGTCGTAGTCGAAGGTCTTTTCCAACAGATTCGGGGACGTGGAATCGACGAGCGTATGGGCTTTTCGAGCTTGGTCAGGGGGCATGGTTAGACTCCTCAAGAAACACTACGAAACACGACGGCGCTCAGCTCAACCGGGCCGCTACCGCCAGCCAAGAAAGGAAACCAACGAAACGCACTAGACGGCGACGCCCTGCTGCTTGCAGACGCCTTCGATGAACTCCGCCGCCGTGCCGACGGATTGCACGGACAACGCCGCATCCTCGTCCATCTCAATGCCGAATTCTTCCTCGAACATGGCGACCAGTTCGATCGACTGGACGCTCTCGGCGCCCAAGTCAGCGGTGAAACTGTGCTCCGGCTTGATCTCGGCCGGATCCAGTCGCAGGACACGCGCGGTCACCTGAATCACACGATCCAAAACGCTTGCCATTTTGTCATCCTCCTTACACGGCCTGCAGCCGCAACGAAAGTAGTCGTCACAATTCGAGGTTGTGATTGTCTGTAGCACGGCCCTCCGAGCCGTGCAGTTGGTCGCGAAATCTCCGGGAAGTCTGCACGGCTCGGAAAGCCATGCTACGGGGAATCGAAAAAGTTACGGCCTCTTCGTGTGCCGTAA
>CAZAQY010000388.1:0-6305 GCA_964486845.1 uncultured Pirellulaceae bacterium
CTGTTCAACCTGCTCCAACGCCCCCCGGCAACCCCAGTATGCCAAATTCTCGACTCGCCTCGTATGGGTTTGCTGTTTCTGGGTCCATCGCAAGTCTTGGCCACACGAGCGTCACGACCAGGATTACGGGGTGGCCGTCCAGTGACCCATCCACGTCAAGTCACCCAAAAGCCACCCTTCCGTCGTTCAATGTTCACGCGGGATCGCCGCCTACTTTCGCCCGCATTATACCTCGCCGCACGGTCCGCAACACTGCGGGCCGCGTGCGGCAGACCGATGGCGTCCACATCGACCCCGCTCGCGTCCTGGCGAGCAGTCGGGCCAAAGGCCAGGCTCGCCGGCACGACGTGCCCTGTGGCCATTCGATAGCGGTTGCCGGGGAACGGGACGTGACCGCTTGGTGTTGGCCCACTCACGTCAGCAGCGGTAGCGTTTTGGCAGGCGGGGTCACGACAGAGCGATCACAATGAACACAGCAGCGAGCAACGCGGCCAGGATGAGGAAACCAATGCCCGCTGGGATTCTGGTCCACCAGGGATTCGCGGGGCAGCCGTGAACTGCGGGATCGTACTCCGGCAGGCGTCCGGAAATGTACTCGATCACTTCCCGCACCGAAGGATCTTTCGTCTTGAATACATCCAAGACGGAGAAGCCGAAACGAGTCCGCAACTCGCCGTCGAAGTGGTACGCGTCAAGTCCGTCCACCTGTCCCATTCCCAGATCGCCTACGAGTCTATCGTCGGGCCACACTCTGGCTACATCGACAATCAGCACGCCCGCCAGAACCTCCGAAACAGTCGCCGCAATGGCCTGTTGCGAGGTCGGGAAGAACTTCGCGGCAAACTCATGGGCAGTCAATTCCCGTCGCCCGAGCATGATGGCGTTTGCACGACGTTTCACCGCTGCACTCCGGCGAGACATTCGCCAAATGCCCCTTCCCAACGGGATCGAAAACAACACGATGATGCCAAGAAGAATCCAGTACATTTGTTCCCGACCCGGCTTCACGCCCCGCGGCCCCTGCCCCTTCCACTTCAAAATGCCCGGAAGCCGAGGCGGCCCGGATTCGCCTGCAAAACGGTGTGGGGGGAGGGCGGAAAACCCGCCTGGCTACCCGATTACCGGCATTCATTTCGACTTGCGTAGCCGGCGTGCCTGCAAACGGACCATTGTACCACCCGGCAAGGGGCCACGACACGGCCAGCTGCCCCTGCCACTTCAAAACGCCCGGAAGTCGGGGCGGGTGGTCGCCCGTTGGTTCGGTGCGGCGTCACAGCAGGTGACCAGCCCAAGCGGAGGAGGGTCGCGGTTCTGGCCTCAGGTCGGTGAAGTCAGCGACAAGTGCGTCCTTCCCACGCACGCGGCGGAACAGCTTACCCGACCGCGAAAAAACAACCCGGTCGCGATGATCTTGCCCGCACCAATCAGCGCCAGGTACGTCATCCCTTGGCTGATGCACGGGCGTCTCGGCGCAAGCCGTCGCATCCGTGGAGCAATTGTTCGACGGCTATACCCCGCTACTTTCTTGGACCGACAGGGTTTCCTCAGCCGGGTGAAACAACAACTCGATTCTCTGATCGCGCGACAGCCAGCCCGCCTGCTCGGACGAGCGTAGCCACTGTACGACCAATGGCAAGCCATGGTCCCGCAGTAGACAGTTGGCTTGGTGACGCAATTCGCGGAGGACCGGGTAGACGGTCAGCTCCCACTTCTCGCCGTACCATCCGCGGTCAATCATGAACTGTGCCCCAGCATACCCAGGGTTCTTTTCCGTGCGGTATTTGGCCATGAGGAGCAGGTACGGAGACTTCTGAGCAAGAACTTGCCGAAACCAAGAGGCTGGTTCGACGGGCCGTTTGTGGAAGAACACGCTGAACGATTCAGCGTGTGGCGCACCAACCAACGCCATGGACAACGCCTGGGCACCAATCGGGTAAGATAGCTGCCGTGGCAACTTCGCCTTGTACCGTGTTGGGATCATTGGTTTCTGCCCCGAAAAACCAGAAACACGGGCTGGAGCCACGGTCCAACCACTTCGAGACGCCCGCAAGCCGCCGCTGGCGTGCCTCTCCGCAGCGGTTCGGTCATGTCGCGACAAGACGTCATTTGTCACCCGCCACTGGCTATGAAGCTGACTTGTCGTTGTCGTTTTCGTACAACTCCGTGAGGAACCACGGCCGAAGATCCTTCAACGGGTTTCCACCGACGAGGCCGCATTCCTCACAATCAACCGCAAGCACAGGTTTGGCTGGCCCCACCCAACTAGCCATCTTCCCGCAGACGGGACAGCCGGACCGGATGCCGCAGGTCACGCCGAGGATTCCAAGCAACGCGCCGGCGAAGCCAGTACAAGGTAGCATTTACCGGGAAGTGGTGGGATGGGCCGGGGGCGGGATAGTTCATGCCACCAGCAGCCGCTGCCACTCCGCCCCAACTGTTTGAACAGGGAGCCAAGGGAGGCCATTTCACCGCTGGTTGTTCGTCCCCGTCCGCCAAACCGGGGGCATGGTCCTGCGGCTTCATGTCTTCCTCGCCTACTTCCCATAACGATGATGCCCCAGAACAAGAAGAACAGCAGCGCCGCCCCGAAGAGGATCAGGACCGTTGGTCGCCGCCGACTTGTCGGCCGCCGCCTGACCACGATCCGATGATTCTACCGGTGCTGGTTGTGGGGTGTTAGAATCAACGGTGCAGCCCAGGATTCCTTGCGTGACCACGACTTCCCCCCTTACCCGAAAGCTCCGACGCCGCTGGTTCCGTTACAGCCTGCGGACGCTGTTGCTGTTGATGCTGGTGTTCGGTTGTGGGCTCGGTTGGTTTGCTCGCGAAATCAGAAGGTCGCGGGCGCAGCGGGAGGCGGTGAAGGCGATTCGAAAACTGGGGGGGGCCTGGTAGGTGAGGAACCATCCGGGCGCATGGTAGTCACTGAGGTCTTTCTTTGGCGGACGCGGATCAGCGACGCGGGGCTGGCGCATCTCCAGGGAATGAGACAACTTCAAAGCCCGTCCCTCGACAACACCCAGGTCAGCGACGCGGGGCTGAGACATCTCGGGGGACTGACGCAACTCGTGGCGCTGGAAGCCGACGGGCGAGGGCCGCCGCAACGGGCTGTTGCCCTTTTCGGAACGGCAGCCACGTACGCCGCAGCGATCAAACTTGCACGGCGCGCGCCAAAACGACCGTTTGGGCGACCGGCAAGAAAAAAGTAACCCGAAGCGTAAGCCAGGGAAGGACGGAATTGGCCCGATTCCCGCTAACGCCCCGGGTTACTGAGGTGTTAAGCCGGGCTTCTGAACTGGCGAACCACTCACGAGTGCCCAAGCGGGTGCTCACGGCTTGCCGCTGACGTCGATCACCCTGACCTCATCCGTTCCGAAAAAGGAGACCCCGTCCTTGGTCGTGCCGTACAGCGTCAGTTCCGCCGTGCCTGGTTTCACGATAGCCCGCACATCACCGACAACGAATTTCGCAACGAGATCCCCCCGGTTGTCTGCGAACGTCGCTTTGGCCTCAATCCCGTCCAGCGTGAAAGCGGCGCTGTCCACTTCCACTGTCGAATAGGGACCTTAAGGTGCGTCAGACTGCCGTTTTCGCCTGCTGCTTTCAATCGGGGTGACATTCCGAATCGCCCGCGGGACGCGGACTCCAGGCGCGGAAAGCTCGAGTCAAGCGGCCGGGTCGAAGACTTCCCGGCGGGCCGGACAGAGAGCAAACCGTCTGCCGGCGAGTCTATTGCGGACGGCAACCGCGATGGCCGTCCATCGGGAGCCGCGTTTCTGCCAGACGTTCCGGCTCGGGCGAAGCCGCGGCTGGCGACGAACCCGCGAGGTGCATCACGACATCGATTCAGCGAAACTGTCTCACGAGCGCCCCACGAGGCACAGTTCTGAGACACCGCCTGGGCCGTGGGATGGGACCGGACATGGTCGAGGGCGGAGGCGGGTGGATTATCGACAAGTTGCGAGCGGACTGGCAGTTTACAACCGCAGACGCAAGCATTAAGCTACATCGTCTCTGCTAGTGCCCACTAATTCGACGGAGCCAGTCTGATAGAAAGGTTACAATCATGGTCACTCCCGACTTTCTACGGCAGTATTCCCACTTTGCGGGTCTGAGCCCGGAGGCGCTGCAGAAGCTGGCGAGTATTGCGGACGAACAGACCATCGTGGCCGGCCAGACGATTTTCGCCGAGTCGGATCCGGCCGAGTACCTGTACTTGATTGTCCGGGGCGAAGTGAATCTGTCGCACGAATTGGGAAGCGGCGAGCTGCGCGTCGTCGACACGCTGGCAGACGGCGAGCTGGTCGGCTGGGCCGCCTTTGTCGAGCCCTACCGCTGCCGGACGTTGGCCACGGCTGTCAAGGACACGCAGTTGGTGCGGCTGCACGCCGCTCGGCTGCGAGATTTCTGCAATGCGGACTACGCGCTGGGACAGCAACTGCTGACCCAGGTCGCGCTGATGCTGTCCAGCCGCCTGAACAGCGCCCGCGTGCAATTGGCGGCGATGTGAACGCCGCCACCTATGCCTCGTCCAAGCCCAATTCCCGCAGTCGGCGATAGAGTGTCGCTCGGCTCCGCTTCCGTCTGGTCCGCCGGCGGGATGATGTCCAGCACTTCGAGCGGCAGGTCTTCCAACTGGACAAGGGAACTGCGCGCGCGGATCACGGCATACTCCAGGCCGTTGCGCAATTCCCGGACGTTACCGGGCCAATCGTACTCCATCAGGACCGCTAAAGCGTCATCGCTGATCCCGTCGATCCGTTTGCCTGTCGAGGCCGCGTGATCCGCCAGGAAAGCGCGGACCAGCAGAGGCAAATCTTCGCGGCGTTCGCGGGGGTTTCTCCTGCAGGACGCGCAGCAACGTCGTCTGAACGCGCATCGGCAAGTCGCCGATTTCATCCGGAAATAGGGTTCCTCCATGAGCCGCTTCGAACAGGCCCTGCTGGTCGCTGACGGCGCCCGCAAAGGACCCGCGGCGGTGACCAAACAGTTGGCTGGCGGCCAGTTCCTCGTTGAGCCCGGCGCAGTTGATCGCCACGAAAGGCTTATCACGACGGTGCCCCCAGGCTGTGGATCGCCCGGGCCACCAACTCCTTGCCCGTTCCCGTCTCGCCTTCGATCAGCAGCGAGGAATCGACGCGCGCCACGTCCTGGATCATCTGGAAAACGTGCCGCATCGCCGGGCTCTTGCCGATGATGTCCGCCAGTGCTGCGGCCGCGTCCAACTGGCGTCGCAGGTCGACCAACGGCGAGACATCGTAGAGGAACAAGATGCGTCCTCCGTCGCGGCGCGGGTCGTCGGGGATTTCGATTTCCAGGTTGCGCGGCCGCGGGTCATCGCCGTCCAAGACGAGCGGGAGTGCCAAGTCTCGGATAGGCGGTTTGCGGGTCGCAGATTTGTTTACCCTGCTGACCCCGCTGATACCCCGCCCCGATCAAGAAATCTCTGGTACCCCGCCCCGTCTTCTTTGCGGCGTTCATTTTCGTGTAGAGTACTTGCTCTTAACGAAAACAGGACGGAAGTCGGATTCGTGGAGAAGGCGACTTCCGCCCTGAACCAAACAAGGAGGATTATCATGAGCGACGTCCGCGACGAAGTCACTGAGTACAACCAAGCCGTGCTGAACAATGCCTTTACCTGCCACCGCGAAGCCTGCCCCTTCTGCCATTTTCCGCGTCCTTCACCAAGCACGACTGCGCCCGGAGGAAGTTCCGCGTCCGTGTCTACGACGCCACGTTGGACGAGATGGCGGTGGAGATCACGATGGTGTCGCCAGCAGTGGGAGGCATCGACACAAAATCGAAGTTCCCGATCATTACCGCAAGCCTCGTCGAGATAGCAGTTTCGCTCGTCCGGTGACTTCCGGTCCAGCGCCGCCATGAAGATTTCGCGATCGTTCATGGGTTCGTCCCTACGTCAGATGCCGCTAGATGTTCGTTGGCTCTTCACATATCAGTGCGACCTCCAGCGACAAAACACGATATGGTTTTTTGAAAAATCGCCGAAAATCAACTGGGACCATTCACTCCCCCAAGCTCCTGGTACAGCCGGGCTTTTACGTAAGCCCGGACCCTGTCGGCAGTTCGAGCGCAGACACCGAGCACGGCTGCTGCCTCCGGCGGCGCCAGCCCGGCGAAATAACGGAGCTTGACCAACTCGGCGGCACGGGGGTCTTCTTGCCCAACGCTTCCAATGCCGCCTCGAGCGCGAGCACATAGTCCCAGCGGTTTTTTTCGGCCGGATTCTCTATTTTGCACTTTAGGACAGCCTACCATTGGCCGCTTGTTCACAAACAGAGGCCAAA
>CAZAQY010000389.1:0-6285 GCA_964486845.1 uncultured Pirellulaceae bacterium
GACGCCGGGGCCACAGGCCACAACGCCCGTGAACGCGGCACGGGCGAACGGCGGGCGGTGTGAACGGGAATGGCGGCACCTGCCGGATCGCGGCCAAGCGGCTACATCGCGACGCCGGTACCACTGGCCACAACGCCCGTGAACGCGGCACGGGCGAACGTGGACGCCGTGTGGACGGTATGGGCCAGCACCTGCCGGATCGCGGCCAGCGGCTACGCTCCCAGGCGACGCCCGGCCGTTGGCCACAGGAACGCGACTTCCGTCCGTGAATGCGACACGGGCGAACGTGGACGCCGTGTGGGCGGCTTGGCCAGCACCTACCGGATCGCGGCCAAGCAACGCCCACAGGCGAGGCCAGTCCCGCTGTGGACACAGCCGCGACTTCCCCCGTGAACGCGGCACGGGCGAACGGCGGGACGCGGGGGCGACGGGAATGGCGGCGATGGCGGCGGCACCTGCCGGATCGCGGCCAAGCCGCTGGACGCCCACGTCGCGACGCCGGGGCCTGGAGTGGCTTCGATCTCAGCTGGCCAGCACAACAGCCCCCAGTCCCACCAGCAGACGACGATCGAGTTGGGGTGTTCCTTCCTCGTTCGCCTTGATCCAGACCTGCGGCGTGGGCTTCGCCATGTACATTACCTCGCCCATCGAAGGGCCAGCGGCATCCTTGAAAGCAGTTGGCGACCACATGTAGTAGTGGCCTTTTTCGCCGCTGGGAGGTCCGGTCGTCGCTGCCGCGCGAAACAGAACTGCCGCAAGAATCATGAGTACTCCCACGACGAGCAACCAGACCACGGTTTCGGTCCTCGCCGCGTCGGACTTATCGCTGGCGAGGTAGAGTATCGGCTCGCCCCGCGCATCGCGGACTTCGTAGCGACGTGTGAACAGATCATGCCGGACCGTCGCCAGGACTTCCCGTGATGATCCCCGAATCGTGTACATCATGCTGTGCATGGTGATGGCCATGCAGTCCCGCACTTCCAGCAACTGACGCCGAGGATTCTTCGCGTCGCGCAGAACAAGGCAGTTCGCCGGATAGACCCACTGCGTGATGATCATGGGGCTCACCAGCACCAATGCCGCGTATAGCAGGCCGAACGGCACGGCAACGTACGGATTGGGATCACGACTGGCGTGGTGGCGGAACTCGTCTTCCTCGAAGGCTCCTAAAAGCCAACAAGCAAGGACGATCAGGCCGAGGAACACCGTGGGGGCTAGAACGATGGCCAGACAGCCTCGGACTGGGCGTAACGGTCGGGTGAATCGTCCCCAGTCGCCGTCGGCTGCTGTGCTGATCACAAACGAGGAACGGACAAAGCCGCGTTCGCGTCGCAACAGATACTGGCTCGAATCCGGGATCTCAGTCTTGTGAGTCAAAATGGGTCCCCTCCTGGGCGGCTGGCGACGCTCCGGCGAATTGCTTCACCCGCCCGCCGCTGACGCCCATGACGTGAAACCGGGCCGCAGCAGGCACCATTGTACCACGCTTTCCGCTTTCCGTACTTCCGGCACGAACGAATCTATCGTTCGGTCGCCGTCGGTCCCTCCCCCGTTGCCGGCACCTCCCGTATCGCGGCCAATCGCCCACGTCGCGACGCCGGGGCCACAGGCCACAACGCCCGTGAACGCGGCACGGGCGAACGGCGGGACGCGGGGGCGGAAATGGCGGCCTGTGGCCACGCCTGCCGGATCGCGGCTAGGCGGGCTAGGTATCGGTCTGAACCCCTCATCACGCGGCCTGCTGCAACAATCCTCGTCACCGGCTCCAGCAACGGCGAAGCGGACGCAGCCGAGCCGTTCGAGCCTATTGAACTGGAGAAACGGGCTCTGCTCACCATGCAGGGCGGCTGGAAGATGAGCCAACTCCAGGCCGAGCAGCCGGCAACACGTAACCTACGCCAATTTCAAGGCGGGCAGTTCGGCGGGATTCTCTGGATGTTGCGGCCCTTGCTGGGTGGTACAATGCCGTCAGTGGCCGGGCATGTCCGGCCGTGATAGTACACAGTCGCGTCAAGCCGTCGATGAGCGAAATCTCTTCCCCACCCACGCCCCCAAAGGCCCGGCGCCGTTGGCTGCAGTTCAGCCTGCGGACGCTGATGGTGTTGATGCTGCTGTTTGCCTGCGGTCTTGGCTGGCTTGTTCATGAGATCAAACAGGTGCGGCAGCGGCGAGAGGCGGCGGAAGTGATCTGCGAGCTGGGTGGCGGCATGAGTCATGGCTGGCCGCGGACTGTGCTGGCTTGGGTTGGGACGTGGCTAGGGGAAGATCTGTCTGACGACGTGACTCACGTTGCCTTGTACACTCGGAACACCTGGGACACAGAGGCTGCCATGCAGCTTCTTGGGCGACTGACTACACTGGAAGAACTGGAACTGCACAGCACCGAGGTCACCGACTCGCAACTAAAGCAGCTCCGGGGACTGACAAGGTTGACACACCTTGAAATCAACAGCCCCCGCGTCACCGACGCCGGCTTGGAGCATCTTCGAGGGCTGACGCAACTGCAATCGCTGGCGCTCCCAAAGAGCACCACGGACGCCGGCTTGGAGCACATTCGGGGACTGACGCAACTCGAATACCTACGCCTCGAGGACGCTCAGATCACCGGCGCCGGACTGGAGCGTCTCCGAGGACTGACGAGACTCCGTGTTCTAGGGCTTCACGGGACCCCGATTACCGATGCCGGACTCGCGCATGTTCGGCACTTCTCGCAATTGGAATGCCTCGGACTCTGGGGCACCAAGATCACCGGCGCCGGATTCGCGCAGCTCCGGGGGCTGACGAAGTTGAAACGAGTGGAACTCCGCGACGCCCAGGTCATGGATGCAGGCTTGGAGCATCTCGGGGCGCTAACGCAGCTGGAACACCTACAACTCAACGGCACCCGTATCACTGATGCGGGATTGCTTCACCTCCAGGCGCTGCAACAGCTCGACTGTCTGGGACTCGCGAACACCGCGGTCACGGACGCGGGGCTGACGCATTTGCGAGCAATGACGCACGTCCAATCGCTGAGCCTGAATGATACGCAGCTCACCGACGCGGGGCTGGCGCGTCTCGGTCGGATGCCCCAACTCCGACAGCTGTGGCTGAGTCGAACGCAGGTCACCGACAACGGTCTGCCGCATCTTCGCGGATTGACGCAACTGCAAGATCTGGAACTCAAAGAGACTCCTGTGACCGACGAGGGTGTCGCAAAACTTCAGAAGGCGTTGCCTAACGTGAAGATCACGCGCTGATGCACCTGGCCGGTTTCCTTCCTGCTGGGGTGAGGCAACGCCCGTGAACGCGAGACAGGCAAACGGCGAGACGCGGGGCCAGTACCTGCCGAATCGCGGCCAGCCTCACCGTCGTCCGTGGCCCACGTCGCGACGCCCTGCCAGTTGGTATCAACGACGCGGACTTCGCCCAGGGCCGCCACACGGGCGAAACTGGGCGACGTGGGCGGGAACTTGGACCGCCTCTGAAGGATCGCGGCCAAGCGGCCACGTCGCGACACCGGGGGCACAACGCCAGTGAACGCGGCACGGGCGAACGGGGGGACGCGGGGCCGGCACCTGCCGGATCGCGGCTACGTCGCCCACGTCGCGACGCCGGGGCCACGGGTTACAACGCCCGTGAACACGGCACGGGCGAACGGGGGCGGCGTCGGTGGCGATGTGCTCATCGTGGAAGGCGTTCACGCCCAAGAATCGACATCGATTTCGTTGACCACGCTCTGGATGCCATCCAGTCTGCGGACGGACTCTTGAGCCAATTGCTTCTGGTAATAGCTGTGCGTGTGGCCCCGCAAATAGAGGATGCCGCCACGACAGTCGCACGATACCTCCGTGAGGAATTGCCTCTGCAACCGATCCTGTGCAGACTTGGCGAAATCACAGGCATTTTGGGAACGCATGAGCATGGTTCGCCTCCGTGTTGCCGAGAAGAGTGTATTTCGCCCGCCGTCCACCCGCAGAGAACCAGCTTGGCGCTGTCCCTGCTTACGGCAGACCATCGGGGGCAGCACGCCATGACGAGGTTGCGAGGTCAGAGGTGGTGGCTATGCTGCCCCGAGGCGAGACAAAAAGGTAACAGAACAGAATCCTGAGATCCCGTCAATGCCCAAAAAGATGCACGACGTG
The DNA here is from genome assembly GCA_964486845.1 of uncultured Pirellulaceae bacterium. Classification (GTDB taxonomy): domain Bacteria; phylum Planctomycetota; class Planctomycetia; order Pirellulales; family Pirellulaceae; genus Anammoximicrobium. Next base: position 4,125 of record CAZAQY010000389.1, read on the forward strand.
TGGGTCGGAAGGTGCATACCAGCCGCAGTCCGAACCACGCTAATTCTTTGGGTTCGTCCGGCACGGCGATGTCCGGCTGCCTGGGGCCGCGTGCGGTCGTCCCTGCCGCCTCGCGGCCAGGGGCTGAGAAACGAACCTATCCGAAACACAATGTCGGTATAGAATGAAATGTCGCAAGCGACAGCGGCTTCCTTGTTGTGTCTGCTCTCAGTTGTCGCCCTATCAGGCAGGGGGGTCCCAAAATGGTCCAGACTGACTTTGGCTGGCAACTAGACACGCAGCAGGTGGGGGAATGGCTGTGCGTTAGGGTCAGGTGGCAAGACGAGGCGGAACTTGACGTATTCATGTCCCGTCTTTGGACGGTTCTACGGGAACGTCATGCTTACCGGCTGGTTCTGGAGTTGGATGAAGTCAAGATGCTGAGTAGCCTCCTGATCGGGCATCTCATTCGTCTGGAACAGCAGATCGCCCTGCAGGGCGGCCTCCTGCGGTTGTCGGGATTGTCGCCGGAGCATTTGGATGCTCTGGAGCTGTTTGTAAGCCGCCTAGGGCGTAGCTTTCGCTGTTTCCCGAATCGCGAGGCGGCGTTGCGGGGCCAGGAGCGTCCGCGGCCAAGCGACGACGTCGCGAAGCCGGAGGCAAGCTGCGACTTCGGCCCGTGAACGCGGCACGGGCGAACGTGGGACGCGGGGGCGGGAATGGTGGCGATGGGGGGCGGCCCCTGCCGGATCGCGGCCAGCCTACGCTGACAGGCGGTGCCGATCGTGTGGGCGTCCGGCTGCCTGGGGCTGCGGGACGGGAATGGTGACGATGGCGGCCAGCACCTGCCGGATCGCGACCAAGCGGCGAGTCACAGCCGGCAACGCGGCGGCGTGTGGCTGACGGGCTGCCTGGGTCGGCGGGGGGGGCGGATAGCGACCGGCACTCACCGGATCGCGGTCGGGAATCGGGCAGCTCGCGAACTGAGCCGAACGTGGGTTCGGCAGCTCAAGTGCAGCAAACGAAAGCCAGCAGTACAATGAGAAGCGCTGAGTCATCCCTTTGGGCATGGAGAGATCGATGATTCCGGAATTGGTCGCCTGTTTTGACCGTAGCGTGACTTTCGTGCAGGAGTTGGTGGCGGACCTGTCCGACGAGGATCTCGTTTTGCAGCCGCCAGGGGTTCCAAACCACGCAGCCTGGACCCTCGGCCACATTGTTCACAGTTGCCAAGCGATGGCGGGTGAACTCGGAGTGGAACCTTGGTTGCCCCATGAGTGGGAGTTGCGGTACGGATATGGAAGTCTGCCCTCGGCCTTGGCCTCAGAATACCCAACCAAGGCTGCCCTGCTATCAGCGTTAGGCGAGGCCAGCCAGCGACTTCGGACCGCGCTTTTGGAAATGCCCGTTACTATCTTGGCGGAATCGCTTCCTGATGAAACGGTTCGTGCCATGTTGCCGACAAAAGGACACGCACTGTTGCAAGTGGTCGCCGCCCACACGGCTTATCACGTAGGACAACTGACGGCGTGGCGGCGCGCAATCGGCCGACCGGCAGTCGGAGTGTTCATCTGAAGAAACAGGGGCGCAATTCCCGATCGAGGATACAGGCCTGGAGCTTGGTGCGCGACGACGGGCCAGCCCCTGCCGGCTCGCTGCCAGGCGGCAGTGTCGCGACGCCAGAGCCACAGGCCACAACGCCCGTGAACGCGGCACGGGCGAACGGCGCGACGCGGGGACGGCTTGGTAGCGATTCCCCTGTGGGCCAGCCCCTGCCGGATCGCGGCTAAGCGGCTACGTCGCGACGCCGGGTCCCCAGGCCACAACACCCGTGAACGCGGCACGGGCGAATGGCGGGACGCGGGGGCGGCCAGCCTACGCTCACAGGCGGTGCCGATCGTGTGGGCGTCCGGTTGCGGGATCGCGGCCAGCGGCTACGTCGCGACGCCTGGGCCACCGGCCACAGCGACCGTGAACGCGGCACAGGCGAATGGGGGGACGCGGTGGCGTGGACGGCGTGCCCCCTGTGACCATCGCGGCCAGGCGGCTACGCTCACATGCGGTGCCGGCCGGATGGCAGATGGCGATCCGCATGTAAAATCTGTCCATGAGGACGACCGCTGGATGGGTTGGGAACGGCGTGCTTGTCGCCAGCGATTTCAGCGAGTTGGTGAGCAGCGCG
>CAZAQY010000390.1:0-1206 GCA_964486845.1 uncultured Pirellulaceae bacterium
CCTGACCATCCGGAATAGGGCCCGCACTACGGGTACCGTCGCCGGCGGAACCTGCAGCCCTTTCGCCAGACGCTGGACGACATCGGCCCGGCCGCCTTTCACCCGGCTGCCGGCAATGGCGAAGAGATCGGGACGCCGCATGAGCACTTCAAAATCGGCGGCACCAGGCTCGGGCAGGAAGGTGCCGTCCCGGTACAGGGTCGTCTCGTCCGGAAAGACCATCATGAAAGCACACAGAACCACAGGGTGCAGCCCATCCATCACGCCGAACGGCGGTTTGGCTAGTTCCGCGAACAAGTCCACCACCGGTAGTGGCTCCGGCTGCCGCTTGAACACCAGGTCGCTCAGGTGTCTCCGGCACGGCAGTAGATTGTGCTCGCCGCTGCCGCTGGGCTCGGCAAACCCCCACGTGCCGTCCTTGCGCCAGCGGTGAATACCCGTCACGGCCAACACCGACTCGTACATGCTTCGTTCCGGGGGAAAGCCTTCCATGCCCAGCCGGGGCTGATCGCCCCGCGTGAGCATGAATTCGACCAAGTTGCGGCGAGCGGCAGAAGCTGCGGAGGACAAGTTGCGGCGGACGATCAACTCGTTGCGCAACCGGGGCGACTGATCGTACAGCCGGTCGAAGACCTGGGAGAGCAATTGCGAAACGGCCGCGGGGGAAGCAACCGGATGCACTTCGCCAGCATAGATCCAGGTACACCCGCTGCCCGTCGGTTCGGGGCGTGGGTCCAGCAGGCCGTGGACGTTCCGCGCCAGCAACTGTGCCGCTTCGGTAATCCGCAACGCGAGTTCCCGTCGTGCGACGCGGTCGTCGCGCAACTCGGGCGTGTTGTCCCTAGCCCAACGCAGTGATCCCAATTCGGTCACCAGCCCACGCAGCTCGCCGATCTGTTGCGGAATGGCAAACAACAGGTTCGCTTCTTGCTGGGCCTGTGTGGCTCGCTTCTGAAATTGTTCGGCGACGGCCCCAGATTCGGCCAGGCAGACGATCACCTTGCCGTCCATCGCCGTCGGCGCGGCAATCGCTGCGTCCACCCCGTCGAGGGAATCCACATATTGCGTCTCAAAAGAACGCAACACGCCGGTCTCGAAGCTGTGACGTCTGGCCACCAAGGGGCGATCGGGGAGCAACGACGACACGCGGTCGGCCAGTCCCAGCCCTTGCTGCATCTGCCGCTCGCCTTCCGCAATGCGTTCGTC
>CAZAQY010000390.1:1306-6278 GCA_964486845.1 uncultured Pirellulaceae bacterium
GGAACGTCCCCAAAACGGCCTTGAATCTTGGACCATTCGCGGCGCGTTCCCTGATCCAGATGATGACCATACGCATCGAACGATTGGTGCAACAAGCCGACCAGCAGCGTCGGTATATCCTGGCTGCGCGCGGCGTACTCGGCCAGTTCCTGCAAAACGTAGACGTCCCCAAGCTGAGGATAGCGGGCGGCATACTCGAAGAGCTTGCCCAATTCATCGATGATCACCAGCATGCCGTCGTAGCCAACGTCCCGCGCGGCCCGGCTGGCCGTCGCCAACGCACCGACGACCCACCGCGTGTCGAGCGGGCGTCCAGCCGTCGAATTGGCCAATTCGCCTCGGAGCTTGCGGCCGACAGATTTCAGCTTCTTGTCGCCGCTCGTGTTCAGGGCGCCCAGGATGCTCTCGGCCAGACACTGGGGAGCCGGTGCGCCGCGAGCCGTGACCAAAACCGGCAAGAACCCCTGGCTGCCATTCTGACAAATGCCCAAATCTGACAGTCTCCCGGCCAGATCGGGCGCGACTCGCCTGAGTTGTTCACGCGCCATCCGCCCCGAGTCGTCGTTCGAGGACAACAGACGCGCCACGAAAACAGCAAAAGCGGACTTCCCTACGCCGTATGGGCCCGTAATTGTGAAGGCGCGAGCCTCCGAGTTCTTGGCAAGGCCCCGGGCCAGCCGGTGTAACGCCTCTAACCCCGTGGGTGTGATAATGTAGTCGCCGCTCTGCCCGTCGCCGCTCTGCCCGTCGCCGCGATAGTCCTTTTCCAGGTTCACGGACCGGCGAAATCGCTGCGACACGTCGACAAAATCGCTGAGGGGACGTTCCGAGGCACTCATCCGTTACGGCTCCCTCGGTAGTAGTCGCCCAGGATTTGCAGCTTGTCGATCTGACGCCTGCGGTAGATCATCTTCACGCCCGCGGATTCGTTGACCGCCAGCGACTGTCCGGTGAGCGTCTCCAGCTTTTCGACGTACTCCACCAGGCTGTTCTCGTCCAGCTTGAACGCTTGCCCCGGGCTTCCTTCGCCATACAAGCAGTTTTGCACGTGTTGTGTGTTCGAACTGCCAGCGGTACGGTCAAAGTACTCGCAGAAGGCATAGGCGAACACTGCGGCCGGCAGCGTGGGCTTGGGGCCGATCGCAAAGCGGTACAGCTCGCCGTCCGGCGAGGGCTGAATCAGGTCCAGCTGCAGTAGCGGACAGTCGAACGTCTCTTCGGGACTAGCCTGCTTCTTGCCGTTGGTGCCGGCTGCGTAGCTGCGGATCAAGCAGTCGGCGTCCCGGGCGATAACGCTCTCGCTCAGCTTCAGCGACTGCTTCTCGACAAAGTGGGTGAGGAACTCCACCAGCTCACGACGCGTGAAATCCGGGCGAAGAAAACGGGAGAAGAGCAGCTTCCAAGCGGTTCCGATTTCAGGGTTGGAGACCAGCAACCAGTGAATCAGCCACAGCGACGCATCGTCTTCTAAGAACGGGTCCCAACCACCGTCCAGCAACAATCGTCTTCCGATGTCCGTCACGCGAAGATGGCGACCGGTGTTGCCCTTGACCTCCGGGTCCGTCTCCACCAACTGGGTCACTTGGCACCAGTGGCGGATGCTGTCCACCATGTTCTTTCCGACGCCCAGCCGCACGGGCGCGTCGTCCTCGGAGAACAGCGTGGGACACGCGTCCACCCCGCGGACGCCTTTCTCCAGCCATCCGTACCGGAAGACGAAGGTCTGGTGCCCGGAGAACTTGTACTTCAGGTTTCCTGCCATGGCTCGATTCCAGACTACCCCTTGTTCGTCATGGATCGCTGACCGGTCTTTCCGGCCTGTACCCACCGATCCACCTCCGAAACCTTGAACTTCCAAAGTCGCCCGACCTTGTGTGCGGGCAATTCTCGCTGCCGAATCCACCGGTGGATCGAGTCCTGACTGACGCCGATGTGGCGAGCGATTTCCCCAAGCGAAACCCATGATTCCGTCGGTTGCATGTGCGACTCCGCATGCTAGCTGTGCTGCCAACTTCGGCCAAGTATTGCGGATTAGGACGCAGAAAAACAGATGCCTTCAAGCACAGGGGACGATTTTTTTCTGTCGTCAAGCAGGGATTTTGCCGAATCCTCCACCCGTCTGGTTTTGCCCGCGTCCCAGAGGTGCTAGATTTGAGTCGCATGTCCGTCCGCCAACGGCAACCTATGGGAGGTTATTTATGGCTCCCCTGCAAAGCACGAACGCCAGCAGTAGACTCGCGGGCCGTGACACGGTAGGTCACAGCCCACGAAAAATCTCACGCGGACACCGAAGCTGTCCGCACCGAACACGGGCGCCACACGGGCGAAAACTGCTATGCTGAAGAACGCTGGGGCGCAATCCTCGAACAGGTCGTCGAGCGGATCTACCCACACGATTCGTCACCGGGCCAGTTGAATTCGCATCCTGAACAGTGCTGACCTGCGGAGGCACCGATTGAGATGACACGATTTACGAAGAAGCAGGGGCGATACCTCGCCTACATCCACCTCTACCGCAAGCTCCACCGGGAAGGCCCAGCGGAGAGCGATATCGCTCGCGATTTCCGGGTTTCGCCGCCGACCGTCCACCAGATGATCGTCAAATTGGAGGAACTGGGCCTGGTCACGCGAGAACCCGGTGTGCCGCGATCGGTGCGAGTTACCCTCCCCGCCAGCGAAATCCCTGACTTGGAAGACGATCGCACCCAATGAAACCGAATGACGAGGCTAGGCCCTGGGAGTCACCAAATGTCTGCAAAGGCTGTCACCGCCATTACGCACTTGATGTTGGCCATTGGGGGCATTCTCGTGGGAGGGCAACTGCTGCCCGCCGCCTCCCCGGTTGATCAGCCCCGTCCCACGCAGGCCAAGCCACTCTTGATCGGAAACTGGGCGGACCCCAGCATCCTCAAGGACGGCGATGACTACTATATGACCCACTCCAGCTTCGACTTTCAGCCGGGGCTGCTCGTCTGGCACTCGCAGGACCTGCGCACCTGGCGGCCGATCAGCCATGCCGTGATGAACCAGGAGGGGGCGATCTGGGCACCAGACCTCGTGAAACATCAGGGCCGCTTCTACCTCTATTACCCCGCGGCAGGCACGAACTGGGTCGTCACAGCCGATTCGCCCCGTGGGCCGTGGTCCCAACCGCGGTCGATTGGGGTCGGACATATCGACCCGGGGCACGTCGTCGGCGACGACGGCAAACGGTACGTGCATCTTTCCGGCGGGCACGCGGTGGAGATGGCGGCGGATGGCTTGCAGGCGCTCACAGCGCCCAAGGTAGTCTACGCCGGGTGGCCCATCCCGCAGGATTGGGCCGTCGAGTGTTTTTGCCTGGAGTCGCCCAAGCTGACCAAACGCAACAGCTGGTACTACCTGACCAGCGCCGAAGGTGGGACAGCCGGCGTTTCGACCAGTCACATGGTGGTGTCTGCCCGTTCTCGGAATCCACTCGGCCCATGGGAGAACTCGCCGCACAATCCGGTCATTCGCACTTGGAGCCGCGATGAACGATGGTGGTCCAAGGGGCATGGGACGCTCGTCGAGGGCCCCGGCGACCAGTGGTATTGTGTGCTGCATGGCTGGATGAACGGGTACACCACGCTCGGGCGTTGCACGCTGATCGAGCCGATCCAATGGACGGAGGACGGTTGGTTCCGGGCGGCGGATCGCTGGCCGTCTGGCTGGGACAGGGCGGTGAAGGTCGCAATGCCCATGAGCGACGAATTCGACGGTGATCGGTTGGGCATCCAGTGGCAGTTCTTCCGGCACTATGACGCCGATCGCTTCAAGGTCGCGGATGGCAGGCTGACGCTGCAGGCTTTGGGAACCCACCCCGGCGACTCTCTGCCGTTGTGCGTGATGCCGCTCGATCGGGCGTACGAGGTCGAGACGGAAGTCGAGGCCCAAGGCCAAGCGACGGCCGGTCTCCTATTGTTCTTCTCGCCCCAGGTGTATATCGGGCTGTCCATCTCCGCGGAGGGAATTGTGCGCCGCGTACAGGAGGCGTTTCAGCGGTACGGCGGGACGGAGGAGCCGCGGCTCGACCGCAGTCGAGTGGCGATCCGCATCGTCAACGACAAACAGGACGTCCGTTTCTACTACCGGGATGACGCCGGCGGCTGGCGGATCATGCAGCCCAGCATGGAGATTTCCGGAGCCCATCACAACGCGATCGGCGGCTGGCATGCGGTCCGACCGGCGTTGTTCGTCAGCGGAAAGGGCCAGGCCCAATTCAGCTATTTTTGCTACCGACCGCTGGAGCAGTGAGCCATGAGGATCATGACCATCTTGGTCATCCGCGGTTTCGAGCAGCTGGTGAATTGGATCAAGGGCCGGATGGTGGGCCACCTATTTATCGGTGGCTGCACGGAACCCGAAGCGATTGGCAGCGACGTTCGGGGTGGCGAGGTGGCGTTTGTCGGAACGATTACGGCCAAGACTGCGACGGCGCACGGTGGTCGTGGCTGATGTGGAGCAGTGGAGATGACTCCCTCTGTGCATCGCCAGGACAGTGCCGATTCGCCACCGATTGTCGTCCGCGAAACCGCATGCAAGACGATCCTGAATCGGACCTCCTTGGGGGACTACTCCCTGAACTGCTATACCGGCTGCGAACACGCCTGCGTCTACTGCTACGCCCGGTTCATGCAGCGATTCCATCCCCATGCCGAAGCCTGGGGCCGCTTCGTCGATGTGAAAGTCAATGCGGTCGAGGTGCTCCGGCGCCAACTTCGCCGAGCGCAACCGGGCGAAGTGTTCGTCAGCAGCGGCTGCGACGGGTGGCAGCCGATCGAACGGGAGTGGAGGCTGACCCGCCGCTGCTGTGAGCTGTTGCTGGAATACGGGTTCGAGGTCCATATCCTGACCAAGAGCGGCCTCGTTCTTCGCGATCTCGATTTCTTTGCCGGCCGGAAGGTGCAGGTGGGCGTGACGGTGACCAGCCTCGACGAAGTCCTCCGGGCTC
>CAZAQY010000391.1:0-6195 GCA_964486845.1 uncultured Pirellulaceae bacterium
CTGGTTCGAGCGGCACGGCAGTACGCCCATCACCGAGATCCCCGCCGATTGGCCCGAGGACTACAAGCGGCTCGTCGAACGACGGGTCGAACTGATCGAGACGGATCGCAACATCGGGCTGATCGAGCAACCCGAGCACAAGCGCCGGTGGAACACGGAACCCTGGGATTCCCAGCTTGATCGGGCGCTGCGAACGTGGCTCCTGGACCGCCTGGAAACCTACTTCGACTTCGATGGAAGAATGTCATTGGTCACTGGTCATTCGTCATTGGTCACTGGTCCGGAAACAAATGACAAGAAACAAATGACAAATGACCCGCCGCCCTTAGCCGACATCTCGCTGACGACGGTCTCACGGTTGGCTGACGTGGCCCGGCAGGACGCGGACTTCATGCAGGTCGGCGAAGTGTACCGCGACGACCGCGCGTTCGACGTGGACCGTCTGGTGGCGGAATTGGTTGAGACCGAAAGCGTCCCGCTCCTGCCCGTGCTCCGCTACAAGCCGTCCGGCCTACGCAAGCGACAGGAATGGGAGCAGACGTGGGAGTTGCAGCGGGAGGAAGACCGGAGGGCGTCATTGGTCACTGGTTCGGAGACAAATGACAAAGGACAAATGACCAATGACAGACTGGACATCCCCGTCCCGCCGAAGTACACGAGCGCTGACTTCCTCAAAAGCGACTACTGGCGGCTCCGCGGCAAGCTGGACGTGCCCAAGGAACGCTGGGTCAGCTTCCCGCACTGTGAAGGCCCGGACGGAACGCTGGTGATCGCCTGGGCCGGCTACGACCACCTGCAACTGGCCCGGTCGATCAGCGCGTACTTTGTGGACATCCAAGAACGCCTCGGTGGCCGCGACGATCCGCGTCTGGTCCCGCTGCTGGCCTGCCTGCTGGAACTGCTCCCGTGGCTCAAGCAGTGGCACAACGACGTGGACCCCGAGTTCGGCGAGCGCATGGGCGATTTCTTCCAGAGCTTCGTGAACGAAGAGGCCCGGCAACTGGGCAAGACGATTCCCGAAATCAAGGCGTGGCAACCACCATCCCGAGCCGGTGGGCGGAGGAAACGATCGTGACCATTCCCACGAACGCCGAAATTCTGACGCAGCTCGACCGGTTGTACACCCAGACCGCGGACGACCTGGAGACGCAGTGGCTGGAGTTCAAGCCCTGGACGGGGCCGCGGGACGACATGCGCGTGGCGATCGAATACGCCGTCTGCTTCGCCAACGCCGAGGGGGGCGTCATCGTCTTCGGCGTGGCCGACCGGACCCGTGGTCGCGCCGCGGCGATCCAAGGGGCAGGTCGCTGTGACCTGGACACCTGGCGGCGGGACATCTTCAACTCGACGCGGCCTCATCTGGAGGTTGCGGTCGAGGAACTGACGGTGCCCGAGGGGACCGGCCGGCTGCTCGTGGTGCGAGTCCCCAAGGGTCCAACCCCGCCCTACGGCACGACGTCGGGCGTCTTCAAGCAGCGCGTCGGGAAGAACTGCATGCCGATGGACCCGCATGCCTTCGCCCGGGCGCAAGCCTCCGCCGGAATCGTCGATTGGAGTGGACTGCCGGCCGAGGGCGTCGAAGTCGGAGACCTGGACCTCGTCGAGATCGCCCGGGCAAGGAACGTCTTGCGGCGGTTCAAGCCGCAGTCCGAGTTGCTGAACGTCAGCGATGCCGAGTTGCTGGTGGGTGTCGGGGCGGTCCGTGGGGGGCGGGTGACGCGAGCCGGTCTGCTTTTGTTTGGCAACGCTCCGCTGCTCGCTCGGATCTGCCCTCAACATCAGGTTCATTACGTCTTACACACGGAACTGGACGTGTTTCGGAACGACTCTTTCCGCGATGGGCTACTGAACATCCTGGAGCAGATTGAGCGGACGTTCAGTGGACCGTCCAATCCCGAGCGCGAAGTGAGCGTCGGGTTCTTCAAGATGCGGATTCCCGCCTTCGACGTTGACGTGGTGCGCGAGGCGCTGTTGAACGCCGTGACGCATCGCGACTACGCCGATCCGAACGAAGTGCTGCTGCGGCACACGGCCCGGGAGCTGGCGATCACGAGTCCAGGTGGCTTTCTGGGGGGGATTACCCCCCGGAACATCCTGCGGCACGAGCCGGTCGCACGCAACCGCACGCTGGCCGAAGCGTTCGAGAAGTTGGGGCTCGTGGAACGTGCTGGTATGGGGCGGAGGCGGATCTTTATTCCGACGCTGTCCTACGGAAAACGTATCCCAGAGTACGAAACCGACGGCGGGCGCGTAACGCTCCGGCTTTTCGACGGCACGCTGGACGAGCGGATGGCAATCCTGGTAGCCAAATGGCGCGGCGAAGGGCGGGAAATCACGCTCGATTCGTTACTGGTATTGAGTCACCTTCGCGAGTACGCCTTTGTAGACGCGGTGAGCGGCGCCGAGTTCTTGCAGGCGCCGCGAAGTGTCGCTCGCGGAGTCCTTGATCAGTTGGCGCAGCCGCAGACGGGAATCCTGGAACGTAAAGGCAACACCCGCGCTGCGACGTATCATCTAACCAAATCGGTCGCCGAAGACCTGCTTGGTCGGGCGGCTTACACGCGTCTAAAAGGCATCGACCCCATCCGGTATCGCGAATGGGTTCGTGAGTTTGTGGCTGACCACGGATCAATCACGCCGCAAGAATGTCGTGAGTTGCTCGGTCTCGGCGACTCGAAATCGGCCAGGGTGGAAGTCTCTCGGTACCTGCGGCAGTGGTCCGGGCCCGATGGTTTCCTCCGACGCGAGGGCAAGCCGCCCAAGGTGCGATACTTCGCGGTGGAGGAGGATCGTGGATGCCCCCCCTATTCGAAGAATGTTAGCAGGTGTTAGCAAAACGGTGTCTTGCAGACAGGACGAAACAGCTCAGCGGCACAACACTCTGGTAAATAAGCAGTTGCGGCGACCGCGAGCGTTAGCGGGGATGTTAGCGTCCGTCTGGCCCTGAGAGCGGAAGACGGCGTTGGCGACTGACGCCGGACCAGTGACCACCGACCAAGAACAAATGACAAGTGACCAATGACATCCCTCATCAAAGACCTGATCGACATCCCGGAACGTGTCCAGAAGGGCGACTTCGTCCTGAAACTCGTCGAGGATATCAAGCGCCCGGAGGTGGTGCTCGACAACTATGTCGTCACGCCCGAATTGGCCAGGAACTTCGACGCGGCGCTGACCTTCATCCACAGTGCATTGCAGGGCCGCACCAGCAAGGCGACTTACCTGCACGGCAGTTTCGGTAGCGGCAAGAGCCATTTCATGGCCGTCCTGGACCTGATCCTGGAAGGCAACTCGGCGGCCCGCGGCATCCCGGAACTGGCCCCGGTAATCCAGAACCACAACCACTGGCTGGCGGGCAAGAAGTTCCTGCTGGTGCCGTACCACATGATCAACGCCCATGACATGGAGTCGGGTGTCCTCGGAGGCTACGTCGATTTCGCCCGCCAAGCCCGTCCGGAATCGCCGGTCCCGCCGGTGTACATGTCCGCCGCCATCATCGCCCAGGCACAGAAGGAACGGACGAGCTACGGCGACGAGCCGTTCTTCCGCCGGCTGAACGCGGGACAAGACGCCGGTGGCGGCGGAGGGCGCGGCGGTTGGGGTGAACTGGAGGCAGCGTGGGATGCCGCGTCGTTCGAGGCGGCGGCGAACGCATCCCCGGATTCCGAGGCCCATCTGCGCTTGGTCAGCACGCTGCTCAAGACCGTCGCCAGCTCGCACGCTGAGGTCATCAGCCACCGGGGCGGCAACTTCGTCCGGTTCGACAAGGGGCTGTCGATCATCGCCCAGCACGCGGCCAGCCTCGGCTACGACGCCGTGATCCTGTTTCTCGACGAGTTGATCCTCTGGCTGGCGATGAAGTCGGCCGACCACGGGTTTGTGCGGCGTGAAGTACCCAAGCTCACCAACCTGGTCGAGGCCCAGTCGGCCGATCGGCCGATTCCCCTGGTCAGCTTCGTTGCTCGGCAGCGCGACCTGCGGGAGTTGGTCGGGGATCACGTTCCCGGCGCGGAGCGGCTGAGCTTTGGCGATGCGCTCGACTGGCAAGGTGGCCGGTTCGACACGATCACCCTGGAGGACCGCAACCTGCCGGCGATCGCCGAGAAGCGGGTGCTGCGGTGCAAGACCGAGTCCGCCCGCAAGGAACTCGACGCGGCTTTCGAGCAGACGGCCCGCATGAAGGACAACGTGATGAGCATCCTGCTGACGCGGGAGGGAGATCGGCAGATGTTCCGCAAGGTTTATCCCTTCAGCCCGGCGCTGGTCCAGACCCTGATCGCCGTCTCCAGCGTACTCCAACGGGAGCGGACGGCGCTGAAGGTCATGATCCAGCTGCTGGTCGATCACCGCGAGACGCTCAAGGTGGGCGACGTGGTGCCGGTCGGCGACCTGTTCGACGTCGTGGCCCACGGTGACGAGGCGTTCACCCAGGACATGGCGATCCATTTCGACAACGCTAAGCGGCTGTACCACCAGAAACTGCTGCCGATGCTGGAAAGACAGCACGGCATGCGCCGCGAAGATGTTGAGCAGTTGGCCTACGACGATCCCAAACGGGTCGCGTTCCGGAATGACGACCGGCTGGTCAAGACGTTGCTGCTGTCGGCCTTGGTGCCCGAGGTCGAGTCACTCCGGGGACTGAACGCCGAGAAGCTGGCCGCCCTGAATCACGGGACGATCAAGAGCCCGGTGCCGGGGCGTGAGGCCCAGCTCGTGCTGCAACGCTGCCGGACCTGGGCGGCCGCCGTGGGCGAAATCCGCATCGGCGAGGAGAGCAATCCTACGATCACGGTGCAGCTCTCTGGCGTCGATACCGAGAGCATCATCGAGCAGGCCCGTCGCGAGGACAACCAGGGCAACCGTATCCGTCGCGTGCGGCAGATGATCTTCGAGCAGCTCGGAATCGAGGGTGAAGGCGAATTCGAGCAGTACCAAGAGTTCTGGTGGCGGAACACCAAGCGGAGCTGTGTGTTCCTGTTCAAGAACGTGCGCGAACTGCCGGACTCGTCGCTGGAGAACACTGACGACTCGTGGAAGCTGATCATTGACTTCCCGTTCGATGAAGCGGGGCACGGGCCGCGGGATGACCTGAGTACGGTTCAGCGCTTCCTGCAGTCGCATCCTGACGGGACCAAGACCCTGTGCTGGTTGCCGTCGTTCTTCAGCCAGGACGCGCAGAAGGATCTGGGGATGCTGGTGATTCTGGAACATATCCTGACCGGCGAACGCTTTGCCCAGTACTCCAACCACCTGTCGCCCCAGGACCGGCAGGCGGCCAAGTCGCTGCTGGAGAACCGGCGAAATGAGCTTTCGTCGCGGGTCAAGAACCATTTGGACGCGGCTTATGGGCTGGAAGTCCTTTCGCCGGGTTCGCTCGACACGACGCACAGCCTTGACTTGAACGAGCAATGCGTCTCCCTGTGGCCGGGATTCCCGCCGCAGCCCCTCGTCGCCGCCGACCTGGCCGGGGCCATGCGGCACCTGTTGAGCCAGGCTCTGGAACACGAGTTCCCGGCGGCGCCGCATTTTGAAGCGCAAGTGAAATCGGGGACGCTCAAGAAGGTCTATGAACTGGTGCTCCCGGCGACTCAATCGCCCGATGGTCGGCTGGCGGTCGAGAAGACGCAGCGACCGCTCGTGCGGCAGATTGCCAATCCGCTGCTGATCGGCGAGATGGGGCTGGACGCGACCCACTTTGTGCTGGGGCAGCACTGGAAGACGCATTTCGCCCGCAAGGCCGGCGAAACCGGCAGCGCGATCACCGTGGGGCAACTGCGGGCCTGGATCGACGACCCGAAGCCGATGGGCCTGCCCAAAGAGGCGGAGAACCTGGTGATCCTGTTGTTTGCTGCGCAGACCAACCGCACGTTCCTCCGCCACGGCGGACCCTATGAGCCAACGTTGCAGACCATTCCGGACGATTGCGAGCTGCGCTCGGTCCCCTTGCCTGCGGCTGGCGTATGGGAATCGGGGGTCCAACGGGCCGGAAGCATCTTCGGTGTTGCCGGTTCGCGACTGCTGACCGCCGCGAACGTCGACACGCTTTCCGCGGAGGTCAAGAAGCGGGCCGGCGCGGCACGCCCGGCGTGCGCGGCCTACTGTCAGCGGCTCGAGCACTGCATGACCGGCATCGGCATCGTGCCGGAGAAGACGGCACGGATGAAGACCGCGGTGGCCACCCGCGCCCTTGTCGAC
>CAZAQY010000392.1:0-6138 GCA_964486845.1 uncultured Pirellulaceae bacterium
GGCTGACGACCACGATGTCCAGACCAAGTACCGGGAGAAGGAACGGCCGCGTGGCATAGGCACCATCGACCGCCAACCAGATCTTCGTCTCCAGCCCCATCTCACGGAGCTTCTGCTTGAACCAAGTTAACAGCTCCACGCCGAGTTGATGTTTGGTGCGGAATTCCCAAGCATATTTCTCCGCCAGTTTCGGGACGTCGACCTCGCGGACGTACAACATCGAGCGTAGCGGGAAGGCGATCACGCCCCACACCGGATGCTTTGCCAGCCACGCCAAACAGACCCAGTTGTGACCGTACAGCCACTCGCCTTCGGCCGGTCCGCGAGTCGGATTGTGATGGACGCCGGCGCCTTCCACGCGCCGTCCATAACGAGACGTGGGCGAGTCATCCATCCCCACCAGGATGCGATCACCGAATGCCGGAGTGAGCTTCTGGACGACTAGGCCCAGGATGACCGTGGCCAACTTTTCGGAGGTCCGCCCCACACTGATCAGGCAATCGTAGAACCGGTCCCAATCATCTTGCACGCCGGCCGCCACAAACCAGGCACTGGCGGTACGGCGATCCCCCGCCAGAAACATGCCGGCGATCACGATGGCCAGCCGGAAGGCAATCCTCCGGTCCAGCACCGCCTGCAACTTGGCGACGGCCGTCTGAATCGCGCCCGTCAACGGCACTCTGGCGTGCGTTGTTTTCTTGCGCTGGGGATTGGGGCTCTGAAGTCGCTTGCGTTTATCGTGCTGTGACTTCTTATGTTTCTTGTGCTTGGGTTGCGGCCGCCGCGAACAACGTTTACGCTTAGCCATCCTTGGCTCTCCCGATGGATCGGATGATTGTCTTTCACCACCCACCATCGCCGAGAGCTATTTTCTTGACAAGAGCAATTTGGCCGTTCAGGGGCCAACTTTCCCTAAAGTGCAGAAAGAATCAGAACGGAGGCGATTTCAAACAGTTCCATCGGAAACTCCAGGCTCTTCGCAGCGGTCGGCGGCGAGTTCATCGTAGCGGGACTCCGCACGGGTCACAAGCGGCCCCCGCGCCGGCGTCCGGCCAGCCGAATTCGACCATCTGCGGGTGATTGCGGCTGGTCAACACGGTGACGTAGACCTGCTTCACCGTTTTGTCAAAACAAGGCGATGGCAAGACCGTGCCCGACCGAAAGGTTGACCGATCGGTCCGGCTCGGTCTACAATAGCCGCGTTTGGCTTACCGGCTGCTTGCCGCAGGTCCTCCCTGTGCGCGCACCTGCTTACCCACCACCACCGGAGGCACTTTCATGAGTTTTCCTGTTTCACGCCGCCCGTTCTTGAAGACGGCTTCGGCCGGGACCGCCCTGGCGTTCACGGCCACCAGCTACGCCAAGATCGTGGGAGCGAACGAGCGTATCTTCCCTTGCCTGTTGGTGATCGTCGCGGTTCTTTCCGCGGCGCATGCCCAGGCCGCGACGCTGCACGTCGGCGCGGCCAGTTGTGATATTACGCCGGACATGCCGTCGTTTCTCGCGGGCCAGTTTTCGCCCCGCGTGTCGCAAGGGGTCGAATACCCCTTGACGGCCAATGTCCTGGCGCTGGAATCGCGAGACGGCGACAAGCCTTTGGATTCGGCAATCATCATCAGCATGGACACCGCCGTCGTGCGGGCCGGCATTCTGCTGCCGATCCGCGCAGCAGTTCAGGAGCAACTGCCGGGGTTCGACCTCGGCAAGCTGATCGTCGCCGCCACGCACACCCATTCCGCTCCGCCTTCCAGGGACGGGCACTTCAAGCAACAGGAGGGCGTGCAGGTTCCGTCGCATTACGTCAAATTCGCCGCCGCCAGGATCGGCGCTGCCGCCCAGCAGGCGTGGAATGGACGCGGGCCGGCCAGGTTCTCTTACGGCCTGGGCCACGCCGTCGTCGCCTACAACCGCAGGGCCGTCTACGCCGATGGCACGGCCGTCATGTACGGGCCGACCAACGCCCCCAATTTCCGCGCCATCGAAGGCATGGAGGATCATGACGTCAACACGATGTTCTTCTGGGACGCCAGCGACAAGCTGCTGGCGATCGTCGTCAACGTTTCCTGCCCGTCACAAGAGGTGGAAAGCAATCGCCTGCTCTCCTCCGACTACTGGGGCCCGACCCGCGACATGCTCAAGGAAAAATACGGGCAGGACGTCACGATCGTGGGGCTGTGCGGAGCGGCGGGCGACCAGTCGCCGCATCTCCGTTACCGGCAGGCGGCCGACGACCGGATGAGGAGCCTGCGCAAGCTCGACCGGCTGCAAGAGATCGCCCGGCGGATCGTCCACGGAGTCGACGAGACCTACGAGGTCGTTCAAACCGCCAAACAGGACGACGTGGTCGTGAAGCACCAGCATGCCGTCCTCCATCTTCCGCAGCGCATCGTCACCGAGGCGGAATACCAGTCGTGCAAGGCCGAAGCGGAACGTCTCAAGGCCCATCCCGGCGATGGCCGGGGAAACTGGAACGTCCGGGTTGTCGCCCGCTACGAAAAACTGGCGGCCGATCCCCATCCGACGCATGCCACCCCCGTCAACGTGCTCCGCATCGGCGACACGGTGATCTGCACCAACCAGTTCGAGTTGTACACCGACTTTGGAGTCCAGATGAAGGCCCGCTCGAAAGCGGTGCAGACCTTTGTCGTCCAATTGGCCAACGGGGCCGCAGAGCCGCAACCTCCGGCCGACGCGCCGGAAGATGTCACAAACGACTGGCTCTACGGCTCCGGCGGAACCTACCTTCCTTCCGAGCGGGCCGTGAAGGGCGGCGGATACGGCGCCGTCATTCAGAGCAATCTGGTCGGTCCCGAAGGCGGGCAGATGCTCGTGGAAGAAACGGTCAAGATGATCAACGCCATGTGGTGACGACCGGTGAACGGTCACAGGACGCGTTAAATCGGGGCAAATGAGACCCGGCCCGGTTTCCCTTTTTTTCCGTCCGACCTCCAGCAGCGACTTGCTAGTGCGTTGTCCAGGCTAAAAATGAGGGTTGTGAGCGGCACGACAGTTTAGATTGGACAACGCACTAGTGGGACACGGCAATTGTTGGCTTGGCGGCAGCCCGGACCGACCTTCGGGAAGGAGGGCGACGGAGAGAAAATCCCGTCTGGCCCGGCACTTTGGAGATGCCAACCTGCATGCCCGCACCCCAAGAACGCGGTTGGCTGTTGGCGAATCTGCAGAAGGAGACACACGATGAGAACCACGGTAATAGCACCGTTGGCGGCGATCACGGTTCTTGCCTGCCTGGCTTCGGCGGCGGACTTCGACCACTTGCGGCCGACGGCGCGGTGGCTGGGTACGGAGCGGCTGAAAGGGATTCTGTTCCACCATACGAACATCCAGCCCGGCGAGCCGATGCAGCTGGCGCCGGCTCACGAGGGGGCCGCACCCGGATCGGCGCCGGTGATGCTGCGCGGCGAGCACTTCGTGTTGATCGCGCCGCAGGCTGGGCAGCCGATCCGGTTCCGGCTGAAAACGGTCGCCGTCCGGGTACCGTTTGAGAACAGCTCCTACGCCCTGTTCAACGCGGCCGGCGAGGACATCGGCAACGGGCTGG
This sequence comes from uncultured Pirellulaceae bacterium, assembly GCA_964486845.1. GTDB lineage: Bacteria > Planctomycetota > Planctomycetia > Pirellulales > Pirellulaceae > Anammoximicrobium. Next base: position 3,563 of record CAZAQY010000392.1, read on the forward strand.
TGCCGGCGGGGGAGGAGCGGGTGTTCGACGTGCAGCCGCGCGGCGGCGGACCTTACGTGCTGGCGTTGAACTCCGGACCGGCCTCGTCCACGGTCAGCGAATTGGCCGTGCTGGACAGTCCATGGGCCATCGACGCCCGGCCCAAGCTCCCTTATCGCGACGGCCCGATGCACTACCACTTCCTCCGCGATCTGAAGCTGGGCGGGTTCAACTTGGCGATGGTCGATGTCGAGTACGCGCCGCAGGAATTCCTGAGCGACGAGGGCCTGCGAAAATGGACCGAGCTGGTCCGCGGCTGGGGCGAAGCGGCCCGCCGTTACCAAATGCGCATGTTGTACGCCATCGACTTGGGCGGCACGGCGGCCGAGGTCGAGTCGTGGGGCGATTCGCCCAAGGGACTGTACGTCGAGGACCCGAACGACAAGGGGCACTTCCAGCCCGGCGTGCCGATCGCTCCTTGCCCGCTGCAGAAGATCTATTGGGAGCGGATCCTCCTGCGCCGCGGCCGCGAGATCGCCCGCATGGCGTGCGACAATCCTTACGTCGCCGGCATCGGCATCGATCCGGAGACGTATGCCTGTCACGTTTACGGCCACTACAAACCGGGCGGCACCTGCTACTGCGATTACTGCCTGGGCGGGTTCCTCCGCAAGCAGAAGCTGCCGGAGGGCACGCTGAAGGATTTGGCCACGGGGGAGGACCGGCTGCAGTGGCTGCGCAAGCAGAAGCTGACGCCGCAATACGACGCCTACCTGGAAGACGAAATGCGGCAGGTCGCCGCCTGGTGCCGCGAGGAACTGCACCGAGTCAATCCGGACGTACTGCTGTGCGTGTACGTGCTGGAGATCGGCAACTGGTTCTGCCGCGGGCTGGCCCAGGGCCTGAGCACGCCCGACCTGCCGGTGATCAACTTCTGCGAGCATACGTACTACGGCGTAGGCTACGACCGGCCGTGGCTGGACAAGACGATGAAGCGGTTCGAGGACCTGGGAGCGAACTTTCTGCAGGGCAGCGCCTTGTGGGACCTGTACTTCCCGCCCACGAAGCCCGGATACATGGCGGCCCACGCCTATAACCTGGCCGTGCGGGCCGAAGGCTGGTGGTACTGGCCGGGCGACCGGTTGTACGACGACTGGAGGAACATCCTCGCCTACGACGGGCAACCGGCGCGCAAGGCCGACGCGTGGCACGCGGCGGTGCTGGCCCACGCCGAGATCGACCGGACCATGCAGCAACCCGGCCGGACCTCGCCGCTGGACACGGCCGAGAAAGTTGCCTGGAAAGGGAAGTACCGCGAGCGCGAGGGCGGTTGGGCGGCGAACTCGGGCGTTGCGCCGCGAAAAGAGCCGCAGGTCCGGCTGCACCTGGCCCGGCCAACGCGGCTGTACTTCGCCCTGCCTCAGCGGGCTCAGACGGTCGAAGTCACCGGCTTCGCCCCCGGCGACGACAACGGGGCCGATATCGTGCTGCTGGATCCGTCGAGCAAGCCGGCCGGGCAAGTGCAGATCAAGGCGGGTCAGGCGGAGGCGCTGAGTGCTCCGGCCGGCGCAGGCATCTGGACGCTGGATGTGAAATCGCGTCCGGGCGTGGACTTCCGCGACGTGGGCTTGGCGCTCAAGCCGGCGGCGCTGATTTCCACGTCCAAGGAATCGCTGCTGGTCAACCCCACGAAGCAACCCGGCCTCGCCGCCTATTGGCCCATGGATGAAGGCCAGGGCGAAACGGTCGCGGACACGTCGCAGAAGGTGGCTTACCATGGCGTCCTCCGCGGCGGCCAGTGGACGGCCGGCGTCAAGGGCAGTGCGCTGGCCTTTGATGGCCGCAGCGGCGGCGTCTCCGTTTCCGGCGCCGAGAGTCTCCACGGGCTAACGCAGTTCACCCTCTCGGCCTGGGTCCGCCTGGGTGCGCTGCCCACGCGCGGCAACGGGGCGACGTTGATTGACAAAGGCCCGGAGGCCCCCGTACAGCATTTCTGGTGGTGGATCGGTTATCCGCCCGACCACCCACTGATCCTGGAGTTGGGCAACGAACGGCACCAATACGGCCGGAGCCTACACAGCCCCGCGCTAGAGTGGGAATTGGGCCGCTGGTACCATGTGGCCGTGGTCTTTCAGAGCGATGGCAAGCAGAGCAGCGCCACGCATTATCGCGACGGCCAGGCCCTGGGTACGCGGACGGCCGACGAGCCGTTCCACAGCGGCGAGCACGACCTGCTGTTGGGCGCCTACGGCGGCGTGCATTTCCTGAACGGAGCGCTGGACGAAGTGAAGATCTGGGACCGGACACTCACCCCGGACGAGATGAACCGCGAGGCCCGCCGTTGACGGACCGCCAGAGTCGGCTCCTCGACGATGAGACCCAAAGGCGCAGGTACGAACATGAAAATCATTGCTTGCTTTGCCGTGTGGTTGATTCTGACGGGTGTCGCCGGCGCGGAGCCCCAGGCGATCATCGACACCGACTTCGGGGTTCCGGGAAAGCCTTTTGAGAGAATCACCGCGGCCAAAGGCGTCCGCATCATCGGGCGTCTGCCCGACGGATGGAGCGATAACTCAGAGTGGAAAAGCAATGTGGTG
>CAZAQY010000393.1:0-6036 GCA_964486845.1 uncultured Pirellulaceae bacterium
TTGTCGGCGCCCACGTCCTGCGGAATCCCCCTGGAAGACCCGAGCAACCGATGGCCATCGCCGAGAAGAGAAGGCCAACACAGATTGCGACCTTCGTCGTGAAGGTGATCTTCGAGTCAGTGGCGAGCCGTTTCTCGTGGCCTGCCCGGGTGCTCCACTACCGCGGCCACCGCACCAAATGCGCGGCCACGAGCCCGGCGGGCCTATTGGGGACGCGATCAAAGCAAGCGAATGCGACGGTTTTGCTTTCTCTGCTCTCCATGGTACATCAGTTCGTGAAAGTGAAGTGAATTGCCCAAAGTTTGTTCGTCAAGGACGGGGCACCCTTTCCGGAAATGTCACTCGTCGAGGACCATCGAAGCCGTGTCGCGGCAATCGGTGATTCGACCAAACGCGTCGCACGCGAACTGGACCGAACCCGTCGCGCGGGTGTGGGACGCCGCCGGCAAAGGCAAGAGCGGCGACCATCGAAACGATTGTGACCGTGACAACTCGACGCGTTTTCATCTTTGCCCCTTCCACCTTAACCCGGCGTAGCAACCCGCGGAATTGGTCTTGGTCGTCTTGCGACACATCTCGAAGACCAACCGGGTCGCTACGCGCCTGTGCGATTAGCCTGCGGCACCCCCGCGGCGCTGGATGTGGCCGCTCAACTGCTGCTGACGTACCGCAGCACCCCGACGCGAAGACTCGCCACCGGCTTCCTGCTGGGAGTCGCCACTGTTTGCGCAGGGAGGCTGTTGAGCGCGTGCCGGATATAACCCGGCTCAGCCCGATCATTGGGAGCGTCAGAATCCTCTTGGCTTCCTGGAGGGACCGGCCATCGTAGGCGTGTCGCTCCGCGACTCGATTCCGCTCGCGGAGCGAGCGGTCTACGATGGGCCGGTCTCGGAGAGAGCGACCTGCGTTCGCCCGATGGGGTTGTTGCCGCCACTACTGTTTCGCCAGCCCCGCCTTGCCTTCGGCCAGCACGGCGGCGGCGTGGCGGGCTAGGTGACCGCGGAGGTCCTGCGTGTAATCGCGGAGGATCTTCTCTCCCAGGCCGTCGCGGTCCCCGCAACGGTACAGGGCGCGGGCCAGCATCAGCTCCCGCAGTGACTCGCGGCGGGTCTGCTCGGCGTTCGTGCCGCCGGGGACGCCTTGCTCGATCGCCGCCTGTACCGTTTGATGAACGTGGCCCGTCATGCCGGGCTTGGCCAGCAACTCGGCCAGAGGCTCAGCGGCCGAACGGTCGCCGAGCAACTCCAGCGCCAAGCCCGCGGCCCGGTGGTGGCTGAATGCTACCTGCGCATCCAGTTGACGCAGCTTGTCCAAGATCACAGGCACGGCCTTGGCGTTGTCGGCGCGGCCCAGGGCCACCAGCAAGTTGTCCAACTCGGACAGCGCTGCGCCGAATTGGCCCATGCCTCGATAATTCCAGCCTTCGTCCCACTGCTCATAGGAACGGACCTTGGCCAGCAGGGCCTCCAGCCCCGTATCGTCGCCCAAAACGGCCAGGGTGCGGGCATAGGTCAGCTTGTCTTGCTCGTTGGCGGCGTCCTGGTAAGCTCTGCGAACCAGCGGCAACGCGCGCTGGGGATCCGTCATGATCACCGCAGCGCCCCGGCCCTGCTTAAGATCGGCCACCGCTTGCGCGATCCGCTCGTCGGACAGCGGATACGAGTCCTGATCCGTAAGCACGCTTTCCGACAAATTGCCGATTTCGACCAGGTGTTTTTGCAGGGCTTTCACGTCGATCTGCCGGATTGACACGTTCGCCTGGGCGGCCATCGCCGCGGCAAAGCCGGCTGCATAGCCGCCGTTCTGGATGTCGGGCTGCATGCGGATCAGGGGGACTGCGTCGCGATGGGCGCTGATGCTCAGCCCGGTGACGATGATCCCGTCCAGGCCCTTGGGCAGCATGGCCCGCAGAGGAATATCCACGAAGATGCCCTTCTTTTCGGGATGTTCCAGCAGCAAGTACGGATCCACCGTGTAGCCGTGGGTGTCAAAATTGCTCCGGCAGCGGCACACCGTGTCGGGATAGGTCCGCTCGTTGACTTGATCGAGGATGGTAATCGTCGCATCGCCGAGGATCCGCCGCCGCTCGCGGGTGTCGATCAAGCGTCCGTGGTCGAAGGCGTCGACATATTTGCCCTTGGAGTAGACCAGCACGTGCCAGATGTCCACCAGGTCGGTTTCGTCGACGATCGTAAAATCGGTATTGTTGTAAGAGCCGCCGAGCCGGTAGCCGGGCAGACCGGTGCCTTGCATGCCGAACTCGGAGGCGTCGGTGTAGATGGTTTCGGCGCCGGCCGAGGCCGCGACGTCCGAGTTGCCCGTGGCGTCGATCACCGTGTGAGCCAGGATGACGCCGCGTCCGTAAGGAGTGGCCACGACCGCGCCGGTGACACGGTTGTCCTGAACAAACGCACCGCAGCCGACCACGCCGTACCACAGGTCCGCGCCGGCTTTGAGCAGTTCTTGGCGGTACCACTCGCTTCTGGGCTCGATGGCCCAGCGGGTCGCACCGTCCTGAATGGTGGCCGTGAAGCCGACGCAGTTGCCCCAGTAATAGCCGGCAATCGCGCCGATCGTGCCCACGCCGCCCAGACCGTGCAGGTACTCGATGACCAGCGTCTTGGCTCCGGCGCGGGCCGCGCCGATTCCTGCCGGCGCGCCGCCCGTTCCGCCGCCGATGACAACCACGTCATATCGGCCCAGCACGGGGATCGCCCGCCCATCCTGCTCGACGGTCGGCAGGTCTTGCGAGATCGGCCGCACGCCGGTCAGCGCTTCGCGGACGTCGCCGGCGGCCGCCGGCGCCGCCGCGGGCTGTCCGGGCAACTTGACCCCGGAAAGTGCGATCATCGCTTGGGCGTCGGCCGCAGCGGCTCTGCCCAGGCGTTCCCCCAAGTCCATATACGCTACCGGCCGCAGGAGTTTTTCTGCCTGCTCCCGCGACACGTCTGCACAGCCGCCCAGCACATACAGCCGATCGACGCCTTCCGGCTGGAACGCGCCCAGCGGCAGGGGGCCCACGCCCTGCCACGGTCCGGACGCGGTTTCCCGGCCGTGCATCGGGTCCGGCGGGACTTCGAACAACACGTCGGACGTGAATTGCTGATCGGGATCGTAGGTCATGGTCCGCGCTTGCTGGTCGACTTTCATGTACGCCGCGTAGCTGCCGTCATCCACCGGCAGCGGCATGGTGTACTCGATCACCGGGTAGTCGCCGCCGGAGGGGCCTTGGAACGGCGGTGCGGCCGTGCGCGATGAAATGTAGTCCGGCCCCCGCGGCTGGCCGCCGATGACGATGCGGCGGAAGGTATGCGTGCCGCCGGGGTACGGGCGGAACTTGGCGCCGGCCAGTCGAGCCACCGTGGCTCGCGGTGTGGCGTCGATAATCGTCTTGGCCACCACCGCTTGCCGCCCGGCGCGGTTGGCCATCACGATCCCGCAGGGCTTGCCGCCGGCGTCGCGAAGCACGTCGGTGGCGTAGCAGCTGTACAGGTAGCGGACGCCGGCGGCCAACAGCTCGTCGTCCAGCGTGTTCTTGACGTGCATCGGGCGCGGCGGGGGCGGCGCCTCGCGGCCCGCCTCCTGCACCGGCGTCTTCTCCGGGCCGATGATCTCGATCTCGCCCAGCAGGATCCGCTCGATGCCCTCCGGCTTCTGCACGTGGAAGCGGACGTAACGAGTCCGGGCGTTGATCGCGGCCTGGAGCATGGCCGAATCGGAGCTGGGCAGGTCGTTTTCCATCACCGCCGCCGGCTTCCATTGCTCCTTGTCGTCGCTCAGGGACACCGTGATGCGTTTCACGTCGAACGGGCTGCCGCCGGCACTGCCCGGCGCCCGCCGATAAAACATGACGCGGACCGTGCGGATCTCCTGCGCCTGGGCCAAGTCCGCCGTGATCTGCACGTCGCCGTCGTATTGGACGCTTTCGGCCGAGGCCGAGTCCCAGCGGCCGTCGGTCAGCCGGCCGGGCGGCGCGGTGTCGCGGTGAACCGCCGCGCTGGGCAGGTCCGCTTCGTACTGGTACGGGATGCGGTTTGGATCGACCAGCGGCTGGCTGCGATCGCCGAACACGCGTCGCGCCAGCGGCGAGGCCGGCGTCTCGCCTTCCTCCAGCCACAGCCGCAACGTCGCAGTCATATCGTCGCCCAAGTACGGATGGGGTGCCGCCAAAAAGACCTTGGCCCCGTCCTTGGCCGCCGAAATGGCGGCTGATACCGCGCCGGTCCCGCCGCCCACGACGACCACATCCGCCTCGTAGGCGACGGGAATCTCGCGGGCGGATTCGTTGACCACGTCCGCTCCAATTGCCGAGGCGCAGCACACGCACCATCCGAGGACCGACCAAAACCAATTCGAGCGTTGCAGGATCATGGGGTCGCCTTTCGCGCAAAGGTAAAAGGTACTGTGGTTTCGGTTACCTGGCCGAAACGCCGCTTCAACTGGCGAAACAGGTTCTGTTGAAACGCCCTGGTCGCACCGTCTTTGGCGTCTTCTTCTTTCAGTTCGCCGGCAATGGCTCTTCGCATTTCGACAACCTCCTGACGGTGTTCGTCCGTTTGGACCGAGGCTTCGATCGTGCGCTGGAGACCCGGGCGGTTGTTACATGATAGACCAAAGCCATGATGTAGGAAAGCAGTTCCAACCAGCGCAGCCGTTCTGCCTCGGGCATGGTTTCCAGACGCTGAACCACCCTGTTCAGAAGCTGCTGGAAGTCGCGCGGCCGTGATTTCCACTTTTCGCGGGTTCAAGCAGTGTGAGCGTTACACGACGCACGTCCATGACGGATTGGCCGGGGATTTCAATCGCCCGCAACGTGAGCGGTCCCGGACCGGATTCCAGACTCAGTTCGCCAAGCTTGAGCGTGCGAAACTCCTTCATCTGTGACTCGCCCGCCGGCCGCGGCAGCGTGTCTTGATTGGTGTACAGCGGCGGGTCCCAACCCGGCTGCACCTTGCCGGCCAAGCGACTGTCGCGGAACGACAATTCGACCGTCGAACCAGCGTCCGGCAGCGGGCAGGTATAGTCGATGGTGACGGCGTAGCGGCCCGCCGTGCGAACATCCAGCAGCCAGACCAGGCTGTCGTCCCGGCTCGTCCAGTCGACGAAGTACGAGCAGTTCGGCGCGCCGCTGCGGCGTTTAACGCCGCCGCGTGGTTCGCCGTCGCGCGCGGGGAGCATGGTAATGGGGAATTCGCGGTAGCCGACGGGAATCGGACGCGGGTCCACGGCGTTGCCGCCCCCGGCGCGCTTGGCCTTGCCTATGGGCTTCGAGCCGCCGGCGACGGCTGCCGCGCCAAACATCTCTTGACGCCAGGCTTGGACAGCCTTAACAAGCCTGGCCGCCAGCACGGGTTCACGGTCGTTGATGGGCGTCGTCTGGCCGGGGTCGGCGATCATGTCGAAAAGCTGTCCGCGATTATCGAGTCGATGGGTCTGGGTGCGGGCGCTGACGTTCTGGTTCCATGTGCTGAAGATGATGCGGTCGGGCCAGACCGCGTCCTGCTTCTTCAACAGGGGCGAGAGGTCGCGACCGTCCGGCGGCTTGCCGCCAACGCGAGGGATGCCGGCCAAGGCGGTCAGCGTGGGCAGCAGGTCGATCGCCGCGCTGATCTGCGAGACCTTGTGGCCGGCGGGCAGATTGCCCGGCCAGCGGACGTAGCACACGGACCGCACGCCGCCTTCGTCCGTGCTGCCTTTACGCCCCTTCATGCCGCCGTTCCAGCGCCAGCTGTTGGGGCCGTTGTCCGAGAAGTAAAGCACGATGGTGTTCTCTTCCAGCCCCCGTTCCCGCAACCGGGCGAGGACGCGGCCGACATTCCAATCCTGGTTCTCGAGCATGGCCAGCGCACAGCGAGTCTGGTCGGCGACCTCCTGTTCCGGCAAACTCGCCCGCTGCGTGATCGGCTTGTCCCGGAAGTGCTTCCAGTATTCGTCCGGGACCGCCCACGGCGAATGCGGCGTAGTGAACGGGACGTAGCAGAAGAATTGCACTTTAGGAGAAATGTTCCAGTCAAGAAACTGATCTTGACCGAAAAC
>CAZAQY010000394.1:0-5955 GCA_964486845.1 uncultured Pirellulaceae bacterium
CTACAGTAATTAACGAGGAGGTAACTGTCTCAGTCATATTGGCACAGAGGGCGGGACTACCGGGCGGTGATCGTCGAACCGGGCGACCGCCACGGCAAGATGGTCTTCGTCGCGGCCCCGGCGGGCCCGGATCGGCTCCAGGAACTCGTCGGCCATCTGGTTCTGGTGGACCTCGAACGCGAGAAGGACCGGGTGTGTTTCGGTGCGCCGGCCAAGATGGCTTTGGCCAGCCTCCGCGACGGCGTCCCGGGCAGCACGTGCCGGCCCGACCTGCGGCCCTGCGCTGCGGCCGTCGATTCCGTGCAGGAGGCGGAGAGTCGTCTGCTGGCGGACATGGATGCCGTTCTGATGGCTTGGTTGAGGAAGACAGCCCGCAGCAAGGCCAGCGACGCGGCGGCGGAAGAGCCGGGAGATTCGCAACGGAACAAGAGGCGGAGCAATCGGAGGCGTCACCGGCTCGGCAAAGGCGACAGGCAAGTCGCGACGATCGGTGCTTGACCTTCGTCGGCCCATCTCCAGCCAGCCCGCAGGCCGTGCCGCAGCGGGTTGGTTCAACACAGTCACGGAATCACAGGAGTTTTCGCGGATGCAACTTTCCCAACGCTTGTCGGAGTACATCTCCGCTTGCTTCACCGGTTTGTGGGTCCAGTCCCACGAGCATGAAGACGCCCTGAGCGAAATCGCCCAGATGTGCCGCGACCAAGAGTGGCGGATGGTCGTCTGGGACATCAACAAGGGACTGACGATTCACCGTCGGGATGACGCCAACGTCGACACCGGCACGAACGACCCGCTGGCTGCCATCCGATCGCTCGATGCGCTCGGCTCTACGGACGGCGCGTCGCTTCTCGTGTTGGTCAATTTCCACCGGTTTCTGTCCAGCCCGGAGATCATCCAGGCTTTGGCCGCCCAGATTACCAAAGGCAAGCAGAACCGCACGTTCATCGTGATCTTGTCACCTGCGGTCTCCATACCCATCGAGCTGGAAAAGCTGTTCGTTGTGCTGGAACACGACCTACCCGTGCGCCAGCAACTGCACGACATCGCCCGTGGCATCGCCACCGAGGACGGCGAACTGCCAACCGGGGCGCAGCTCGACATGCTGCTGGACGCGGCGGCCGGACTCACCCGCTACGAAGCTGAGTCGGCGTTTTCTCTCTCTCCCTCGTCCGCCACGGGCGCATCGTGCCCGACGCGGTATGGGATCTCAAGTGCCAAACGCTAAGAAAAAGCGGCCTGATGCAACTGTACCGTGGCACGGAGGATTTCAGCAGCCTGGGCGGCCTGGCGTCGCTCAAGGCGTTCACCAAGCGGGCCCTGCTGCAGCCGAGCCGCAACAATCCGTTAAAACGGCCTCGTGGCGTGTTGCTGCTGTCGCCGCCCGGTTGCGGCAAGTCGCAGTTCTGCAAGTGTCTCGGGAAGGAAACCGGGCGTCCCGTGCTGATTCTCGATGTCGGTACGCTGATGGGCTCGCTCGTTGGCCAAACCGAAGAGCGGACCCGGCAGGCTTTGCAGATCGCCGATGCGATGGCCCCGTGCGTGGTGATGATCGACGAGGTCGAGAAGGCGTTTGCCGGCGTCGGCAACTCCGGCCAGACCGACTCGGGAGTGTCGTCACGCATGTTTGGATCGTTCCTCAGTGGGTTGAACGATCACCAGTCCGACGTGTTCGTGGTCTGTACGGCCAACGATGTGGCCAAGCTGCCGCCAGAGTTCGCGCGAGCTGAGCGTTTCGACGGGACGTTCTTTCTCGATTTTCCCGGCCGGGAACAGAAGCAGGCAATTTGGCAAATCTACCTGGGACTGTTCGAGATCGACCGCGACCAAAAACTGCCGCCCGACGACAGCTGGACAGGGGCTGAAATCCGAGCCTGCTGTCGTCTGGCGGCGTTGCTGGATGTGCCGCTGGTCCAGGCGGCGCAGAACGTGGTGCCGGTGGCGATGACGGCGGCCGAGTCGGTGGAACGTCTGCGAACTTGGGCCAGTGGCCGATGCCTGGACGCTGATCAGCCGGGAATCTACCGGCGCGAAACGCCAACTACCGGTGCGCGCCGCAAAGTCGTCCGCGGCGCGTCCAATAACTGACCTTCGGACGGCAATCACCCGGCAAGCGGCCAGACCAAGAGAAAGGTCCAACGATGAGCAAGCTGCCAAAGTGGCGTTACGCGGAAGACGGGGGCGACTCGCTCTGCATTTACCAGTGCCTGTCCTGCCACGGCAGGTTCAGCACGGACCGTCTTCACGGCTGGTCGTACTGCCCACGGTGCGGCGCGCGTTGGGAAGGCGAACACGAATGTCGTCCCCATGCGGTCCCGCGGTGGACCTGGGACCGGTATGGGCCCCATCCACCTTGGGAATTGGTCTGGGGCAGAGGGACTCCGGCTGCCGCAGCCGAGTGGGTGATCCTGTGCCGGACGCAGTGGTTCGACGAACCTTGGAGCGATTGGGCCGTGGACACGGACAGTCCGAGTCTGGACGTAGTCGAAGGTTCGTGCCAGTCCGTGCGTGGCTATCTGGAAATGTGCCGAGCCCGACACGAACCGGGCGATGCCACCGTACGCTTCGAGTACCGGGCAACGCCACGGCGAAAAGCCAACATCGTCTGACTTGGCAACCCGCTCCACTGCCTCGAACCTCATCAGATCGACGCCCCATCGGTCGCTGCCGGCCGGTGGGGCGTTGTTCGTTTTCGTCAATCCGCTGTCGCGGTGGTGGTCCGGCGACCAACAAGCCGCAAGAAACGTCAAGGAGCAAGTTCTATGGGAGCTACGATCCATTATCGCCTGCAATCCACGGCACCCGACACCGAGCAGGCAAGGGACCTGGTCAGCCAACTGCGCAGCCAGGCGCTGGACCTGCCCTTCGAGAGCGTCGGCGAGATGGTCGAGCTGGTGGGCGGTCACTGCGATTTCGAGCGTTTGGATGGCGAGCATCCGCACCGCTGGCTCTTGATCCAAGCCCAGCCGCTGGTGACCGATCCGCTCGAACCCGCACGCCACTTCCACGTGGTTCCGCTGCACGTGATCGCTTTTTCGTGTTGGCCTGGACCCGGATGTAAACCCGCCAATTTCGGCCTCTCCCGCTACCCGGAAGCAATCGAAGTCGGCGGCCTGGACAATTCGGGCCATCGCCGTATCGAAACCCGGCTGCACGATTGGTCCTGGGCGAGCTTCTGCAAGACGCAGTACGCCCAGAATCGCGAGTACGGCGGGGCACGCAACTTCCGCCGCTGTCATTTGGCCATCAGGGCTGAAAAGCAACATGCACGGGCGGCAATGTGCCTGGGCCTGTGCTATCATGTTTGTCGCCCAAGCGGCACGCGGGGATCACGTTCACCGACGGAGGGACAAAGCCGATGATCGAAGACGAACACCAACCCTACGACAAGAGCAGTAAGTGGTTGATCCAGCACCACGGGGACTCGATGCTGCGGCTGGCGAGGGTGAAAAACATCCGGGCGTGGCGGCCTGCTCAAGCCGAAGTCGTGCAGCCGCGGCGGTTACCGGATGGGTTGCTCGAGGTCCGCCTGGAGGACGAGACCGAGGACGACTTGTTTTTGCTGGAAGTGGCCACGTATCCGGAACGTCGCGTGGGCCAACAGATGACAGACGACCTCTTGCTCGTGTACCTGGATCGGCGCAAATTGCCCGAAGCGGTCACTTTGGTGCTGCGGCCCAAAGGCAAGTATCGTGTCCCCCGGAGCCGTAACCTGCGCAGCCGTCGAGGGTTGTCGTCGTGTCGCGTGAATTGGCAAGTCGTGGAGTTGTGGACGATTCCCGCAGAAGAACTTCTGCAAGCTGGGGATGTCGGCCTGGTCCCCTGGGTGCCTTTGACGGATTTCGCGGAACCGCCCGAGACGATGCTTCAACGGTGTCGAGAATCCATCGAACAGCACGCACCGCCCGGCGAAAAGGCCAATCTGCTGGCGGTCACCCAAGTTTTCTCGTTCTTGCGGTATAATGATCTGGCCCTGCTAACAGCCTTGGGAGGTAAAGAAGTCATGCTCGAAATACCCTTTCTTGATGAAATCGTCATGGAGAAGACCCGCGTGACGGCTTGCGAGACTGCTCGCCAGGACATTGTGACGGTCCTGGAAGCCCGGTTTGGCGACGTTCCGCGTGATTTGTCCGAGGAAATCGAGTCGGTCGACGACGCGAAGCGACTGAGGGGCTTGGTGCGGTTGGCCGCTTCCTGCGCCGACCTGGATGCGTTCCGCAGGGCAGTAGCGCGAAGCTGACGTGGCGTCTGCACAGCGATCGCAATTCCGACGCGATTGCGGGCGTTTTTGGCGACTCCGTGGCAGCCCGTCGCGGGGCATTGCTGCAAGTGTGGGACGGCCTACGTGTTGGCCGTGGGGAGCAGCAAACGGCCCGGATGGCAATCGCGGTATCCGGGCGCGCAAGGAAGCCGACTTCCACGAAGGTCCCACGAATCCACGCGTCGTCGCCACCGCACGCACGGCTGACAAAGTGAGCCGTGCCACACCGAGCAGGGCCACGCCCGCCACGTCCGGCGGGTCGGCAACGCTACATGTTGATTGCCCACCCCTGAAGTGGCACCACTGGCCATGGCAATAGATATGGCATCGACAGACCAGATTGTCGTCTCCTTTCGGGATGCGCCCGGCCTTGAATCGGCGACCGATTACCTGCGCGATGGATTACTGCCTTCAGACGGGATTGTTTACGACAGGGCGTCATCTCAATTGACATTGTCGTTCCGACAGCCAGATTTCACACAATCCGAATACAAACGCCTCTGGCTCTGTCTTTGGCAACGAGTGACCCCGTTGCGTTGCTGGACGATCATTTTCCGACGGGTTTTGGCCTTCGATATTGACTACTGTGGCGAAGAGGGGGCACCAAGAGATCATTGGTTGGCCAACCTCTATTACCGCAATGGGAACATCCGGGTAGTGACCCATGACGCCATGATACTCACGATCCACGTCGAACGGATTGATGGAGAGGTAGTCCGGCACACAGAGCTGGATTCTATACGTGCGATGAAACCCCTTGTGGTGCGTCTGTGGGGTACCAAGCAGAGCCAACCTAAGTAAGAGAATCCAGAACCAAGAGTAAAGGAACAGGGGGCAGGACAGGGTGAGGACTCTTTTCAGGACGCCAAGTGACTAATCCGCCCTCCAACATCTCATTAGAACATCTGCCGCATAGTTTGCGACAAACATTCCGTTTGCAGAAGGTGACGATGACGGGCATCCAACAGAACCTGAACGCCGTCTCGGCCCAGCTGAACGTGGCCCAGGTGAACGCCGCCGATCCGTCCACGTTCGCGTACATTTACCCGCAATACGGCGGCAGTTGGGCTCCGATGATGCCGGGCGGCGTCTCGGCGCTTTCCTGGGCCTACTTCGAGGCCTCCAGCTTCATCTCCACGTTGGGCATGCCCGAGTACACCTTGCCGCCGAATCCGCCGGCGACGTGGACCTCGGCGGCAGGGGCCGATGGCTCTCTATTCAGTGCTTTGAAGCCTACATGCCCCAGTCCCTTCTGGGTTGGAGTCGGCGGCTTCGTCAGCGGCCTTGTTGACGGCATGGCCATGGTCGCGAACGCAGCGACCTTCCACCAAATCAACCCACTTGACAGCTATGTAGGCAACTTGGTTGAGGTGAATGGAGGCGCCTACTCTTGGGCCAACGGTTTTGCGCACGTCGGCGTGTACGCTAGATATGCGGCAGCCGGTGCCTGGGCCTGGACAGCCGCGGGGCTACCTACGTGGTCCGTCGGACTCGGTACGAGTCCCGCCGGCCGATCAACGGTCGTTTTCGGCGTGGGCGGCGGCTGGGGATCGAGCTTGGGCTCGGCTACGACGTGGTACTATGTTCCCGCTGTGAACACTTGGATCATTGGTGCGTCCTCGGAGATAATGGCAGGTGCTTGGTGAGCGCCCATCAGTGCCATGCTTGACGGCTTCCTTAAGCTGAGGGGTTGGCAA
>CAZAQY010000395.1:0-5912 GCA_964486845.1 uncultured Pirellulaceae bacterium
AACCCTCCTCGAAACCCTATTGGCCCTCGCGACTTGATTGTCTAAAGTGCAGTGTAGCGGCCACACGACGGGAAATCAAGAGGCCATTTCCGTTCTTGCGCACGTCGCGCGGCTTGGGCGAGCCGGCCGGAGCCGACGGCGCGGCGGCGTTTGCGAGGACAGGACCAGCACCGCTCCCAGCGGTCGTCGTCGCTCAACGGGACCGCACGCAATTGCAGCATCGCTTCGGCGCCACTCGCCAGTCAGGACTTCTCGCGGCCTTTGACGCGGCGAGTGAGCTGCTTTATCGTCGACTCGACCAGGGCGCGGCTGATGGGCAAACTCAAGCGGCGGTACTCTGGACAGTCCATGCGTGCGCAGTTGTTGGTCACGTGCGTCTATGTGCCGTCGATGGTGCGTTCGCGATCCGCTGCCGCCGAACCTGTCTTGCCAACTTTGCAGACGCGGCACGCAGGCCCGACAACACTTGGCCGACTTTGTCCGACCAAGCCCAGCGGAGCCACTGCTCGTAAGTCTTCCAGCCCCGGGGCCACGTCCTTGCCGCGATAGGCGTGGGCCACGTCGTACAGGTACGACAGCAGAGGGGCGAAGTCCAAAATGGCCACGAACCTAAGGGCAGAAAGTGCATCTCGTAGATCGACCCGTTGGACGCCTGGCCGTCGCAGACGCAGGCTTTGCGTTTGACTCGGTCTAGCACGTGGCGATGCATGTTGGCCGCCACGTGCCAGCCGAACGTGTCACTGTTCTCCATCGTGGCCACGACCGTCCGCACCAGCGTAAGATTGCCCTTCGCGTATGCGACGCCGCGGACGAAACTTGTTCGGCTGCTTCTTCTGCGCCCTCGACGAGTTCTTCTCGTCGCGTAGCTCATCGTTGCGGCCTAGCGACGGCGCGCTGCGTCGCTTGATTTCCGATACCAAGCGAGCGGCTTGCGTCGGTTCCAGAGACTTCGCGGGCGGCTCCGGTTTGGGGTCCACGCCCTTCGGCTTCGTCTGGAGCGTCAGGCAGTGGGCCGCTCTCGACTCGCGTCAACTCGGGTCGCTCGCGCCTCGGCCAGCATCCTCGGCAGGCGTTTGCAGCCGGCCGCCGTCCAGCATCACCGCCTCTGCCCCAACGGGCGCTCGTACGACGGGGACGTCGGAGGCACAGGTGGGTCATTCGATGCGCAGCGTAAACTGCTGCGTTGCGGAATCCTTGTGTTGGGTGGACGCTCGGAGCGTCACCGTGGCCTCGCCGGGGGCGGGTGGGATGCCGCTGAGGCGGCCAGTCTGCGAGTCGAGCTTGATCCATGCCGGGCCTTCGATCAGCGCGAATTGCAGTTTCTCGGCGTCCCACAGTTGCTGGTTGGGCGACTCGTAGCGGTGTTGAACATCGCCCAGCGAGGTGATCAGTCCGGGCTCGTACGCGAACGGCTTGCCCGCCTTGGCCGTTGCCGGCGGACGTGACCAGAAATGCGGATGGGGCAGTTCGGCGTAGTCCGAGCAGATGCTTTCGGTTCCGTCCGCGTCAACGGCCACAACGCGATAGTAGCAGCGGTTCATGTTCGGGCTGGTCGGCGTCGGCGAGACGATCCGCAGCGACGTTTGGTCGGTCCGAGCGAGAAAGTTGCCCGGCACGGTCCCACGGGCGTAGGATTCATACGCGGTCTTGTGGACGGAAAAACCTTTCTCGTCCGAGCCGTACACGTCATAGGCGACCGGCCTGCTCCCCTGCGGGTTCGGCGCCCAGCGCAGCAGGATGCCTGCCGCGTCGGCCTCGGCGCGCACCTCGAGCGGCACGCGCGGGCCTTGCCAGCAAAACGTCCAGGCCTCGCTCCACTCGCTCCACACCCCCGCGGCCGTGGCCGCTCGCAGCCGGAAATAATAATCCGTGTCCGGGGCAAACATGCCCGTGTACGGGACGCGCCACTCGGTCTCGGGGATGATCACATCATAGGACGGACGGTAGGGAACGCGGAAATCGGGACGCCGACTCACCTGCAGGTGATACTTGCGGCAGCCGTCCGAGGCCGGCCAGCGAAATGTTGCGAGCGAGTCGCGAATCGTCGCGCCGGGCGCGGGATGCAGCGGCGCCGCGGGCGGCTTGGGCGGGGTCACCGCATGACATTCCTGCCACCGGTGGGTAATGGTGATCTCGTGCGGCGCGCTCGTGAGGTCTGTATAGACCAAGCGGTTTTCCCCGCGGCGCAGCCGCGGCAGCGACAGCGGCGCCGCCATGATGTCCGTCTCGATCTCGAGCGATTCGAGGATTGCGCCTTGCTGTCCATCGGCCGAAGCCAGGCCGACGACCACTGCGTAGTGGTGCTTTGCGGGACTGACATGCGGCTGAAGCGCCGCGTCGATCGCCACGGTGGCTACGACCTTGCCGGGCCCGGTGCCCTCCCAGACCCGCGTCCGGGTTTTGCCGTCCAATGTGACGTCCAGCGAGAACCGATCGTCCGCGCTGAGCGCGCGAAACGCAGTCCGCAGCGTGCCGCCGCAGATCGTCCAAGGAATGTCGACCGGGTACACCAGTTCGGCGCGAGCCGACGCGCCGGCCAAGCCCACTTGCGGCGGCGCGGCGGCGACGATGTCCCGCTCGCTGCTGATGCCCTCGCGGTAATGGTCGGCGTTCAAGCGGGGGACGTACACGAACTTCGAGTTGCCGAACATGGGCGGCCGATGGTTCCACTGGTCGCTCTGACAGGCCCACTTGTCCACGTTATCCCAGCGGAAAACGACGCGTTCGCGCGGCCGCAGACGGTAACGCATTTCGTGCCCGCGAATCGCCTGAAACCCCGCCCGGTCGTCCGCGCCGAACAGCGTCGCATTGGACTCGGCGACGTTCCAGCCCGCGAACACCGGCCCGTATGCCGCCTCGCGACGGACCAAGTCGTGGTCGTGTGCGCACTGATCGCCGCTGACGGGCGCCTCGTTTTCGCGGTCCAAGAAGAACACGCTTTCATCGATATCGAGAAACTGATGGCGATCATCGACCACCGCTTCGGCCTGCACGTGTCCGTTCAGCGCCCGCACCTTGGGATCCAGCGCGTACTTGGGCTTGCCCAGCCCGGCGTGTTTGAACAACGAACAGCCACAGGCGCCCATGTCGTCGCATAGGGCCAGCCCGTACGAGTTGAACATCTTGACGGGATCGTGGAACTCGTCGTCCGCAAACAGGGGAATACAGTGATAGCGGTTGTCGCGGGCTGTCTGCCAGATGGACAGCGCCTTCTCCTGGTCGTTCGTCGCGCCGCGGGTGAACTCGGCCAGCAGATCGTCGTACGTGCCCCAGTTCGCCCGGTCATTGGCGATCAGCTTGGGCCATTCGACGGTCGTCTCGCCCGTGTTCTCGATGCTCACGGATAGGTTCGGCTGGAATGCGATCAAAAAACCATTGTTCAACCGCGTGTGCGTGTTCTCGAAGTCCAAGTTGCCGCCCATCGCGATCGTGTACTCGTGTCGCGACGTTCGCACCCGTTCGATATGCGTCCGTGCGGGTTCGGCGAGGTGTTCCAGGCCGCCGAGCGCGCTCTCGGGGTTGGCCGAGGCGACCTCGTACTTGCGTCCGTTGGTCCGCGGATCTGAATTGTCCGAAGCAGACATGTACAGTCCGGTGCGCGTCCAGTGCGAATAGCGGCCGCCGCCCTTCGTGCGAATATCCACGTGGATCGAACGCGCCGGTCCGAGCAGCTTGCCATCCTCGTACAACAGCAACGCCGATTTGTTACCCGTGTCCCGGTCGCCTTCTTCGCCGAAGTCCATGTACGCGGTGTAGCAAAACCCGATCTCGTGGTGAAACGTCGTCGTAGGCAGCGCCACGCGTTTGGGTTTTCGCGCCTCGGCTGCCCGCAGCTCGGGACCCAGGACGCCGACCAGCGCCAAGCCGAGCCAGAGGGCCAACAGCGCCAGCCGACGCCCGATCAATGTCAACCGTGGTTGTTGTCTTGCCGTCCGCATGCCAAGCGTCTCCGTGATTCGCGCCAAACCAAACCCTGATGCAGAAGTCTTGTCAGCAGCGCGGAACGTGTCAATGGCTGCAAGCGCGTTCCAAGCGTGCCGTATGGCGGGCGTCACTCGGCCTGGGGCGCCGTTGGCGTATTTGACATCGTGGATCATCCGTGCCAAAATCGTGACTTTGTCAACGCAACCTCGGACCGCAAGCCGGCGGCGTTCGTTGGCAATACCCGCTGTCGATGCTGCGCGCGGACGAACATGATCGCTCGAACATCGGATCCCGCGCGGCCAGCGCGCACGGAAATCCACCCGGCCGGGTTTCGGTTCGCGCTGGAGAGGGACGGCGAGGGGAAGGGACGGCGAGGGGAAGGGACGGCGAGCCGGGAAAGCATGCTGCCGCTGTCCGCGCTCGACGCGAACGTTTACTGGCCGCATCCCGCAGCGACCGTCACCTGCCACCGTCCATGATCGGCAACCGCGTCTATCAGGATCCGTGCCCGTTTTTCCATCGGAGAACCCTACCATGACCGCCAAGATCAGCCGCCGTACATTTGCCAAGACCACCGCTGCGACCACCGCTGCCGCCGCCCTGGGACTGACCGCCGCGAGCGCCAGTCGAGTTCTGGGCGCGAACGAGCGGATTCGGCTGGGCTTCATCGGCGTGGCCAACCGCGGCTGCCAGTTGATCGACGCTTTCAAGACCCAATCGCAGGCCGAGATCGCCGCGCTGTGCGACGTGAGCCAGGCGAGTCTAGACAACGCCCTGCAGCGATATGGGGCGAACCTCGAAACTTACCATGATTTTCGTCGGTTGCTCGAACGTAAGGATCTCGACGCGGTGGTGATCGCCACGCCCGATCACTGGCACGCCATCCAAACGATCGACGCCTGCAACGCGGGCAAAGACGTATACGTGGAAAAGCCGGTGTCGATGACGGTTCGCGAGGGCCGCAAGATGGTCGAGGTGGCCCGCCGCACGAAGCGGGTCGTCCAGGTCGGCCTGCATCGCCGCTCGTCGAGGCTGTACGCCCAGGTCGCCAAGAAAATCCAGGACGATCTGCTCGGCAAGGTCACCGTTTCCCGCTGCTACCATCTGAGCAACATGTATCCGACGGGCATCGGCAAGGCTCAACCCGCCACGCCTCCCCCCGGATTGGACTGGGATCTGTGGCTGGGCCCGCGGCCCGTCGAACCGTTCCGCGAGACGATCGCGCCGTACAGGTTCCGCTGGTGGATGCTGTACTCGTCGCAGATCGCCAACAACGGCGTGCACTTCCTGGACACGATCCGCTGGCTGACCGGCGATGGCGGACCGGTGCGGATCGCCGCGTTGGGCGGCCGGTTCGCCGTCGACGACGACCGCACGATTCCGGATACGATGCAGGCCACCTTCGAGACGGAGCCGGGCCGCTTGGTCGTGTTCGGCCAATACGAGGCCAACGGCAATCCAGCGCTGCCCCAGGGCGGGCGCTGCGAGCTGCGCGGCACGCAGGGAACGGCGTATGTGGCCGAATCGACGATTCAGGTGATCCCCGAGCGGGGCGGCCAGTTCCAGGATCACAAGCCGCGGATGGAGCCGATGGAGTTCAAGGCGACCGACTTTGCCAAAGAGGACATTCGCGTGGCCAACCTGTCGCTGACGGCACAACATGCGGCCAACTTCCTCGACTGTATGCGCTCTCGCGCCGTGCCGAACTGTGATATCGAAGTCGGCCACATCTCGACGACCTACGCCCTACTGGCCAACATCGCGCTGGTCACCCGAGCGACACTGGAATGGGATCCGGCCAAGGAAGTCTTTACCAACAACCCGGCCGCCAACGACTTGCTGCATTACGAGTACCGCAAGCCGTGGAAGCTGGATGGCTAGCCCAGACGCGCGCCGTCCAACGTTGATTTGTACATCCGGCCCGGCGTCGGTCTCCGAAGCTGTGGACTTCTTGAGTGTACGCCGAAGGCGTACAGTGTCCTAGCACC
>CAZAQY010000396.1:0-3033 GCA_964486845.1 uncultured Pirellulaceae bacterium
TTCCAGCCGGCCGGCCTGCTCTTCATCGGTTTCCTGGGGCACGTCGGCGGTGGCCTGAGCGAAGGCGCCGTCGACAACCTCTTCGGGGGTGGGATAATCTTCCAGCATGACGCGAGAAACATTAGCACTGAATGCCCGCCGTGTCAATCCAAGGGCTGGCCCGTTGGCGTCAGGCGAGGAAGCCCTATAATGAGAGTCGAGTCTGTCGCGCACTTGGGTTCGTACTTTGGGGAAACCGCTCATGGCACCGCCTCGTCTGAATTGTTGTTTTCTTTGCTTCTGCTGCTGGTTGGCCGGTGTATCGTTGTGGGCGGGCGGGTTGGGCGCGGCCCAGGACGACGCGACGGACGCCGTGAGCCACGCCCGGGGCCTGTCCCTGGCGTTCCGCAGAGCCGCGGAATCCGCCCTGCCGTCCGTGGTGACGGTGGTCGCCAAGGCGAAGCCAGGTCCGGATGACTTGAGGCGGTTGCTGGATGATCCGCGCTTCCGGCGGCTGTTTCCCCAGGAATCGCCGGGGGAATCGCGGGACGGCCAGACCGTGCCGCAGCATCCGGTGATTCCGCAGGTGGGCTCGGGCGTCATCATCGACGCGGCGGGCGTGATCCTGACCAATAATCACGTCGTTCAGGATGCGGAGGAAGTCATCGTGCGTCTGGAGGACGGCCAGGAATTGAAGGCAACCGATGTGAAGACCGACCCGCTGAGCGATCTGGCGATTGTGCGTATCCAGCCTGCCGCCGGCCAGAAGCTCCGCGCGGCGCGTCTGGGCGATTCAGAAGCGCTCCAAATCGGCGACTGGGTGATCGCCATTGGCAGTCCGTTCGAGTTGGAGGCCACGGTCAGCGCGGGCATCATCAGCGGCAAAGGGCGGGGCATCGAAAAGATCCGGCGCGGCCGGTTGCTGCAGACGGATGCGGCCATCAATCCGGGCAACTCGGGCGGGCCGCTGGTGAATCTGGACGGCGAAGTGGTCGGCATCAACACGGCGATCGCCAGCAGCAGCGGCGGCTATCAGGGCATCGGCTTCGCCATCCCCACGGACCGTGCCAAATGGATTTCGAAGGAACTGTTGACTCGCGGCCAGGTCCGCCGCGCTTACCTGGGCATTCGCATCGACGAACTGACGCCGGAAGCGGCCGTGAAGCTGAAGCTGCAGCCTCGATCCGGCGTGTTCGTGGTCGATGTCGAGCCCGGCAGTCCGGCCGACGAGGCGGGCGTCAAGGTGAACGACGTGATCACGGAATTCGCCGGCGTGCGAGTCCGAGGCCCGCGCGACTTGCAGGATGTGGTCGAGCAGAAGCCGATCGACTCCAAGCAGGTTCTGAAGATCATGCGCGACGGCACGGCGGTCACCGCCACGGTTACGTTGCAGGAGTTGCAGGAGAGTTCCCTGAAAAGCCGGCCGTAAACCGGTTCTGAGCACGCGATCAGGGATTTTGGGAAGAAAAGAAGCCCGGCTGTTCCGAACATGATCAACACGCTGTATCTTCCCGAACTCCGCGAGATGTTGGCCGAGAACAACGAGGCGGAGCTGCGCGAGTTCTGCACCGCGCTGCACCCTGCGCGGACGGCCGAGTTCATGGAGGGGTTGAACGCCGGCGAGATCTGGCGCGTGCTGCAGCATGCCGAGCCCGACGTCCGGGACGAGATCTTCGCTTTCTTTTCGCGTGAGAAGCAAATCGAAATCCTGGAGACCCAGGACCGCCGGGAGGTCGCCGGCCTGGTCGCCGAGATGGCCCCTGACGACCGCGTCGACCTGTTGCAGGACGCGGACGACGCGGTGGTCCGGGAGATCATGCCGTTGCTGCCGGCCGAGGACCGGCGCGACATCCTGCGGCTGCAAGCTTATCCCGAAGGCAGCGCCGGGGCGGTGATGACCACGGATTTCGCCAAGCTGGGCGAGAACTTGACCGTGCGGGCCGCACTGGCGGAACTGGGCCGGCAGGCCGAAGAGTTGGAGACGTTGTATTACTTGTATGTCGTCGACGAGACGGACCATCTGCGGGGCGTCGTTTCCGCCCGCCAGTTGGTCTCGGCCATGACCCGTCCGGAAACGCGTCTGGCCGAGCTGATGGAGTCGGACGTGGCGGCGGTCCACGTGATGGACGACCAGGAGGACGTCGCCGACAAAGTTGCTCGCTACAACTTTCTGGCGATCCCGGTCGTGGACGACGAGCGGCGGATGCTGGGCATCATCACGCACGACGACGTGATCGACGTGATGCGGGAGGAGGCGGTCGAGGACGCGCAGCGGATCGCGGGCGTGGCGCCGCTGGAAGAGAGCTACATGCGGACCTCGATCCTTACGCTCAGTTGGAAGCGGGGATTGTGGCTGACGATCCTGTTCGTCACCGCCTTGTCCACCGCCTTCGCTTTGCGACACTACTCGGCAGACATCGAAGTGTACGCCTGGTTGGTGCTGTTCATTCCCTTGGTGGTTTCCACCGGCGGCAATTCAGGTAACCAGTCAGCGACGTTGGTGATTACGGCGATGGCCACCGGCGACGTGCAGCTACAGGATTGGCTGCGCGTCATCCGCCGCGAATTGGCGATCGGCCTTCTGCTGGGCGGTTTTCTGGCCGCGTTGGGGTTTGCGGTCGCCTGCATCATCGTTCGAGACCCGCTGTCCGGCGGTATCGTCGCCGCCACCCTGGTCCTGGTGGTGATCTGCGGGACCCTGGTCGGCTCCGTGCTGCCCTTGTTCTTCAAGTGGGTCGGCCTGGATCCCGCCTTGATGAGCAACCCCTTCGTGGCCGGCATCGTCGACATCCTCGGCATTGTCATCTACATGAACGTCGCGATGTTGTTGTTGTCCCTGGCCAAATATCCGCTGCCGGGCGGCAGCGTGCCAAGCGTCATCCCGTAGGCGGGGCAATCGATGACTTGCCGTTGATTACCGCGTCGTTCGGCGGGCATGACCTGATCTGATGTATAACGCCCTTCCGAACTGGTCGGAACGTGCCGAATGGTTCAAACGCGCCGTGGCGAGAATCGCCCGTTCACTTGACCGTTCATCCTACGCCGGAAGCTATA
>CAZAQY010000396.1:3133-5894 GCA_964486845.1 uncultured Pirellulaceae bacterium
TTCCGCAGCCTGTGGAACTTGAATGACCTATTTGCTCGACACAAACGTCTGCGTGCAGTATTTGCGCGGGCGGAACCGGTTCGTCTTGCAGCGTCTTCAGACTACGCCGCCTGGGGATGTGCGGCTTTGTTCTGTCGTCAAGGCGGAGCTTTTCTTGGGCGTACGATCTGCAAATCGCCGCCCTCGCACTAGCCTACGGTCACGCATTGGTCACGCATAACACGGGCGAATTCAGTCGCGTCCCTGGACTGCTGATCGAAGACTGGGAGAACCCGTAACGCTCTGCGACACAGTCCTGCGATCGTCAGCCCAGCAAGGCCGCCATCAGTTCTTCGGGAATGCGGGCGGCGTAGAGGTGGTCCTGGCCGGTGCGGCGCGGCTCACTTCGCCAGCCGTGCCTGCAGTGCGGACGACGGCTGGTTTCGTACGGCGTTCCGCCGGCACGGCCAACAAGTAGACGTAATCGTTTGCTTTCTGACGAGGTTGTCGGCGGTTGACGCCGTGTTCACTTCATCGCTATCTTATGGCCATGCATTTCTGCCCATTACCAGGAGTCCGTCACTCATGAGGCGTTGCTGTACTTTTTGTTTTCTTGTGACCGTTGCGACCATGACGCTGGTGATCCCCGCCGTCGATGCGCCGGCCGATGAAGGCATGTGGCTGTTCAACAATCCGCCGGAAAGGCTGCTCAAGGACAAATATCAATTCGAGGCCACCGGCGAGTGGATGGAGCATCTGCAGCGGTCATCGGTTCGGTTCAACAGCGGCGGGTCCGGCTCGTTTGTCTCCTCGGAGGGGCTGGTGCTCACCAACCACCACGTCGGGGCCGACGCCCTGCAGAAACTGAGCACCGCGGAGCACGACTACCTCAAGCAAGGCTTCTTTGCCCGCACACGGGAGCAGGAGGTGAAGTGCGTCGATCTGGAGCTGAACGTACTGATCAGCATCGAGGACGTGACGCAGCGTGTCAGCGCGGCGGTCAAGGCGGAGATGAGCCCGGCCGAAGCCCACCAGGCGCGGCAGGCGGTGATGGCCGCCATCGAGCAAGAGTCGCTGGACAAGACGGGGCTGCGGAGCGACGTCGTGACTTTGTACCAGGGCGGCTTGTATCACCTGTACCGATTCCACAAGCACACCGACGTCCGGCTGGTGTTCGCGCCGGAGCAGGACATCGCTTTCTTTGGCGGCGATCCCGACAACTTCGAATATCCGCGCTTCGACCTGGACGTCTGCCTGTTCCGGGTCTACGAGAATGACCGGCCGGTCCGGCCGGCGCATTTCCTGAAGTGGGGTTCCGAAGGCGTTTCCGACGGCGAACTGGTGTTCGTCTCCGGGCATCCGGGCCGCACCAACCGGCAGAACACGGTCGCCCACTTGGATTTTCTCCGCGACCGGGCCTTCCCGTTCACGTTGAACGTCTTGCGGCGGCGGGAAGTGCAACTAGCGACGTTCAGCGAGCGGAGCCGCGAGAACGCGCGGCGGGCCAAGGACGAATTGTTCGGCGTGGCCAACAGCCGCAAGGCGCGGCTGGGCGGCTTGGCCGGACTGCAGGACCCAGCGGTCATGAGTCGCAAGGTGGCCGACGAAATGAAACTGCGCGATGCGGTGGCCGCCGATCCGCAACTCCGGGCCGCCTGCGGCAATCCTTGGAGCGACATCGGCGATACACTCCGCGTGTGGGACGAACTGTACGTGCCTTATCAGTTGTTGGAACGCGGCCTGGCATTCCATAGCCAGAAATTCGAGATCGCCCGGACGCTGGTGCGGATGGTCGAGGAAGACACGAAACCCAACGCCGAGCGGCTGCGCGAGTACCGCTCGTCCAACCGCGAGTCCCTGCTGCAGGCGCTGTTCTCCGACGCACCGATCTACGACGACTTGGAGACGCTGGGGCTGGCCGATGCGTTGAGCCTGTACTACGAACTGGTCGGGATCAGGGGCGACCCGCTGCTGCAAGAAGTGCTGGCCGGCAAATCGCCGCGGCAGCGAGCCTGGGAACTTGTGGCCGGCAGCCAATTGCAGAAGGTCGATTTGCGCAAGCAGTTGGCCGAGGGCGGCAAAGCGGCGGTTGACGCGTCCCAGGACCCGATGATCGCCCTGGCCCGGCGGGTGGACGCCGCGGCCCGCAAAGTCCGCAAGCGATACGAGGAGCAGGTCGAGGAGCCGCAGCGTCAGGCGTATGCGCGGTTGGCCGAGGCCCGCTTCCGCCTGCTGGGCACCGACACCTATCCCGACGCGACGTTTACCCTGCGGTTGTCCTTGGGCGCCGTCAAAGGGTACACCGATGAACTGGGGCAGAAGATCCCGCCCTGGACGACGATCGGCGGGGCGTACCAGCGGGCCAACGAGCACGACAACACGCCGCCGTTTGCGCTGCCCACCTCCTGGCTGGACCACAAAGACCGCCTGCTGTTGGATACGCCGTTCAACTTCATCTGTACCAACGACATCATCGGCGGCAATTCCGGAAGCCCCGTGGTCAATCGTCAGGGCGAATTCGTAGGCGTTATCTTCGACGGCAACCTGCCCTCGCTGGTATGGGACTTTGTTTTCAGCGAAGAGCAAGGCCGGTCGGTGGCTGTCGACGCGCGGGCCATCGTCGAAGCGTTGCGCAAGGTCTACGACGCCACCAGCCTGGTTGAAGAACTGGGCCGGTGAGCGGTGAGCGGTGACCGGTGAGCGCTGAGCGGTAGTCGACGCCCGGAAAATCCTGAACGCCCACGAGTCCACCGACCGTTACTCACTGCTCAGTGATTATTGA
>CAZAQY010000397.1:0-5868 GCA_964486845.1 uncultured Pirellulaceae bacterium
CCATTTCGTTGGACCTACACCGGCCGGCCCGTGGCCAATACGACAGTAAAACGTCGGCAAATAGGCACTGGAAATTCGAGGCCTCGTTGAACAAACTAGGGACAAGGAGGGACAGCGATGGCGAAGACCGCCAACCCAGAAGACTTGTTACTGGAAGCGATTGAGCGGGCGTTGGCCGATCCGACGCCGCGAAAACTGCACGGGACGAAGGCCAATCCGGGGATTTTCCTGACTTCCTCGGCGGCAGCGAAGGCGGCGGCTCAGCTGTGCCTGGAACGCGGGCTGATCGTGCCGCGCGGCGAACAGCGGACGAAATCCAAGACCACGCCGCTGTACGGCATCGGGCCGGCCGGGATCCGCTACCTGCTGGACCACGATCCGTTGCGGCAGTTGCTGACGGCGACGCAGGACGGAGTGGCGCGGCTGAACGATACGAGCGCCGAGTGTCAGCAGACGCTAAGAAGCGTGCAGGAGCAAATCGTCAGACTGCAGCAAGTCGTACAGCAGGCATCGGCGCGGCTCCAGCCGCCGGACGTGGAGAAAATGCTGGCGGCGGTCCGCACGGCACAAGCCGCAGCGGGCGGTGCCACAACGGACCGCCCCCTCGCTGCCGTTGCGGGTTCCGGCGCCGGGCCGGCGACCCCGAAGCTGGCTGACGAACTGCTGCAGCACGTCCAGCAGCACAAGCGCCAATCTCCGCTGCGCCCCATCGACTTGCCCCAATTGTTCCGCTTCGCCCGATCGCGGCAGCCGGCCCTCAGCCTGGGCCAGTTCCACGACGTGGTGCGGCGACTGGCCGACGCCGGACGGATCCGGCTCTCCCCTTTCACCCAAGCGATGTATCAATTGCCGGAACCCCAGTGCGCGATGATCGTCGGCCGCGAGATCATGTACTATGCCGAAGGCGTGTGAAAACCAAGCGATCCGCTTCCTGCGCGGCGAAGAGAACCCGTTCGACGCGTTCGTCGTGCCGGACAAGCCCGCGCACGAGTTCCCGCAGTGCCACGTGCAGGAGGTCCACGGCGAGCAGTTCGAGCAGATCGGCCGGGTAATCGACAAGTACCGATATCCCGATTACCGGACGCGGCGGCAACTGCACGAGACGCGCGTGCTGATCGTCCGCGGCGTGCGCGGCAGCGGCAAGACGCACTTGCTGCACGTGCTGCGGCAGCGGGCCACGCCGACACCGGAGATCTGGGTCTGCCCCCGCCACTACGATCCGGGCTTTCCCTTCGCCGAATACCTGCTCACGGAATTTGTCCGCGAGTTGCTGTCCTCGGAGGAAGCCGAGGCCCAGGTCCGCCTGCGCTGGTGCGCCCGCGAACTGACTCGGCGCCTATTGTTCCAGGCGGCGGCATCGCTGAGCCTGCCCGAATGGCTGCAATGGGCCGGTCCGTTGCAGAGCCGCTGGAATCCGGCGCGGCGATCGCGAGGGGCTCAGGCGGACTGGGAGCAGTTGCTGGACGACCTGGCTGCGGGAACGAGCGCGGCGCCGCTGAGCGAGGTTTGTGGACGGCACGGGCTGTCGTCCCCCGCGGCCTCCGGCATGGTCAAGCGGCACGTGGAGCGCACGGAGTTGGGTACGGGGTTGGCGGTGCGGATGCGGCGCGAAGTACTGCTGGCGTTCGGTGAATTGGCGCTGCACGACACCCCCGACCGGCTGGCGTCGCTGCTGGAACAGGATTTCGCTCAACCGGACGCCGCGCTGCCGCCGGCGCGAGCCGAGGTGGTGACGCAACTGCTGCAGACGTCCGCCGAAGTGCTGGCTGCGGTGGGAGTGCCGATCATCTTCGCCTTGGACAACATGGAGCGACTGCTGGCGCCGCGCGGTCCCGTCGACATGCCGGCCGCGCAGTCCTTCTTCAACGGGCTGGCGCATTTTCTCGATCAGACGCGCGGACTGCTGGTGGTGTTGCTCGTCGAACGCGGCTTGTGGAACGAATTCGGCCCGGCGATCAACAGCTTCGCGGACCATCGGCTGCGGCAAGGGGTCCGAGTGCGGGACTACGGCTGCGTGTGGGACCTGGAGCTGACGCCGCCCGCGCCGGATCAGATTGAACGGGTGGTCCAACGACGCATGTCGCCGCTGCTGGCCCGCGCTCCGCAGGCGGACCAGTTGCCGCCGTGTTTTCCGTTCTCGTCGGAGGAAGTCCGCGAGATTGCCACTGCCGGAGTGGACGTGCTGCGCACCGCGCTGCTCCGCCTGCGGGATCGCTATGACGAATTGGTCCTGCCGGACGACCAACGGGTCCAGGCGCCGACTGAACTCGAATCCACGGCGCCGGCCCAGGGGGACGCTGCGGACGAAGCGGCGGACGCGCTGCGGCGGACTTGGGAAGAGGCGGGGGCCACCGGCCGGCGGCGGCTGGTCATGTCGCGGCGGACCTCGCTGGCCCAGGAGTTGCACACCGGACTGGGGCGCTGGCTGGAACTGCTCGTCGGCCAGCAGGTCAACGGTTGGCGGCTGAGCGAAGCCCGTTCGGCCGTGACGTTCGGAGATCATCCCGCATTCGGCTCGGTGACGCTGGCCACGTGGCGGGACGAGCAGGGCCGGACCTGCCGCGTCGCGCTGGGGCCCATCCTGGGCGAAGGCCGGTCGATGCCCAAGGACCTGGAAGTCAAGCTCTCCTCGCTCCACCAGCGGCCTCCTCTGGCCGACCAGTTGGTGGTGCTGTGGCCGGTCCAGCAAGGCCCGATCGAAGCCAGACAATTACCGCCTGCGACACGGCAGATTTGGGAGCAGTCGGCGGCCGCCAGCCCGGTCTGGCTGTGTCCGCTGCCCATGACCGACTTCGCCTGGCTGCTCGGCTTTCCCGAGTGGCTCGCCCAACATGCAGCCACCGCGTCCGGCAGCGAATCGCTCTGCAGCTTTATCGTCGAACGAACCGGCTATCTGCTCGCCGATCTGGCCCCTCGGGTGATCGGTGACCGGTAATCGGTGACCGGTGACGACTGACAACTGACCAATGACAAGTGACAAGTGACAAGTGACCAATGCCATGAACTCCACCACTTCTTCCCCGTCCTGGATCGTCCGCCGGCCTACCCGCTGGTCGATGCCCGTGTGTCTGCAGCCCCGTGCTCCGCGCCGTTGCCGGATTGTGCGGGCCGAGGACAAACGTGCTGTGCGGCAATCCCGCTTGGGTTTCCACTTGCGGCCCAACGGCCACTATCAACTGGAGATCGCCGTGGATGGGGAAAGCGACGAGCCCCGTTCGGTGTCCCTGGTGGCTGGACCGTTGCGGCGTGCGAACGACCAGGAGCAACGGTTGACGCAGGACGGGTGTACCGTGACCCGCTACGACCTGCAGTTCGCCCGGCATGACGACGCGGTACGGCTGCCGGGATGCTGGTGGTCGCGGATGAAGCCGCTGGTGGCGCGGTTCGAGTACGGCGACGGGCGGGACGACTACGAGCACAAGCTGTGGGTGGTGGTGACGCCGCGCCGGTTGTGGGCGCTGCTGGCCCTGGTCAGTTCCGCCATTCTGTACGGCTTGGTTCCCTGGCTCTCCCGGCGAATCCTGGAGGAGGGCGACTTGTCCGCCGCGTGGTCGCAGGTGCTGCAGGTTCTGGCCCGCCCGGCCGTCTGGCAAGGTTTGATGCTGGTGATCCTCATGATCTGGCTGGCCGTCTTTCTCAGCGACCGCGTCCACCTCTGGCTGCGCGCCCATCGCCTTCGTCGCGAGACCTGCCAAGACATCCAGCGGTACACGTAGCCCGGTCTCTCCGAAACCGGACTGGCATCACCGTAGGCCGCTCGCTCCGCGCGCGGAACCGCGTCGCGGAGCGACGCGTCTGCGGTGTTCACCACAGTAGCCATCACACTCCGTGTGATGATCAGCAAGAACCGCGTCGCGGAGCGACGCGTTTACGGTGTTCACCACAGTAGCCATCACGCTCCGTGTGATGATCAGCAAGAATCGCGTCGCGGAGCGACGCGTTTACGGTGTTCACCACAGTAGCCATCACGCTCCGTGTGATGATCAGCAAGAATCGCGTCGCGGAGCGACGCGTCTGCTGTGTTCTACGCCCGCCAGGCCCGCTCGCGGTTCTGTTCGCGCCGGACCACGCGGCTGACCAGTTCGCTGTTCTCTTTGATGTGGAAATCAAACATCCCGACGGCGATGAAGTCCGCCCCGTTCTTGAAGGCGTAGGGGAACGCCTGCTTGGGGTCGAATGCTCCCGCGGCCAGGACTTTGAAGGCCAGCCAGGGCTTGGTCACCGTCTTCATAAACTCGATCGTTTCTTCCGGATTGATGCACCACATGTTGTCGTACCAGCCTTCGCCGCCGTCCAGCCAGATAAACTCCTTGCGCAGGGCCTTGGGCGTGGCCGACGGGTACTGGTCGCTGTGCAACGTCTTGACGTAGAAGTCGCAGGGGACCTGATGCTGCTCGCACTGCATCGGCACCAGCAGCGAATGGCCGCCGACGCCCACGGGCAAGTCGTGCCGCTTGGCCAATTCGACCGCCTTGGCCAATTGCTGAATGGCGCCGGCCTTGACCAGGCTGTCCCCGGCCACGCCCCAGACGTACAGGGCGACGGCGCCGGTATCGACCTGCTTCTGGATGTGATCCTTCAGCGACTGCTCGGCCTGCCCCACTTGGACTTGGATGTGCGGGATGAACTGCATGTGCCCGCCGAATTCGCGATTGTAACGCTCGACGAAATTCGCCCCGGTCTCGAAAACCGTGTTGATCCCGTGGGCCTCGGCCAAGCGCAGCGTCTCCATCATCTTCTCTTCCGTCACGTACGCCCGGAACAGCTGATTGACGTATTTCAAGTCGCGGGCGTGCATGTAGCCGGAGACCAGGTTGCCGCCCAACAGCAACCGGCTGATCCGGGCCTTGCCGATCATGCCGTACGGCATCGCGTCTTGGGACGGCTCGGAGGGCGTAGAGGGCGGCGAGGATTCGGCCGCAACCGCCGTGCCCAGGCTCAGGCCGGCACATGTCACCGCTCCCGCGACCCCGGCCGCGGTTAACGAACCACCCAAAAAGTCACGACGGCTGACGCGCTGTGCTGCTAGCATGCTTTCGGCTCCCTGCAAGAAAAAAACAAGACAATACCGCGCAAGGCTTCGGAACCAGACTAGTCAATCCATTCGGGCGGGCAAAGTCAAGTCCAAGCACGCGGTGTATCACAGCGACAGCACAAACTCGACCAAATCGTCGATGTCTTGCTGGCTGAGCCCTTCCAGGCGCCCGCCCTTCAGGCCGTGCTGGCCTTCGACCAGCAGTTCCTTGATCGTCGTGTAGCGGCCGTCGTGCAAGTAGGGGGCGGTCCGCCAGACTTCGACCAGCGTGGGCGTGTCGAAGCGGTCCTCGGTCTCGTACGGACTGCGAGTGCCGACGCGGTGCGATTGCAGGTCGGTGTACAGCGGCGCGGGATGGCATTTGTGGCAGGCGATGCGCTCGCTGTGAAACAGCACCCGGCCGCGCTCGGCCGACGGGCTCAGCCGGCCATCGACCAGGTGCGGACTGGGCACCGGCCGGAGCGACTTGAGGTACTCGTCCATGGCCACCGCCTCGTCTTCCGGCCGCTGGGAGAACAGGATGTGAACGATGCCCGAACGGACGGCGTGTTCGGCGGTCTCTCGCACTCCGGCGGACATGGACGGGGGAGTCTGGTGGGCCAGCAGCATGCTCTTGGTGTTCTTCGGATTGCCGGCGCCGCTTCGGTCCATTCTCCGGGGCCGTTCCCAAACGCAGAAAACGGCCGTCCCGAGCGTTCGCCATCGGCTACTAGCACAGGACGGCCGCAGGTTGAGTTTTGTCCCGCGCGAGGCGGAACGGGAAGGCGGCCGGTTCCGTGGCCCTCGCTGCGGCTACCGATCCAGGAACCCATCTCCGCCAACTTCATCGACAC
>CAZAQY010000398.1:0-5791 GCA_964486845.1 uncultured Pirellulaceae bacterium
CTGACCGGCTACCTCCCCGCCGGAAAACTGGTTCCCTTTCTCGCCGGAATCCGCAACTGTTCTGGCCCACATTACCTGGACGTGTTGATTCTGGAGCGTCTGGAAGGTATCGTGCCGGGGAAACACTCACCAGCCAGGTTGGGAGGCGCCCATGAACTCACGACAGCGCGTGGCCTTGGCCATGCGGCACGAAATACCGGATCGGGTGCCGGTGATGTGCCAGCTGGCCCTGGGGCACTATTTCCTGCACAGCGAACACGATCCGGCGGAG
Source organism: uncultured Pirellulaceae bacterium (assembly GCA_964486845.1). GTDB lineage: Bacteria > Planctomycetota > Planctomycetia > Pirellulales > Pirellulaceae > Anammoximicrobium. Next base: position 272 of record CAZAQY010000398.1, read on the forward strand.
ATTTGGTTCGACAGCGAAGTGTTCGTAAGGACGCTGAGCGAATTCCAGCAGCGTTATCGGTTCGATGGTTTTCTGATCAACGTGCCCGGCCGTCCGCCGGACTGGCGGCGATGGCTCAGTGACCAGCGACGGGACGGCGACCGGCAGCTGCTGGTCTGGAAAGACGGCTTCGCGACGACGTTCCCGCCCGACGACAACGGGCAGACCACGCTGGCCGACGGGAGCGACCTGCCGCGGGCGGATCCTGCGCTGGTCGATCCCGCAGACCCGGCTACCTATCGGCTGCCCGGCTATGTCTGGAACACGTGGCACGCGCCGATCTTGTTCGATGTGCCGGCCGATGCCGATCTGGCTGACCCGGCCGCGTATCCCGGTTGGCTGACGCGAGGGCTGCGTTTCGCCCGTGCCGCGTGTCCCGAGGTGTCCGTCCATATAGAAGTGTTTTCGCCGCTGACGCACCTGTTGGAATTGTTCGGCTATCAACCGGCGCTGATGGCCCTGATCGACTCGCCGCAACTGTGTCATCAGCTGCTGGAGCGATTCACCCAGATGGTTACGGCGATGGTGCGGTGCTATGCTCCGGAGCAACCGGACGCGATTCTGATCAGCTCCGCGTTCGCCGGGGCGGGGTTCATCAGCCGCGACATGTATCGCGAATTCGTCGTGCCCTACGAGCGCCGCGTTGTGGATGCGATCCACGCATTCGCCATTCCGGCGTACACGCACACCTGCGGCGCGATCGGCGACCGACTGGACTTGATGGCCGAAACCGGCCTGGACGGCATCGACACGCTGGACCCGCCGCCGTTGGGCACGGTCGATCTGGCCCGGGCCAAGGCGGAATTCGGCGAGCGGTTGTTCTTCAAAGGCAATCTGGACGCCGTAAACGAGATGCTGTACGCCGACGACGGCCGTTTTCGACAATCCGTCTTGGACCGGCTACGGATCGGCAAGCCGGGTTCCGGGTACATCCTTTCGTCCGCCTGTTCCGTTGCGCCGCGAGTATCGCCACAACGATTGATTTTGTTGAGCGAACTGGCGGAGGAGCATGGCCGTTACGACCGCCCTTAGGGCATCGAGGTCCTTCTTCGAAAGCTTGAGGTGCCACGTTCTTCATTTTTCTGTCACCCCATCTTTCTGTCATTGTTTCATTTCTCTGTTTGCACTTCGTTTTTGACTTTCCTTGCCCCCTGAAGAGGACCTGCCGCCGTGAAAGTTGTGTTGGCGGAAAAACCATCGGTGGCTCGCGAGATCGCGGATTTCCTGGGCGCCAAGTCGCGCCGGGACGGTTACCTGGAAGGGAACGGCTACCAAGTGACGTGGGCATTCGGGCACCTGGTCACGCTGAAGGAGCCCGACGAGTACGACCCGGCGCTAAAGAAATGGTCGCTGGAGCCGCTGCCGTTCATCCCGCAACGGTTCGAGTTGAAGCTGGTGCCGGAAAAACACGCCCGCCAGCAATTCGCGGTAGTGAAGCAGTTGTTCCGCGCCGCGACCGAAATCATCTGTGCCACGGACGCCGGACGCGAGGGCGAGTTGATTTTCCGTTACGTGTTGACGATGACCGGCTGCGAGCGGAAGCCGTTTCGGCGGCTGTGGCTCAGTTCGCTGACCCAGCGGGCGATCGGCGACGCTTTCCGGCAACTGAAGCCCGGCGCCGACTACGACCACCTGTACGCGGCGGCCAAGTGCCGCAGCGAGGCGGATTGGATCGTGGGCATGAACGGCACGCGGAACTATACGGTCCGCTTCGGAGCGGACGGCATCCTGTGGAGCGTCGGCCGCGTCCAGACGCCCGTGCTGGCCCTGATTGTGCAGCGAGACGACGAAATCCGGACTTTCCAGCCGGAACCGTTTTGGGAATTGTTGACCAAGTACCGCGATACGCTGTTCAAGTATGCCGGCGACCGGTTCAAGGAAGAAGCGGCGGCCCAGAAGCTGCTCGCCCAGGTCCTCGGCCAGCCGCTGAGCATCACCAAGATCGATCGCAAGCAAGAGCGTTCGCAACCGCCGCAGCTGTTCGACCTGACGGAACTCCAACGCGAGATGAACCGCCGCTACGGCTTGTCCGCCGCCGATACGCTGGCCGCCGCTCAGACGCTGTACGAAAAGAAGCTGATCACTTACCCCAGGACCGATTCCCGCTATCTGGGCAACGACATGAAGCGGGAGATCCCCGACATCCTGCGCAGCTTGCGGGCCGTCCGGCAAGACGAGATCGATCGCCTGGACCTGTCGTCGCTGCGCTTTACGGGCCGCATCATTGACGACAAGAAGGTGAGCGATCATCACGCGATCATCCCGACCGGCAGTCTGCCCGGCTCGCTCGGCGGTGCGGAGCAGAAGGTCTTTGACGCCGTCGTCACGCGACTGATCGCCGCTTTCTATCCGCCGTGTGAAAAGGAAGTGACGGCGGTCCACGCGGTGAGCAACCAGGTGCCGTTCCGCGCCAAGGGTGAGCGCGTGATCGAGCCGGGCTGGACCGCGTTGTACCCGCGTGGCAAGTCAGAACGGCAAAACGGCGAAGACGAAGAATCGCAGACGCTGCCCCAGTTCACGCCGGGCGAGCGGGGGCCGCACGAGCCGTCGGTCAGGCGCGGCGAGACGACGCCCCCCAAGCCGTACACGGAAAACACGCTGCTGGGCGCGATGGAAACCGCCGGCAAGCTGGTCGACGACGAACAACTCCGCGAGCTGCTCAAAGAAAAAGGGCTCGGCACCCCCGCCACTCGGGCGGCGATCATCGAAACGCTGCTCAAACGGAAGTACATCGAGCGCCAGAAGAAGACGCTCACGGCCACCGACCTGGGCCGCTACCTGATCGCCGTGGTGGAGAACCCGGAACTGAAATCGCCGGAGTTGACCGGCCAGTGGGAAGGCAAACTCCGCGAAATCGAATCCGGGCGTCTCGATCCGCAGCGGTTCATGGCCGAGATTGCCGATTACACGCGACGGATCGTATCGCGCCGAGGCGACGCCGCCGTGGACGAGTCCCAATTTGGCGACTGCCCGCGTTGCGGCCGACCGGTGATCCAAGGCAAACGCGGCTTCGGCTGCTCCGGCTGGCGGGACGGCTGCGCGTTTGTGCTCTGGCCCGACTACAAAGGCCAGACGCTCAGCGTGGCAGAGATCCGGCAGTTGCTGCAGCAGCGAGTCCTGAGGCGGCCGGTGCGGATCGAAGGCGGGAGCGAGGTGATCCTGACGCTCAGCGCCGGCGGCCAAGTGTGCGAAATCCCGCTGCCGACCAAGTCGCAGCAAACGGGTGGCCGGCGGCAGCGGTCGGCGCAAAAGTCCTTCCGCGGCCGATCAAAATCGGGACGAGGGCGGGCGCCAGCCGAGCCCGCAGCCGACGGAGCCTTGGCGTCCGAATCGACTTCGGCCCTGGGCAAATGTCCCGTCTGCGGCGCGGAGGTCATCGAGCGGCCGAAGTCGTTCAGCTGCAGCGGCGGCCAATGCTGCTTCGTAATCTGGAAGACGATCGCCGGCAAGCGGATCACGGCCCGCACCGCCAAGACGCTGCTGGACCGCGGCGAAACGTCGCGTCTGGAAGGCTTTCAATCGAAGGCGGGCAAAGCGTTCTCCGCACGCTTGAAGCTGATCGATGGAGAAGTTAAGTTCATGTTTGATCAGAAGTAGGCTCGAACCGTCGGACTTCACGCCGGCCCGGACGGGAAAGGAACGGGCGGCAGGCCAATTCGGCGCTGTACCCCATGAATCTGAAGGACGAACTTTTTCTGATTGTGGAGACTTTGGATCGCGGTGGCATCGAGTACGCGCTCTGCGGAGGCTTGGCCGTCGCGGTTCATGGCTACGTTCGAGCCACGAAAGACATCGACATCTTGATCCGTACCGAGGATCTCACTGCGGCCGAACGCGCGCTCGCCGAAGTGGGCTATGATCTGACATCCGGTATCATTCCCTTCGACACTGGACTCGCCACCGAGAGACGAGTGTTCCGCGTCACCAAAGTTGAAGGGCGCGACTTCTTGACGCTGGACCTCCTGCTGGTCTCGCCGTTCCTCCAGGACGTTTGGGCCACGCGCGAGGAACACGTCGTCGAAGGCCGGCGTCTGCGAGTCGTGTCGCTGGCCGGTCTGACGAAAATGAAACGCGCCGCCGGCCGGCGTCAGGACCTGGCCGATTTGGACTACTTGGAAGGAAAGGACGTGGAACCATGAAGCAGCCGGACTTCAAGACGTTGAGCCGGGGCATGTCTCGCGATATGTCTTCAGCAGCAATCGCGCGGCGTCTGGAGATCGCCAGCGACCTACGGGAGTTGGCGACGGCTCTGGCCACCGCCCGGAGAATTGACCGAGACCAGCCGGATGAGGCCCCCTTCGTTCGGGCGACCGAAGCACGAATTCAAAGGGCGAACTCGATGGATGGTTAGGCACGCTGGCGCCTCCCTGCGCGGTTCATTCCCGTGGGAAGGCTGCCTGCGGACGCGCGGCTTGCTACTCGACCAGCCGTTGCACGGCTTCGGGCAGCCAGCCGCTGTCCCAGGCGTGCGGCCGCTGGGGACCGTCGCGAAAGACGTGAGAAATCTGCAGTTCATTCAGCAGCGACTCGACGGCCAAATGTTGCTCGCGAAAGTTGCCGTAGCCCAGGTGAATCAAACGCGAACCGGTACGCAGTTCCCCGGCCCGTTGTTTCAGCAGGCTGGTGATGCGGTACCCCTCGAAGTTCTCTTGCGTGGCGAAGATCTCTTGCATTCCGTATCGGTTCGGCTGCGACATCGCCAGGGGTGCGTCCCAGGCAGCCGCCTTGGCAAACCGGTCCGGATGCCGCAACAGCAGGCTGAAGGCGCCCCAACCTGATTTGCTAAAGCCAACCAGCAAGCGTCCCGACGAATCGTGCCGCACGGGATAGGTGCGTTCGACAAAGGGCACCACCACGCGCAGGAAGTAGCTCTCCTGCCGAATCGTCGCCTGCTGCGGATGGTCCGCGTACCAAGGCAGGTGAGAAAACGTGGGATAGACGCACACCAGGCGGTGTCGGTTGTGGATATCATGCCGGAGGATCTCCTGCTGCGCATCGCCCCAGCGGCGGCCATCGCCCGCTTCGACCGGCAAGACGTACAACGTCGCGTACGGCTGGGCAGATTCGGAAAGTTCTGGAACCAGGACTCGAATCTCCGTTTCGCCCGCCTGGAATTCGGACTTGACCGTATGCACCAACCAGCCGTTGGTGTCCTGGCGGCCCGCAGAGACATAACCTTCCACGGCGGACCCTTTTCCAGCGGACTGCCCCGCGAGCGACGGAATCGACCCCGTGCCGAGAATCAGCAGCCAGCCGATCGCTGCCGGCATTGGCAACGCCCAGTCGCATCGCATTGCGGATGAGTGCGATTCAGAAGCCCGGCTTTTCGGAACAAGCCGGGCTTTTCGTGAGGGCGGGCTCGTGGGTGGGTGCTTTGTCATGGTTTCTCAAAAAAACTTGGGCGACCCCGACGAAATCCAGGGAAATATACTTCACGCGGCCTGGATTTGCGCTTTTACCTCGCAGACGCGCGCCGCGACT
>CAZAQY010000399.1:0-5775 GCA_964486845.1 uncultured Pirellulaceae bacterium
CAGGGGGTCCGGGGGACTGGTCCCCCGTCTCAGCAAACACTGTCTTCAGTCCGCTCCAACATTTGCTTCTCTCGCCGCGTGACCCACAAATTCTGCTGACGAGCCAAAAGCGTAATCGCCCGGCGACAAATCCTTGGGCAAGCTGAGGGTGTCGGCAACGTCATGAACCTCGCCGGGTGGCAAGTCCTTGGCTTCCTTGAAGAAATCCTCCGTGAATAGCTCGATGGAGCCGGGGAGCCACTTGTTCACGGTCACGGTCCCCACAAAGACCTTTTCGTAGCCCCGGTCGTTCGACAGCCTGTAGGCCAAGCGGTATGGCTTGTAGCAGGGGGCGGAGCCGACGTTTTGCCACTTCATCGCCAACTGGATCTTGTCCCCAGGCCGAGCCGTGGAGGGGTGCTTCAGTTCCTTCAGCACCAGCCGGTAACCCAGCCGCCGTAGGAAGCGTTCCACCTCGGGGCGGACGATCTCGCCATCGGGCAATGGTGCTGACTTGTTGTTGATGACCGAACCGTGCAGAGCCAGAGCGTAGTTGAAGATGAAGCGGAGCGGCCACCCCTCGTCCACCCACTTCCGCATGTCCCAGCAGGTTTCCCAGGCGACCGGTGCCGTCTTCCATGAATCCACGGCGTCGGCAGCGGGCAGCATCTTGGGATAGGCCATTCGCATGTGGCACCAATTTTTCGAAAACCCGCCCATGTCGCCCAAGCAGTCGGCCCGCCAGCCCGCTCCATTCTCGACGGCGTGTTTGAGCATTTTGCCGCCGCCAATGAGCATCACCAGCGGCGTCTTTTTGAAAGCGGTGAGGTAGGCATCGACGATCTTCTTCTGGGTTTCGACCGTGGGCATCGGTGCGTTGGTTGACTGGCTCATGTGCCACTCGCCCAACCACCCGACCGTACCCAAGTCGATGTGGTCGATGTCAGCGTGGCCGTCGTATTGGACCCCCAGCCGTTTGATGAAGTCCAGGTGTGCGGCCAGGACTTTGGGATCATCCAGCACCGGAACCTCCAACTCAGGACCGCTGCTGTACCGGGTGGTGACGACCTTTCCGCCGATATCCGCCAACCACTTGGGATGATACGGCTGGCGTGGTGACGTGGAACAGCACATGACACGAAAGGCAAGCGTTTGCCCCGCCTCCCGAGTTTCCTTCAGCACGCCGTCCAGGAAGGCGCAGTCGATCTTGCCCGGCTGCGGCTCCAGGGTGCTCCAGCCCCACCGGGCGTAATGGACGGTGGACGGAATCCAGGATGGCAGGTTCCTGTCCTGCGTTCTCGTCCGATGGAGGGTCTCCCAGCCCACGCCTGGATTGGCCAGGATCTCGTTGGTTTCTTCTGGCGTGACGACTACCTGCTGGCCATAGACGTGGTGGGCGATCAACAGGATGGAAACGATCACCAGCGTGTTGCGGATCATGGGTCACTCCTTGGGCAGCACTTGAAACACGGCCTCGGCGATGATCTTCGCACCTCGGTCATTCGGATGCAACTCGTCGCCAAAATGTTCGTCCCGCAGCAGGCTACAGATGTCGGCCAAAGGGATGCCATGCTCGTCGCAGAACGATTTCAGCCGTGGGTTGTGGAAGTCCCGCTTGGCGTGGGTCGCCGCCCACGCCCACCACGTTGAGTGAGCCGTCGAAAACCATGCCTCGCTGCTCGTGCGTGCAGGGCAAGCCTCGAAGCAAAAGGCGTCCAGCCGGAATGCTGCTTGGTGAGACGAGGGAGACGCCGGACCATTCCGGCGTGACTTCAAGAACCAAAGCGGCAAGCTTGGTGACAAATAGCCCCCGCTCCTTCAGCTTCGCAGTGGCTTCATCTTGGGACTCGGCCTCTAGGAAACCGTGTTCCTCGTTGCCCGAATTGTCCATGCCTTCGTACTGGTAGGTGGTCATTCGATTCCCCCCTTGTCATCCCCGACACGGAAGCCGACAGTCACTTCGTATTCAGGATCATCTCCAACTCGTCAATCAATTCCACCTGTGCTGCTATGACCTTCCTTCGAGCCGTTGCCAAGTCGAAGAACTCGGCCTGGTCGCTCTCCGGGAACTGCTTCTGCTGGCCCGACTTCGGCGGCCATTCCATGCTGAAAGTATTGCTGTGGATGCTGGCGGGATCGCAGTCGCCCTCGAAGGCCCAGACGTGAACGATCTTGCCGCCCTTCTGCTTCACCGGCTGCAAGGGGATGTACGGCCGCGTGGGTTTCAGACCAGTCTCCTCCTCGAATTCTCGTTGGGCGGTGAGGAAAAGGTCTTCGTCCGGCCCAGGTTCGCCCTTGGGAATCGACCAGTGGCCGTCGTCCTTGTTCACGAACTAGGGACCGCCGGGATGGGCCAACAAGACCTGGATGGCCCCGTCCTTGATTTGGTACATCAACAGTCCGGCACTCAGTCTGGGCATGGCCGTTATCTTCCCACCAACATATCACGCCGATTGATTTCGCTCACTCCCGTGATCTGCTTGCCGAAGTAGAACCGGTGTGACCCCAGGAATCCAAAGATCCAGATGATGTAGCCGACCAACGCGGAGTGGGTGGCGTCTGCTTGATTCATGGCGTTTACTTCTCAGAATGCAAGTTACGATTGGATTCAGCCGCCAATTGTAACGAGCGCATCACTGGTTCGCAGCAGCCTGTCCCTGGCCCCACCAGTTTCGCCTGACGGCGAACGGGCCTGGTGCCACCGATCCGCAAAAAGGCTAAAATGCGGCGATTCGTTCGCCCAACCGCAGCTTTCAGGAGACAAACATCATGAAACGAACCATCGCCATCCTGGTTTTGCTGGCCTTGCCGCACATGATCGTGGCTGCGGAGCCAGTTCCGAGGGCCATGTGGCGAAGGCATCGGGGGTGATGGAGGGCTGGCATACGTTCAGCCTGTGGTGGAAGGCCGACGAGTACGTTTTCTATGTGGACGGCAAGGAAACGTGGCGAACCAAAGCCGGTGGTGTTTGCCAAGTGCCGTTGTACATCAAGCTGAGCGACGAGATCGGAGACTGGGGCGGAGATATCACCAAGGCGAAGCTGCCAGACAAGTTCCTGGTGGACTACGTGCGGGTGTACGACTTGGTGGATGCCAAATAGCCCTCGGCCAACCGGAAAGGTCAAAGAAAATTCCCGTGCGACAGACAAATACGGAGCACACGCTACCATGATCCTGACACGCAGTCGGTTGCCAACATTCGGTTTGGCGTTGTCTTTCCTTGCCGTCACTGCATCCGGAGATGGCCCCACCGTCACGACTTTTCTCGATAGCGGCGTCACCGCCCATCGGGGCAACTCCGCCGAATACCCAGAGAACACAATTTCGGCGTTCAAGAGCGGCATCGAACTCGGTGCCGACTGGATTGAACTGGACATTTTCCGCACCCAGGACGGCAAGCTCGTCGTAATTCACGACCGGACGACGGGGCGGGTCGGTGACAAGAACCTCGTCGTGCCCGACTCGACCTACGAACAACTGCTGTCGGTCGATGTCGCCACCGAATTCCGCCAGCGTCACGGAAAGTCCATCGAAGCGGTTCCCCGGCATTCGATCCCGCTGCTGAAAGACGTGCTCCTTCTGGTCATGGCGCAGGCCAAAACTCGGGTCTCGATCCAGCCGAAGACAGACTGTGTGGCTGACGCCATCGCCCTCGTGAGGCAATTGGGGGCCGAGCGGTGGGTCGGCTTCAACGACGGAAACCTCAAGTACATGGCTGAGGTGAAACGGTTGGCTCCCGGCGTCCCTGTGTTCTGGGACCGTACCCAGTCGGATATCGACGACGACATTCGGATCGCCAAGCAGCACGGATTTGAAGCCCTCGTGCTGCACCAAGCCGCCGTTACCCAACGGAAAATCGAGCAGATCCACAAAGCGGGTATCAAGGCTGGGGCGTGGACCGTCAACGACGAGACCACGATGGCTCAAATGCTGAAGATGGGCATCGACCGGGTTTATACGGACGACCCAAGGCGGCTTTTGGCGATGAAGGCCAAGCCGACTGTTGATTCTACGGTTCTGTTGCTTCCGCCGCCGTCCGCCGTCCATGCAGCGGACTACGAATTCGACGGCAAGATCAGTCGGGATGTCCTGGAAAACTACCTGTCCCGTTCGATCACCATGCTCGATCTGCTGACCGGACAGGGGAACGTGGACGACAACATCCGAATGCTGAAGAACATCGGAGCGAAGTTCGCTGGGAGAAGCACCTACCTGTGGGGCGGTGAAAGCCAATTGCCTACGAGACTCGCAGCGGCTCGGCAGAACGCACCCAAGATCCGTGCTGCTGATCCCCAGATGATCCTGCAAGCGTGCGTCTTCGAGATCGTGTCCGAGGACGTTGACAAGCTCCCGGTTCCGGGCTGGGCGTTCGAGGCGTTTGGTCAGTCGCCGGAACAGCGGAACTTCCGCTACGAGGCCATGCTCTACCCAGGCGGTCGTGGGCACAACCACTGGCGGAAGGGCTCGTCCATCCCCGACATCAGCCAGAAAGAGACCAAGCTGTGGTTCTACTTTCTGGCCGCTTCCTACATCGACGTGGGCTGCGAGGCAATTCACTTCGGACAGGCCGAAATCATGGACGGCAATGATCCCGACCATCGGCACTGGGGGGAATTGCTCAGCAAGGTCCGTGATTACGCCGCTCGGCATGCCCGGCGTCACTGGGTCTTGTGCGATGCCCACGTCCCCAGCGGTGGCCTGTTGCACGGCGACCGCCTACTGCTTGACTTCCATTCCTTCCCGCTGCGGATCGTGGAAGTGCCGGAACGTCCGCAGGATGGCGTGCTGAAAATGGGGGCCATGGACAGCATTTACGGACGAAGCAAGGGCGGTATTGCACCAAGTGGCTGGCGATGTGAGCATCTGCCGTATCTGGTCGAACTTGACAACTGGGGCGTGAGCAACCGGCCCGGCCAGGCGCACGTCGAAGGCTGTTGGGTTTGGGGCTACGACGAGATCTCATGGTTCGCCCACCAGGACGAAGCGTACCGAAATCAGTGGCTCAAGTACGCCTGGAAGTGGGTGCGGGAGCACGACCCAAACGGCTTCTTCCAGATGCCCGGCAGCCGGGTTCTACACGCTCCGGTGGACGGTCACGGATGGTACTACGTCAACACCCGAAGCGATGCGGTGCCGCAAGGATTCGGCCAGGAAGAAACCATCAAGGCGATCTGGTCAATCGAGCCGACTCCGCCGCCATGACCTGCACGGAGGAAGTACCATGCCAAAAGGAAGAACCAAACCGGTCGTCACCAAGTTCAAGATCGGCGACAAGGTGCGAGTCAAACACGGTGTCCGGGACACCGACTACCCCGACATGCCACTTGGCGGCTGGGCCGGGACCATCCACGAGATCCACAAGGACGGCATGTACACCGTCCGCTGGAGCCGGGAAACGCTGGCTGCCGTCCATCCAGTTTTCAAAAAACGATGCGAGCGGGACGGCATGGTGCTGGAGGAGTATTGGCTGGGCGATGATGACCTGGAGCCGGATGACGGTGGCCCGCTCAACATCGAGCATCCAACGGAGGTCGCCACGAAGCCGCTGTCGCCCAAAGACCAGGACGACCGTGTGAGGATGGTCTTCGGCCTGACCAGCAACGATCCGCTGCCCGAAGTTACCGACGAGACGCTGGCGGCGTACCACAAGTACCTGTCGAAGAATCTGGCCTACCCGTTCGAGGCTGAGCGCACCTCGGAGACCGGCCCGTTCTCTAGCAGAACAATCCAGGTGAAAATGATTTTTTCAGAATTTCGGACTCACGGGCCGCCAGTCCGGCGCCGCTTGAGTTCCGG
>CAZAQY010000400.1:0-5774 GCA_964486845.1 uncultured Pirellulaceae bacterium
AAAACGTGACGACATAAATGCAACACCAATCGGCCATAATCCCGTTTGGTGCTAGCGATTGTGGGCTGTTCTGAGGACTTCACGCCGCCCGGCCTTGGGCAGCGATTTCCGTCGCCGTGGTTTGATCAGCCAGCTGCCGTCCGCCCGAACAGGACGCCCAGGGCGCCGATCCCGAGCCCCAACACGATCGCCGTGGTCGTGGCCCCGCCCAGGACGGCGATGCCCGGCAGACCCCACGAGGGTCCGCACACCATCAAGGCGGCGGCGGGCAGGGCAAACAGGGACATCCTCCAGCCGCGGAAGAAGGCCAGGACCACGAGCATCGCGCCGGCGACGCCGGGCGCAAGGCTCTTAAACCATCGGCCCACCAGCGGCAACCTGAGCGGTTCCGCCCGGAATTCCGCCCCCGACCGCAGGCCGCTGGCCAGTCCGCCCATGTCGCGCTGCCCGGCTTCCGCTGCCACGCTCCGGAGCCGGTCGGCAGCGCCGGTCAGCAGTTGGTTCTGCTGCGCCCACAGCGCGCCGCCCGCCAGCAGGAGGCAGCCCAAGAGAAACCGCACTTTGCCGCTGAGCGCCAAGCCAAGGGGACCAGCCTCCACGATTTCGCCCCAGCTGCGGCGGCGCGGCTGGGCTCCGCTGCGGGCCTCCGCCAGCATCCGTTTGATGCGCTCGCGTTTTTCCGCCGCCGCGATCTTCGGATCCAGAGCAGCCGGTGCGGCATGGCGCGCATCGAGGCGGGCGGCCGCCGCCTGCTCGACCAGCACCGCCGCCATCCGCTCGGCTTGCGCCTTGGCTTCCGCGGCGTCCACGCCTTGGGCCTGCAGCGCCTGCTGCTCGACGCCTTGCAGGTGCTGCTGCTGGCGGGCCGTGCGGAGGCGCTGCAAGCGGGCGTCGAGCGCTCTCGCCAGCGGATCGCGCCACGCGCGGAACCGCGGCGTCCGCTTGGCCGTGGAACCGCTCTCCCGCTGTTGCCGCGCGGCCAGTTTGGCCTCGTAACCGAACAACGTTTCGTAGAATTCTTCCCAGCCGTCGCCGCTGTACTGGGCGACAAAATTCCGCAACGACTCCTCGGCGAGGCCCTGCAGCCGCAGGCTGCGGAGCATGTCGCCCGTGCGGTCCAAAGCGGCCCGCCGCTGGTGCATCGCACGTTGCTCGACCGCCGCGTGATAGGCCCAGGCCAGCACCACGCCGGCCGCCGCGGCAGCCAGCCAGATCCACAAACAGCCGAGCAGCCACAGCAGCAGAACGAACAGCAGCGCTCCGACGATCCAGGTGGCCCAGTCACTGGCGCGGCTGTTCCAAGCCAACTCGCGGAACCGGGCCCACAGCGGCGAGTCCTGCCGCAAGCCGCCGATCACGAAGTAGGCCGCCGCGGTCAGTGCCGCCACGCCGAGCGCTCCGCTGGCCCACCGCCAGGCGAACAGACTCAAGAGTACGGTCGCCGCCAGGCAGACCCCGAAGAAGGCCAAGGGGACGATGCCCCGCAACTTGGCCGCGGCCGACCCCTGAAACTCGTCCACCGACTGCCGCAGCAACTGCAAGTGTTCGTCCCCCAGGGCCGGCGGGCCCGACCGGCTCTTCGCCAAGAAGTCTTCCAGGTCGCCGATGACCTCGCCCAGCGTCTGGTACCGCTCGCCCGGCTGCTTGGCCACCATCTTCAGCACGATCTCCGAGAGTCCCGGCGGCAGGTCCTTGACCAGGGCGTCCGGACGGACGACCGGTTCGGTCTTGTGCTTGGTGATGATCTCCAGCAAGGTCGTCCCTTGAAACGGCGGTTGGCCGGTAAGCAACGCGTACAAGGTGCAGCCCAGGGAATAGATGTCGGCCCGGTGATCGACGCCCGCCGCGTTGTCGGCTTGTTCGGGCGACATGTACGCGGGTGTGCCCATCGCCACGTTGGCCATCGTCACCTCGCCCCTGGCGTCGGCCAGCGAAACCCCGGCCTGGTTCTGCGCGGGCGGTTGCTCCGTTTCCGATTCCAGCAGTTGCGGCGTCTTGACCAGGCCCAAATCGGCCACCTTGACGATACCCTGCTCGTTCAGCAGCAAGTTCGCCGGCTTCACGTCGCGGTGAATCATGCCGTGCCGGTGAGCGAACTCGAGGCCGCGGGCCGCTTGGATCACGTACCCGATCGCCTCCTCGGCCGGTAGCCGTCCCCGCTGAGCCACGACTTCCGCCAACGAGCGGCCCTCGACAAACTCCATGCTGAAAAAGTTCGTTGGGCCGGACGAAGCCAGATCGTAGATTTGGACGACGTTGTGGTGCGTCAGTTGGGCCGCGGCATAGGCTTCGCGCATGAAGCGGGCGACGAACGTCGGCTGGTCGGCCCATTGCGCCTGGATCACCTTGAGGGCCACTTGACGGTCCAGCGAAAGCTGCCTGGCCAGGTACACGGCGCCCATCGCGCCGCGCCCCAGTTCCTTCAAGATGCGATAGCCACCCAGCAGCGCGCCCGCTGCCAGAGAGGAGAACGACGCACGGCCGCTGTCGGCGGCGGATGCCGCGTCCGGGGACGGGGCGCTGGGGGCGGTCGCTTCCAGCCGCACGGGAACGGTCCTTCCCCGTGCTACCGGCAGCGCCACCGTCGCGGCGATGTCGGGAACGGGCGCCGTCTGGACCGCCGCCACCGTCGCCTCGATCGGGCTGCTGGCCGGCGGCCCGCCGGCTTGCGTGGCGTCGGCGGGAATCGGCACCGTCCGCTCGGCAGGACCCGGCGCGGCGGCCGCCACGACCGGCTCAGGCAACACCCGGACCTCGGGCGCAGAGGCCCGGTCGGGGGGGACGGTTAAGGCAAACCGGCGGCCGCACTTCGGGCACTTGGGCTGAAATCGCCCCGGCTTCGGTTCCTTGAGCTGCATCGGATGCTGACAATAAGGACAGGTGATCGCCATGTTCGTACCAAGTCTCCAGTTGACCGTGACAGAACCGAGAGGATTGGGCCCGCTCCGCGCCCGCGTCTATCCCGCCAGTGTAGTGACGGCCCCATCCAAGTCAACAATTCGCCCGGCAACGTGCCGCGTGAAACGACTCGCCCCCGCTTTTTCCACAGCGGCAAAGGTTTCCCAGCCGGCGCGAACGGAAACGTGCGGCCCAGCCTTGCAGAACGATGCCGTCGAGACACGATTTGGTAGATAAAGACGCCGGTGCGCCCACGACAAGGAGTGTACGGATGGGACTATTCAACTGGAATTTCCGGTCGGCTGATGAGCAGCAACTCCACGGCTTGGCGATGCGGATCGCGCAGCGCAGCTTGAGCGAGGTCCTGCAGCGCGTAACGGCCTTGACGCCCCAAATGTCGCCGGCGGAGGCCCGCGGCTACATCCGCACGCGTGCGGCCAAGGTCGTCACCCGCGAAATCGCGGCTGCCTGCGCGGCCGATCCACGCTTGCGGCAGGCGGATCGGGCCCGACTGCTGTCGCTGGTGACCGACTCGCTGGTGACTGCCGTCGCCGAGCAGCGGCGGATGGGCCGTCGCACGATGGCAGCCTAGCCAGTTGCGAGGATACGGTCATACTCGGCATGCGACCCGATCCAAAACTAGACCGGCCCATCGTCGCCAGCCACGGCCAGTGCTCGGTAGCCCTTGTTCGAACATGCCTGCCGAGTCGACGATCGTCGAGCTTCGGTGACGGCAAATTCGCGATCAGGCGTACATCAGTCTTCCACGGGGTTCTGGGATCGAACGACCTAGCTCCCGCGCCGTCTCGATCCATTCTCGGATGACGACCTCCGCGTTGGCCAGTGCATCCTGGTATGTCGCGCCATCTGCTGCGCAGCCCGGCAGTTCGGGCACTTCGGCGATGAAGGCTTGGTCCTCCTTGCTCCAGTACAGGATGATTTCGTATTGACCGCTGTCTGACATGTTATCCTCCACTGTCTGTTCCGTCCGGCGTCTCTTCCCCCGCGGCCTCGCGCCCCGGCTCCAACGCATCGCCGGCCAGCCGGTAAGCGACAATCACGCCGCGGACCTGTTTGACCTGGTACGGTTTCGCTTGGTTTCCGCGAGGTTGGAGATTGAGTATCTCCACCACATCGCTGCGGGTGAAGATGTGGTGGCTACCGCGGACGCGCTCGTCGAAGCTGAGATGGCGTAACAACGCACAAAGATCGGCAAACGCAATGCTCGCGTCCGCCGTGCCCCGCAGCACCCGATGAAGCGTCTTCTCGATTCGACTCACGCGAGCACTCCCGGCTGCAGTTCCTTGCCCCCTAACCGTCTACGATACCGGTCCAGGCCCACGCGCGTCAACGGGGGCAGGCCCCAGTTCGGCGTCGAAGCTCGCCACGTCGGCGACCGCCGCGTTGATTTCGGGGAGCCACGTCGGCGACCGCCGCGTTGATTTCGGGGAGGCGTCCATGCACCAGACGGAATTCCTCAAGGCCCACTGCTTCCATCCAGACCCGCATGCCTAAGGCGAGGTGCGGCAGCAACTCGTTCCCGATGGGGAAGAAGCTGACCCAAGTGTTGTCCGACCGCCCCGCTGGCCACCGCCACCCCGCCGAGTGACCATCCTGACGGTCGCCCCAGAATCCAGCCGAGTTGCCAAACTGGCCCATGCGTCGCAAGAGCGCGTTCGTCTCGCCGATGTATCGCACCGTGGCATCGGTTGGGCCAATGATCGGTGGGGCAGCGGCTGACCATGCGAAGCAGTACACCCCGCCGAGCGTACGAACAGGAGCCAAGTCCGGGTTGATGACTGCAGCCCGGCCACCGCGCCCCGGCCAGAAGCACGAGGCAATGTCCGTCCAGGGGAACCACCGGCCCGCAAATGGCTGGACGTCGAAAGACGTCGGAACCGATGCGATGACTTGAACCATCGTTCCGTCCTTCTGGCCGAACGACGGGCGTCACCGGGCCGCGCCGATGACGCTTTCCATTTTCCGAGACCGGATCGCGGCTCCGATGCACGCCTTAGTTCGGCGTGACTAAACGTTCGCACCCACCGGTTCGACGATGACCTGGTTCACACTCTCGTGATCGAACAAGTGGAGCGTTCCGCCAGGTCCCAGGAACACAGCTCTGCCGTCGCGCACAATGATGGCACGCGAGTGGTCAATCTCGACTTGCTCACCCGTGTTCAGTTCTACTTTGAAAATCTGAAACGGTATCCGCTCAATCAGCGTCGTGATGGTGTCCTCAAAATGGCCTGCGGTCATGCGATTCTCCTCGTGATGACATTTGTTCCGCCTGGCTCTGCGCCGCGATCTCGAACTTGGACACTCCGGCCTCCCGGAGCAGGTCTTGATTGATAATACCACAATTCCACGCGCCCGCCACCACACCCGCAGCGACGGCGCCCTCACCCGAATCACCGATCAGGTCTCCAGCAGTTTAACCGTTGAATCCCCGAACGTGTAGCCGCTCGCGTTCACCGCCTGGTTCGGCGATTCCCGATTACTTTACAAGAAAACGGTCCCTGCCAACTTTTCGCCCCGTTCGGTTCACGCGGAGGACGGGGCTTTGGAAACTCGGTTTAGGTAGAGGGCTACGCCGGCGACGACACCGATTGCAAGCCACGTAACGGCAAGCCTGCCGAAGTCAATCGCAGAGTTCCTCGGCGCGTCCCAGATGAAATCGTAGCTGATCGACTCCTCCGTTGTGACTACCGGCGCAGGCGGAAAGCCACCACCAAAGTGAATCGGGCGATCCACCTTTTGCGAAGTCACCCGATGAGAGCTATACAATACCGAGCCAACGAAAAGGCCGACAGCGAAAACAAAGGCTCGTCAGCAGAATTTGTGGGTCACGCGGCGAGCGAAGCAATGTTGAAGCG
>CAZAQY010000401.1:0-5755 GCA_964486845.1 uncultured Pirellulaceae bacterium
AGGCCACGGCTACCGGCTTGATCTGGAGACGTTCGGATGTGGGTGGCTCGATTTGTCGCAGTTGCGACAGGTCCGCGAAGATGGTCGGAAATACTATGAATCCTCGGCCCTGATCGGATGCGCGCTGGCGGTGGCTCGCGACTTGTACGAGCGTTTGTGGGGCTTCGATCCGCATATGCGCATGTGGGGTGTGGAGGACCTTGACTTCGGCCTGAAGTGTTGGCTGATGGGGCACCGCATTCTCCACGACCCGGAAGCAACGATCGGGCACCGCTTCCGTTGCGCATTCGATAACTATTCCGTTCCGCCGGAGTGCGTGCTGATCAACCAGTTGCGAATGGCCCGCAAAGCCTTCACACAGTCGGTCTGGGAGGAGTGGGTCGAAGGTTGTCGACGCCGCCACGGCGAAGGCATGACGGACCACGCGGAGGGCCTCTGGGCCCATGCCTGGAAACAATTCGACGAAGAGCGGCCCAGCGTCGAGCAAGAGCGAAGCTACCTCCAGGCGAATCGTCAACGCGACGAGTTCTGGTACGCTGAACAGTTTCGTTTGGAATGGCCGACTATCGGCGCAGAGGGTGTCGAAGGACGTCGGGCCAGGCGTCCGTATGCCGCTCGCGAGCTAGCGGCCAGCCCGAGCCCGTCGCCGTGTCCTGGCGTAACCGTCACGTTCAGTCCGGCTCCGGTCAAGACCGGTTACTCCCTTCCCTTGGTTGACTCAACACTCGCAACCACGGTTACGGCCACCGTTGACCCGAAGGCGCGCGTCGCAGATATCAGCTTTAGGATGGCCGGCAAGGATAGCGGGCTCGCTTCCCTTGGGCCCATCACGAAGGATGCGACCAACGGCACTGCCGTCTTTGACGTCAAGGGCACGGGCCAGTCAACAAACAGCAGCGTGACGAAAATCGAGGCAGTCTGCGAGGGAAGGGTCTTGGCCTCGGTTGATGTCAAAGTACTCGTTCCCAAGAAGATTGCCACGCCGTATCCAGAAAAAGAAGCTTCCGCGCCGACAGTCGAGAACCTGTTGGGCGACAGCAATACGCGGCCTCCCTGGTATGTTCCGGGAGAACCCGATGCTGTCTTGCATGGTACAGAGGTTGGTTTGGCGACGTTGTGGTACCACACGCTTACGGTCAAAGTTAACGATCAGTTCGATAATCTCCTCGATCCGCTTTACAACGGCCAACCTGTTCAAGAGCGAGCGCCGGACGGCGTATGGGTCCGAATTCAGGAGATCAACAACGGCACCTATCCCGATCCCGTCGGCCCGTACTTAGTCCGAAACCAAACCGACCCAAATGTGTTTCCTGCTCGCGAAGAGTACGTCCGGCCATCACGTGAAGATTCCATTGCCGCGGGTTGGCACGATGCCACCCCCAAGCCGAACATACCAGAGATGTCTGTGATTCAGACTCTTCCTGTGAAAGTCGCGGGACACGCGGTTGGCACGATAAGCCGGAGGGTGATCTCGAAGCGAAATCCGGATACTGTGGAAATCCAGTGGCCTCCCGACTAATGCGACACGGGGTGCAGTATGAAATACGGGATCGACCGGTTGTTTCTGAGGCTACCAGTGAAAAGCACGTACGTGGTACCTGCAAACTCTCGGCGTGGCTGCATACTCGGTTTTTGCGCCCGGTGGTCGTACTCCTGCCTTTTCATCTTTCTGCCGATCCTCTGCGCACAACGGCCAACTGGGGCGCAACAACCGGTCGCAGAACCGCTCGTCCTCGAATTCGACTACGCCCAGGTCCGGCAAGAAATTCTCGTTTCGGAAGGGCATGATTTCCACGTACTTACCAATACGGACGTCGGACAGGTTCGCGCGTCCGGGCACATCGGAACTGTATCCGATGGGCACGTCGATCTCGCCCTGACCCTCGGATTGACCGCTGGTCCCGGGTCCCGCGAGCAGATATCCATGACGCGACGGCTACGTTTGGGCGAATTTAGCGATCGCGGAGTTAGGTCCGGGCCCCTCGGGTGGGTTCTTTGGTATCTTTGGGTTCGCCGCGGGATCGACCCAGTTCCGGCCTTGGTCGAAACGTTACGTCGTGGGGACCGTAATGCCGTCGTCGCCGCCGGGCATCTAGCCCGCTTGGGACCCGCGGCCCGCGCGGCGGTTCCCGATTTGATCGATGTGTTGAAGCCAGAGAACCGTTTGGAGCTGCGCGAGAGGGCAGCCGTGGCCCTAGGCCAGATCGGTCCTGAGGCCAAAGACGCGCGGGTTGCGTTGGAACCTCTTTTGGCTCGAGACCAGCCCGTCGGCCTCCGCGTTGCCGCGGCGGCGGCGCTGTGGAAGATCGTCAAGCACCGCAATGCGACGCCGACGCTGATTGCCGCACTTTGTGGCTCGGAAAAGGCGGCTCGGCTGAAAGCCCTGGAGGCAGTTCGTGAAATGGGTGTGGAAGCTCCCGCGGCCGGCCCGGTTCTCGTTCCCATGCTTCAGGAGAGCGATGCTACACTGCGTGCTGGCGCCGCGGGGGCCCTGTGGGCCACGACGCGAGACACGCGAGCCGTAGATACCCTGGTTGCCATGCTGGAGGGTGAGCCGCGCGGACACGCTCATGCACGCGAGGCTTTGGCACGCATCGGCTTTCCGGGCGCCCACCGTGCTACCGAGGCTCTCGCAGCAGAAGCTTTTTCCTCCAACTCCATTCATCGTTGGTACGTCGGTAAGGTCTTGCCCCAGGTCGACCCTGACGCCTCGCGGAGTGTGGCTGCCATCTCGACGATGCTGCGGCAACGCGGTCCAGACGCCGTCGAACAGGCCAGCGACGTCCTGGCGCACTTCGGTGCGACCGTTGTCCCACGTCTTCGCGAGTTGTTGGACAGCGACGACGAGCGTGTCCGCCAGTTGGCCTTCTACGCGCTCTGGAGAATCGGATCGCCAGCGGTCGATACATTGGCCGAAGCGCTCGGCCATCGCAAGGCCGAAGTTCGCCGCAAGGCTGCCGTGTGGCTGCGGGACGTGGAGGCAGACATCAGCCCGATCGTTCCTTACTTGATCCGCGCGCTGGACGATGACGTGGCTGAAGTCCGCTCCGAGGCAGCCTCCACGCTGGTCGAGATCGGTCGCCCAGCGATGGCCGCGCTGCAACAGGTGCTGCAGTCGCCGAACCCTCGGACCCGCGAGCTGGGCGAGCAGATCCTGCGCGGCGTCGAAGAGCGTGGACCATAGGCGGGCACACACGACGGAGGCCCGCCGGAGCGGGAACGAACTTCTCAGGTGCTGGTCGAGCCTCAAGATGTTGTCCGCCATGTCACCGGGGCGGATCACGGTGCCGGGCATGACGCCGGCGATCTTCCGGCCGGGTCCGGCCAAGCCCAACGGCGCCGGCCAAGCTCCTCTCCATCGTCGGCAATCTGACTGAGTTCTTCCAACGTTTCCAGCAGCTCAATGTCCGCAGCAATGACGATCTCGACCGGCTCGTCGAGCAGTGCCAGGGCATCGTGCGGGGCGTGGAACCGCAACTGCTCCGAGACAATCAGGGGCTTCGCCAGCAAGTTGCCACCGAACTGACGCAGGTGGAGAACGTGCTGGACAGCCTGCTGGTGAACCGACCCCGGCGTAACATTCTGCGCCGGCCGAAGTGAGGTTCAACGCCATGCAGCTTGTCATCGCTCCTGACGGCACGATCCGTTGCGTCTATGGCGAGGAACTTGACCTATCGACCCTGGGCCAGGTCACGACCCATCGGGGCTCCCACGTCGAAGTCGACGAACGGAACCAGTGGTGGGCGGACCTCGCGCCGGTGAATGGTCCACGGATAGGACCTTTTCCGTTCGCTTGCCGAACCCAGGCCCTGGACGCGGAGCGGACGTGGCTAGAGCAGCATTGGCTGGTGTCACTCGGATCAACAAAAGGACCCGCTCCATGCGTTACTTGATTCTGCGAGTTCCTGGCCACGAATACCACCAGGACTTGTGCTACTGCCTTGTTCCGCTCTGCGAACCGGTCTGTCGATTCGTTGCCACGGAAGCACAGCGATTCTCGAACTACATGCTCCGCGACCGGTTTCACGTCACGAGCATCCTCTGGGAGGGCCTGCCAGCGCTGTACTGGTACGAAACCATGCCGGCAGCGGTCGCAGCCCTCGCCGACACGGACAAATCCTGCCTGCTGGACGCTCGCGATGAGTTTGATGAAGAGCTGCGCGTCCTCGACCAGCCGGACGATTTTGGCTGGCCGCCCAGCGAAGCCGAAAACGACTTGCTGCTCTTGAGCAACGCCGACTTTGTTCGCCAGCCGGCACCAGAGTCACCGTGCCTGTGGGTACTGTGGTCAGCCGTACTGATCAAAGGTAACGAGGGCTACGACTACCACTGCGCCGCTGTACCGCTGTCCGTATTCCAGCAGAGCCTAGCCAGTTTCCCGCTGTCCCTGCCCAATCCGTGACCTGCGGTTTCCCCTCCCCAATCGTCGAACGTCTCTACGAGCCTCTCCCGCCGCGGTGAGGCTCGTTTTGGTTCTTGCCCTGACAGCCTGGAAAGGAAAGCCCAATGACCCAAACACACTTGGACCGGGCCGTCGCCCGCGTCACCGGTGAAGATCCCGCAACCATTGCCCGGCTCGGCTTCGTCGTCTTGACGCGGGGGCCCGTCGAACGGGGAAGCCAACCGCTCATCATCGGCGGGGACGAACACCATGTCCCGGGAAGACCCCGTTTTACCAGGAGACCGTGCCGTGCTCGGTCCATTTGATTCTAGCATTCAATCTGGCTCATGCGTCATTCTCGCCGCGGACTCGAACAGTTGTCGGGTCACGCGATTTCTCTCAAAACCCGCGCCGTTGCGTTTGCTCATCACTGCGGCGACTTCCCAATCTCTCTTGACCACGTGATCCAGAAAGGCGGGTAGTGCCGTCTTCAGTTCGTTCAACCCACGATCGAAAACCATGTCGGTCAGAGCCTCGCGAGCGGGCGCAGGAAAGTCGGCGTAATCGGCAAACGCTTCACGGACTTCCGTTTCCGCACGGGCGTAAGACGTCTGAAACAGCACCTTCTGTTGCTCCAACGTGATAGTCTTCGGTGACCGATCCGCGATGTACGTGCTCAGTTCCTTGCCCTTGAGCCCGGCCTTCTGACCTTCGGTGTACAGCGGCCCGTACGAAAATCGGTCCAAGTATTTCCGCGCTTCCTCACCCTTCAAGCCCGCTGCACCGGCATACGTTTCAATTTGAGTCTCTGACAACCCAGCCGCACGGAGATCCGCCTCGGCTTGCGCTCGGCTGACACGCACCAGATCGTAGCCGCGACCGATCCGCACGCCGGAGTACGCTCCGGGCACGGAAGGCTTGCGAGTAGTCGAATATGCCGTGTCGTATCCTGACAAGTCAAATGTACTCTGTCCACGTTCGACAACCAGTTCCTTTGGCGGCGAGCGAAGCGGACTGGCAACGATCCCGATCCTTCGGCTAAGTTGCCCTAACGCGGTCTTGTTCAGGCCGGGAGGCGTTCCCGGACGAGGCTCGCGCGAGTGAGCCCGCAGCGCGTCCTGGCGTTCTCGTTCGTATCGGCGTGCATCTCTCGGATTCCTGCGTTCGCGCTCGTCATAGATCGCGTTCAGCAGTTCTTTGTCGGATACGCTTGCCGTGCCGGACGTTGCATCTGCGATGGACAACTGTTCTTTGCTCCACGGCTTGACCGCGTCTTGAATCAGCTTGTGGCCATGGCCTTTTTCGACATCCAGGGGCGAGCCGCGGAATGTGTCAATGGGTTTGAGACAGTGACCTCGGGAATTTAGTGTAGTT
>CAZAQY010000402.1:0-5731 GCA_964486845.1 uncultured Pirellulaceae bacterium
GGTGCCGGGCGTCACCAAGGAGACCTGACGCGCCGTGACCCGCAGCGCGGGGCGCAGACTTCCGGCCTGCGCCCCGCTCCGAGCCCGTGCTCGTACACGCGAATCCCCCTGCAGCCAATCACAACACCGGCCTCCGGTGCTGTTGCTGGACCGCTACCAGGAATCCGACTACAGCAGCGGCATGCAGCCCAAGGACTATGTGCCGTTTCTGTACGAACGGATGGCCGAGGCGGTCGTCAGGACCCGAAAAAACCGGCAGCCCGACGCCTTTGTGCCTCCGCCGGGGACCAGGCTCCGAATTTGCTGTTTCGCAAGACGAGCGAATTGCGGATGGACAGGCTCCGCGGGTTGACACGAACCCAGAAGCTGGGCTGGCGGATCGCCAACTGAAGGCTGACAGAAAAATGGGGTGACAGAAAAATGATATGGCGAGACGGATAGGGGAACAAGTTCTGGATTACCTTCGCGAATGCGAATTCTCCGTTTCTTCATCTTTCTGTCACCTCATCTTTCTGTCAGCGATTCCAGATTTTTCTGCACGAATCGGGAAGTCATTTCGATCCTCGTTGCTACCGGCATGCAAGGTTCTCTGGGAGTTGCCGCGGCAGAAAGCGGAAAACGGCCGCGCCATCCAGCCCATCAGATCGAGTCCGGCGTCAAGTAGTGGACAGGGTGACTTACGAGTTCCTCCTCGTTACAATTCTGTACTGTGCCCGGCCGTCGTGGCTCACCCGCTGCCAACGCGGCTTTACTTTCTCAACACCCTACAAGCAGACGCTTGCCAATGCGTGCAACACTCACCGCCGTGACGGCATTCCTGCCGGTAATCGCTTCGCTCGCCCACGCTGAGGAGGTCTTCTGGGCCGAAGCCGAGGAGTACTCCGACCAGCACGGGTCGGTCGGGGCGGATCGGCCACCGTTCGGCTCGCGCGGGGCATGCTTGGGGGCGAGTTGGGGCGGGGCACGGGATCATTACGTCTTGTATCGTTTTCGCATCGATCATGCGCTGAACGACGCACGCCTGCAACTGCGCTATGCACGACGCGGACCCGGCGATGCATTCTGGATGGTGATCGTGGACGGCAAGACGGTTGCCGAGCGGCTGGCCCTGAAGAGCACCGGCGGATGGGGACACCTGGCCGATCGGGAATGGGCCTATCAGGAAATCCGCTTGGGCGACCTGTCGCCGGGCGGGCACTGGCTTCGCCTGGTCTCCATGGCCGAGAAGAATAATACGAATCTGGACGGCTTCTTCCTGTCCGGCGGTCCTTTCGAACCACCGGATACGCGAACCGGAATCGAACGCGCGGCGCGGCTTGCTACCGACAGGGTGTATCTCGTCGACGAGCAGCTTACGGTCGAGCAGTTCTCTCCCGACGCCGAGGACGAGTACTATCCGCCGGAGGAAGGCGAAGAGCGAGCGGCGGCAGCCGTGCCCCGCGTGGTCGCGATCGCACAAGGCCGCGCCGTGCTGGCTGATGCGGCCGGCGGAAAGCGGGAAGTGGAATTGGGGCAGTCTGCACAGGACTGGGAGCTGGTGGCCGTCGTGACGGAGAAGGGGAAGCCGGCGGCGGTCTTCGAGCGGCAGTTCAACCGTTGGGGCCTGCTGGTTTACGCCGATCCCAGCGGGGAACTGGCAACGATCCGCAAGGCGGTGGGCCATCTTCCGGCGATCGTGCGGCCGGCGATCCGCTACCCAGCAGACTTCGATCAGGCGATCCTCGACAGCCGGCGCGATTTGCTGGGCGACAAGGTGCTCGCGCAACAAGGCGATCCCTCGTTCGCCGCGTGCGCCGCGTTTCTGCCGGATCTGTCCGCGTATACGTTTCTGGCCAACGAACAATCGTCCCCCATCGTTGCCGTGGCGCCCGACGGCAGCCTCGGCTCGCTGCCGGCTCGCTGGGGTCGGAAGGAGTTGGAGAACGTCCTGTTCGATCCCCGCCAACACGTTGCCGGCGCGTCGCCGGACGCGGCAAAACGCGGACTCGCGGGCGGCTACCTCCCGGCAATCGACTATGGGTTCTTCGATCGCGACGCGAAGCGAGGCTGGGAGCAAATCGCTTTCGCTTCCCCGGACTGTGCGGATGGAAAGCTGGATGTGTACGTCTACCTGCGGATCGCCGATGCCGCGGGCAACTCGGAACGGAAGTACTTCCATCTGCGGACCGGTGACAAGCCGGAAGCGATCGACGCGGCCGCGTTCTTCAGCCGGCTCTTGGCGCTGAAACGGTATTGGGACCGCGTTCTCCGCGAGGCGATGCAGGTCGAAGTGCCGGAGCAACGCCTCATGGACGCCTGCCAGGCATCGCTCGTGCGGGCCTTCATCACCTACGATGGTGCCGCGCCTCGGTACGGGGTGGGGCACTACGCCGCGGCGCAACATGGGACCTTTCCACCCACGACGCTGAGCATGGTGAATGCCTGCACCGAATGGGGGCTGCTGGAGCGAGCGCGGCGGTACCTGGACCACTATCTCGACCGCGTCGTGCGCGACGACGGGACCTTCGACTACTACGGGCCGGCGGTGTCCGAGTACGGCCAACTGCTCGATGCGATCGCCCAGTACGTGCGCCGCAGCGGCCAGACGCCCTGGCTGCACGCCCGCCTGCCGAAGATCATGAGCATCGTCGAGCGTCTGCAAGCGCTGCGGCGGGAAAGTCAGGCCAAGTTCCCGGCCTCCGATGTCCGCCACGGCCTGATCATGGGTTCGCCCGAGGCCGATACGCGCCACGAAGTCAACTACTACTTCTCGGGCGACGTCTGGACGTGGCGGGGCTGGACCGAGTTGGGCCGGTTGCTCAGCGAGACGGGCGACGCGGCGGCCGCCGAGCGGGGCAAGCAGCTACTGGCCGAGTGTCAGCGCTACGGGGCCGACATCGAGGCGAGCATCCGGAACTCCATCCAGCGCGGCGAGCAAGGCGTTTTCGTCCCTCCCGTCGCCGGTTTCGATAAGCCCTTCCAGACCATGACCCAAGACCGTTTCGCCTCGTACACCAATTACCGCTACTGGATCGAAATGCTGTCCGCCGGATACCTGCCGTCCGAATGGCAGGACGCGATCATCGACTACCGAGTCGCCCACGGAGGCGAACTGCTGGGGACGACGCGGTTCCAAGGGCACTTGGACGATTGGCCTTACGCAGGCTATGCCTACGGCCTGATGCTGCGCGATCGCGTTCGCCACTACTTGCTCGGTTTCTATGGCGATTTGGCGATGCACCGCATGCGCGGCACGTTCACGGCCTACGAGCAGTCGTCGATCCGCGGCCCTGCCAAGCGGAGCTACATGGCCGATTACTGCGTCCCGGCGCAGTTGGTCACGCCGCTGTTGGCCAAGTGGATGTTGGTCTTCGAGGATCGCGACGCCGACGTCCTCTGGTTGTGCCGGGCGACCCCGCGCCATTGGCTCGGTCCCGACGGCGGCATCACCGTCCGCCGCGCGGCCACGCGCTGGGGGCCGGTGGCTTTCACCATCACGCCTCGCGGCGACGGCTCGCTCAGCGCGCAAATCGAACTCCCCCGCGCGGACTTCCCCGCCGAGATCCGCCTGCGTTTGCGCTCGGCGGGCTCCCAGCCAATCCGCCACGTCGTGCTCAACGGCCGCCCCCATGTCGGCGTCGACGCCGAAGGCGAGTACGTCCGTGTGGTGCGACCCGGCGAGCAGACGCTGAAGCTGGATGTCCTTTACCGCGTGGGCCAGGATTGAATGAAGATGTGCATGGAGACGCTGGTCGAACCGTTCCCGTTTTCCCGCGTAGGTCCGGGACAATCCAAGGGCGGGGGGCCAGAGCTTGGATTCTCCGGAAAGCCGGCTATGTTGATCCGGTGGGCAGATAAGCAGTCAATCATTGTGCCGGAACACGGGTAACTGACGGGTTCGTAGAAATTTGGGAGGATGGGGCGTGCTGACGGAACGCGAGATGGAAAACGCAGTCGCCGCGAATCCCCAGAAGTACCTGGGGGAGGAAGGCTTGAATGGCGAAGTAATGGGGGATCACTTGGATTTGCCCCCGACACCAAGCACAACGGATCGGCCGTCTGAGCCGATGTGGGGCGAGAAAAGCAAGAAGCGGACTTTGCACGAACAGTTCTGGCAACTGTTCCTGGACGAGGTGAGGAACCGTCGCTCTGACCTGTTCGACGACAGGAAACCACCGACAATAAACCACCGATAATTGACACGCAATGTTAGGCTCGCTCTTCCAGCGGCTCGATCAGCCAGGCCACGGCGTCGTTGAGGTTGAAGACCTTGCGGCCGTTGGCGAGCTTCGCCCCCGTCTCCTTCAGGCCCCACCCGAGGCGATGCAGGAGGTTTCGGCCGGTCGGGCTTCGGCTCTTGATCAGCTGCAGGTTGATGTGGGCTTTCGTGAATGAGGGCGTGCCGTCCAGGCCGGGCGGGTTGTCGCATAGCGGGACCTCGATCAGCCGTCGAGAAGCTCGATGAGCTGATTAGGGCGGCTTGACCGGTTTGAAGCCGTGCAGACAAGGCCACGTTTGCCATTCGGTGAACGTGGCGTTTTTGTTTGCCTTGTTTCTGCCGGCGAGCTTGTCGCTGGGTGTCGAAACTGGCGGCGAGAAGACTCCTGGGCGGCGGCGCGGAGATGCTTGCACCGATTCTGCCGATTATCCCGTCCTGATCTCGCTCACGCTCAATCAAAGGGCCGGACATGGCGAGGTCACCGGATTCCTGAACCGCCGACGCAGTGAACTCGCCAGTTACGCCGAATCGTTCCGCCGCAATCCGAGCGCAATCGCTGAAGTTAACGTCGCTTTGCATAATGCTGGCAAGTTGGGCGACGCCAACGAATGCCCGTAGACGGCAAAGCCGGAGTTATACGATGCAGGTCTGGTCGCTGCAATTCTCCAAGTGTTGCGCCAGTCCGACAGCAGTCCGAAGACGGCAGAGGACTTTTGGAACGCGATTGAGCGGGTAATGGAATCGCGGTTGGCACCATTATGTGATCCCAACGATAAAAGGAAGACGACGCCATTCACGCAGCGGCAGCCGCCGCGTGCTGGCGAAACAGGGTGGCGGAGAGATAGACTGAGCACGTCCCACGGGAGGTTGTGCTCCCGGCGGGGCCGCCCGAGCGGTTGGCGAAAACCGCTCGGGCACTTATTTGGGGCCGCCCCGATAGCGGCCCGCACCGCTCCGTTTTACCACGCCACAGCAGTCCGAGTGTTCCTGATATTCTGTTCTTCGGCGACCTCATGACACGGTTGGTCCGGGCCGGAAATAATCGGGTCTGGCCGCGGGCGGTACAATTTGCCAACATGCGGTTCGCTCCACCGGGCAACCCGGAGGCCCCATGCCCCGCACCATCGCCATCGGTGACATCCGCGGCTGCGCCGTCGCGTTGGCGAAGCTGATCGAGGTCGTCGCCGCAGGCGGGCGGGAACCGCTGCTGTCTGCCGCAAGCCAACCGTGCGACGTATGGCCAGCGCGATCTTGGGGCGCCGCTCGGCCGCGATCCGGCAGGTGCGGGCCCCCATCGCCGCCATTCCCGCCCCCACGCCCGCCGTTCGCCCATGTCGCGTTTAGGGGCAGTGTGGCAGTGACCACGGGGTCGCGACGTGGGCATGGGGGCCAATTCGCCGTCGATCTCTTGCTCGGCTGCCGACGGGGATGCGGAGGGCTACGGAGCGATAGAGCAGACGATCCGCGTCGTTGACGGATGTCGGCGGCCAGCAGAATTCAGCCGGTTTGGTCGGGATGGTTGAGGGAAATGAC
>CAZAQY010000403.1:0-5722 GCA_964486845.1 uncultured Pirellulaceae bacterium
TGTACGTCGGGCCGTCGATCCGCACGCAGGCGTGCCACTTCGGCGGACCGCCGCCTTTCGGCGTCAGGCCGCTGCGGCGGTAGCTGATCGAGTAACCCTCGAACCTGATCGGGACTCGGCGGCAGTCGCGGATCTGCTTGCGCTCGTGCTGCTTAAAGGGATGATGCCCCTCGGTGGCCAGCAGCAGGAACCAGTGCCGGTAGCGGATGTACTGCATGTTCACGTGCAGCCCGACAGCGAGCTGATGGCGGTGACCATTCATTGGGCTGGCGGTTATGAAAGTCAGCACGAGATCGATCGTCCTGTGAGAAGGTACGAACACCTTCGCGACTTGGAGCCGTTGCTGAATCGCGTTCGGGAACTGCGTCAAACCGGACGGACCGTGGGGCAAATCGCGGAGCAGTTGAACGCCGAGGGATTTCATTCGCCGACACGTCGGGGTCGGATCAAGGGAGGCATGGTGACGCAACTGTTGAAGCGTCAAGGGTTGATCCCGGACGAGCGTTCTCGCGACGACCTGCTTGGCCCGCACGAATGGTGGTTGTCCGATCTGGCCGAGACGTTGAATACGAGTCGCAGTAAACTGCAGGAGTGGGCCAGTCGAGGCTGGGTGCTGGGCCGAAAAACGCTGGTGCAAGGCTGCTGGATTCTGTGGGCGGACGGAGACGAAATGCAGCGACTTCATCAACTCCTGGCCCGGAGCCAGCCCGGCAAGAACCGTCACGCCAGCGATCTGAAAACCCCCAAGAGACAGCCTGGCCAGGAATAGACATGCTGTGAACGCGCGTCCATCTTAAGACAGAACTTGAACAGGTCGGAGGCGAACTGGGCGGCCCACGCCCCCACGGCATGCTGTGGCCTGTCACTGCGTTGTGTGCGTCTGGTACTTCGAGCGTCTCCGGCCAGTCGGAAGACAGCTCAGTTGCCACGTGGCAACCGACCAGAAAGGTGGAGCTTGCGTGAACCAAACGCCGTCATGGCCACGCTGCGATCGGGCCGGTGTTTACCACCGGAAGCGTTAGATCAACGTGAGAGCGAAAGGAAGTCCGTCAGTTCGTTGGCGGGTTCGCGGTTCCTCGTGTGGCGCGGCTCTGACTTTCAGCCAGCGATTCGTGTCAGGCGAGACAGCGTTCACGGCTGAGACGACGCCGCACGTGGAGTGCTCGCCGTCTTGGGACACGCACGCTTTCAGGTTGTGAAATGTGAACTGGCGTCCATGTTATGGCTCCCCGCGGGCCGCACGACAAACCGAACGCGGGGACGAGAAACGAGCCTTCCTGTGTCCTGCCATGAGGAAGCGCGGTCGATCAGTTGTCCATCTGCGCCGACAAGAACACGGAAGTGGTCCCGATGACGACGCGAGCCGAAGAGGCGTTTCGCCAGCGGCCCGAAGCGGTCCTGGCCGATGGCTTGAACGCGATCGGGCGGAACATCGTGGAGCTGCAACGACGAGTCACATAGTCGTATCCGAAAGACAAGGGTACGTATGACCACGTCGTGTTCATCTGTCTCAAAAGGAAGGCCAGGCCAGACGTTTGCCAAGGTCAAGAGAGCCCCTGGAAGGCGTATCGGTGTAGCGACTGTGCGGGCTGCCACTTGGCAAGTCGCTGCATCTCGGACAAGAGCCACTGTGGCCGAAGAACTGATCCTGCCCACCGACACTAAATCGACAGCCCGCGCGGGCGGTGGATGCCGTCGCCTTCGCCGATACCGAGAGCCAGGATGGGATCTCACCCTTGTTGACCAACGACCGACAGTTGACGGCCGAGGAAGTTCTGCGGGCCTCCAAGCGGTAGCCAATCATCGAGAAGCGGTTCTCTCAACTGAAGACAGACCCGCTGGCACTTCCGCGTACTTGAAAGACGTAGGACGAATTCAGGGGTCGCTCGCCCTTTACTTCTTCGTCTTGCTGGTGCCGATCCTTCTGGAACGCGAACTGCGTCAGGCCATGACCCGAAGGCACCGGCTCTCTGCCGCTGTGTCCGGAGGAGCGTCCCTGCCCCTGGCCCACCGCCGCCAGGGGCATCAAAGTCTTCGAGCCGGTTCCACGACCGGCTCTTTCATCGGTGACCACGAGCCGCAATCCTTGATCACG
Organism: uncultured Pirellulaceae bacterium; assembly: GCA_964486845.1. GTDB lineage: Bacteria > Planctomycetota > Planctomycetia > Pirellulales > Pirellulaceae > Anammoximicrobium. The sequence goes on from CAZAQY010000403.1 coordinate 2,096, forward strand.
GAACTCACCAAAACTGCGACGCCAAATCATCAAGCTGCTGGGGCTTTCACCCGCTGAGTACGGTCGCTGACTCACCCCTTGTCCCTGGCGGAAATCCCGGAGAAACTGGTGAGACGACTTGCGGAACGTAGGCTCCAGGCCATCCCCCCCTGAGCTGCAAACCGCGTAAACCGACACACTTCAGAATGGAGGTATCATGTCTGCACCTTCCAGCGTCCGCCGTAGTTGTCGTAGTGAACATGCCCGATACTGCAATCGCAGACGGCCGGATAACGCCATTTGGGCAACACCACGGCGAGCCCAGTGGCGGAGTTGGCGGACAGCTTGTGGGTGCCCTGGACGGGCTGAGGCAGGCCCATTCGCTGGCATGCGACACGCACGGCAGCCGGGTCCCGGATTTCACATTTTGATGGTCACGACGTGTGACAAGGGATGGCTCCTTCTCGAAAAGGGGGATTGTCAGAACGGCATGTTGGCCGCGTCCGGCTGCACATCCGACGCAGATTCCTCGGGAAGATATGGGCCGCCATGGTGCTCCAGCGCTGGCGCCGGCCGCAAGACGGGTCCCGGCAACAGCACGGGCCGATCGGCCGTCAGTTCAGTGACCAGTAACGAGGCGACGGCAGCGTCGTCGGGTTCGTTGCGGCTCATCATCCTGATGACATAGACGCAAATGACCAGCGGCAACAGCGCGGCCAAGATCAACCCGACGGTCTGGATACTGGACGCAATGACCGGATCTCGGTGGCGTTGCTGGGCGATCTGCTTCCGTTCCTGTTCCAGCTGGTCACGACCACTATCGACCGCAGCCCGCTGCTGATCGAGCTGGCTGGCCAACCGCTCCTGCGCTGCGATCATCTCCGCCCGTGCTTCGGCATCGCTCTGGACGAGCTGCTGGGCGGTCTGTGCCAGCTTTTGGCTCTCCTCGACGACGGCTTGCGATTGCCTGGCCATCGCTTCGTTCTGTTTGGCCTGCTGTTTGGCGGCCTGCTGGGCAAAGTCAACAAGTCGCTCATCGCGCGCGTCAGGTGCGGGGCCACATCCGATTGTCGTCAGCAGGGCCAGCAGCGCTGCGTTAATCATCGTGCGACCGGTTAGTTGGGTCTGTTCCATGAGCATTTCTCCAGTGACTAAAGATGCGCGCCAGCAGAGCCTGTAAGGCTCGTCGGAGCCTGAACTCCTTGGCCCAGGCACACGTGAGAACTACGGCCAGCAGCGCGCTGGCCGAAACGAGGACGTACGTCATGCGGGTCTCCTTGGTGGATGGCGTATAAACAACGAAGATGCAGGTGCGTACCCCCACGTGCCGCCGGTTCGCCGACGGCACGTTTGGGCGCTGCACCTGGGGGCGTGATCAGGCGAAGGCCGGCTCGCCCTGAAACTCAGCCCAAGAATCCTCGAACTCGCGCCGCAGTTGGCTGATCCGGCCGGCGGAAACTCCGAACTTGCGCGCTGCCTTCTTCGTGGGCTCACCGGTCGCCAACGTCTCTGCGATCCGACGCTTCTTCCGCGGCAGACTGGCGAACCACTGCCCGAGGTCGATTCGGGCTGCTGCCGTCTGCGCCGGGCCGGCGTGGCGATCCTCGATGAGAATCTCGCGCCACTCATCGTTCTCCGAGTCGTAGCGGTCCAACCGCGCGACGGTGAAGCCCTTCGCCTGCTGCGCGTACGGACTGCTCACGTCGCGGACATTCAATTTGGCACCGACGCGGCGGCCGTCCCGGACCTGTTTGATGGCGTACTGGGCCAGCGGCGTCGGGTACACGACGGTGATCAGGCCGCGTTCGACGAGCCGTACGAACGCTACCCAACAGTTGGCGATCACTTCGGCGACGAACTCCTGCCGGCGCTCGGGATCTTCGCCCCGGCACGCAAAGCGGGCCTGGTCCCGGATGGCGGGCAGCAACGTCAGGAACTTGGCGCAAATTGCAGAGGCAGTGGGGCGACGAACGGGTCTTGCACGGGCGATCATCAGGGCGATCTCCTGGAGGCTGGGACCGCCCGTGTGGGGCGGTTGTGTCAGGGGAACACGATCCGCCCCGCACCGTGCGAGGCTGGACGACAGGGCCGGCGGGCGCGAAAGTGGGCGCGCCGGCGGCAAGAAACACAAGAGCCCTGAGATCACCTCAAAAACGGCGATTCCGGGGCTCTCAGGGCCGAAAAATGGAGGTCCCGGTGTTAGCCGTCCCCTCCACTGTGATATGCCGTGCCAAGACCCCTGTTTTTAGCTGTGGCTCTGGCTGACGCACGTACTCCTTTCCCGCCCAAATCACATGACGACAACCCTCAGTTGCCCGTCGCCCAAGCGTTGCGGACTACTCCGCGCCAAGCGACAATCGGTTCGCCAAAAGGCCGGGTGACGACGTCTCTTACCAACAACGAGGCAGCGTGAGGCCAGAAACATGGCGCTCTCAATCGCAGTGACGCGTGAGGTGCTGTTCGCGCCGGCCCGACACGTTACACTGTGGGCACTCAACCCCGTCTACACGGCAACCAACGCCAACGGCATGGTGATGACCGTCACGGAGACGGACGGCCACGGGCTCGGGGCCAACCGATACACGGAGTGGACGGGCACATGGCGGCGTTTCCGATCTGCGGACGGGGGCTTTACCTGGCAGCCGGCCAATGAGGCCGCGCTCCACCCGCTTACCGCGCAGCACAACAAGACTCACGTCGGCTACGAAGGTCCGTGGGCCTACTGGCTTGAGCCACAGACGGGCCGCCTCGTCGGCTTCCACTCCACCCCTGACTTCTCCGACGACTTCCAGAAGTCCTTTTCGCGTTTCTACTACACCATCTCCGACGATGGCGGTCTCACCTGGGACAGGTCGCGGCGGATTGTCCACTCGGGCGACGGCTGTGACCAACATCGCTGGATGCCCGGCTGGGATGTTGACCGTCACACTGCGGGTTTTGACCAGCCGCATCCGGTCACGCTGGACGACGGCACACTGGTGTTCGGCTTCACGGTCAGAGCGTCCCGCTTCGTGACGCGGTTTTTCCGCGGCCGGTGGGACAAGGCTGCGGACGGCATGGTGTGGGAGGCCAGCGCGGGCATCACGGTGCCGGCAACGGTATCTTCCATTGGCCCTTGCGAGCCGGACCTGTTGGCGTTGGGTGGGAAGCGGCTGTTCACGACGATGCGTACACAAGGCATCCCGGCGAAGAACGTCCCGACGACCCGGCAGTGCGCCGTGTCGGAAGATGGTGGGCGTACCTGGAGCCAGCCTGAACCCCTAAAGTACGACGACGGCTCCCCGGTTTGCGTCCCGGCCGCCATCAGTGTCTTTGAGCGAGACCCGGCCAGCGGTCGCGTCTTCTGGTTCGGCAACATCCAGCCGGGGCCGGTCTACGGCCAGATCCCGCGCTACCCGTTGACGATGGCCGAGTTGGACACGAAGCGGCTCTGCATCCTCAAGGACTCGGTCACCGTGGTCCAGGACCTGCCGCCCGGCGCCCCGCGGGCCGGCGATCCCAAGAAGGGTGAACTCGGGCGCCGGTACAGCAACTTCGGACATTACGTGGACCGGAAGACGGACGAATTCGTACTGCTGGTGGCTGAGGAGCCGCGGCTCACCTGGGACGACTACTGGTCCGATACCATTCGGTTCCGCATCAAACTGA
>CAZAQY010000404.1:0-5706 GCA_964486845.1 uncultured Pirellulaceae bacterium
AGGCCGTTTCTCCGGCTCGAATGCTGGCCAGACGACCGATTTCCAGACGCTGGTTGAGATCAAGGAGCAGCCTGCCGAGGGCCAGTGGACGACGCTGCGTCTCGAAAAGCCCGTCCGCTTCCGGTATCTGAAGTACGAGGCACCGCCCAACAGTTGGGGCAACGTCGCCGAGATCGAATTCTACAGCGGTGACCGCAAGATTTCGGGCACGGCCTTCGGAACTGCGGGATCGAAGGACCACCTCGGCAACGATTTCTTGAAAGCGTTGGACGGGGACCAGACCACGTTCTTCGACGGCGTGCAACCACACAACCAGTACGTGGGCATCGACGTGGGTGCGCAGTCGCAAGCTGCAGCACCGGAGTTCTCGCCTGCACCAGGGGCTTATCTGACGGCACAGGAAATCACCATCCAGTCGGCGACGCCCGGTGCGCGCATCCGCTTCACCCGCAACTGGGGCACGCCGAACGCCGAGCACGGCGAGGAGTACAAGAAGCCGATCAAGCTGGAGCAGGGAGCCGTGCTGGCCGCGGTGGCGTACACCGATCATCTGGCCTGCAGCCCAGCAGTGATCGCCCCCTACCGCATCGGACAAGCCAGCCGGAACGAGAAGGTCGTCCGCACGTTCCACATCGGCAACAGCCTGACGGACACCGTCGATGGCTGGTTCAAGCCGGTGGCGGAGAGCGCCGACCGCAGCCTGGACTTCCACCGCTTCACGATTCCCGGCGCGCCCACCGACTGGCTGTGGACGCATCCGGGTGACGGATTCGGCGACTCTCACTACGCTCAGGCGTTTTTCGTCTTGGCGCCGATCGACCACATCATCACGCAGCCCTTCGCCGGCCATGACCGTTCGATCCAGAACGAGGCGGAGCACAGCGGCAAGTTCTTCGAGGTGTGCCGGAAACACAGCCCCGACGTGCAAGCGTGGCTGTACGTGCAGTGGCCGGGCCCGGAGTTTCAGGATCGCTGGTCGCAGGGCAAGGGCGCCACGACGGACCTGCATCTCCAGCCCGCCAAGACCTGGCAAGCAGGCGTAGCAAACCACGTGGCCTACACCGAGGCCGTGGCAGAGCTAACCAACAAGACGTACCAGGGCAAGCCCGTCCGCATCATTCCCGGCGGTACCGCTCTGGCCTTGCTGAAGACCGAGGTGGACGCTGGCCGCGTGCCGGGCCTGAAGGACTTCTTCGCCGAGATCTTCGCCGACGGGATTCACCTCACGCCGAAAGGCCGCTACCTGATTTCTCTGGTCCATTACGCGTGCATCTTCCGGGAAAGCCCCGAAGGAAAGGCGTCGGCGCTCACGACCGGCCTCACCCCGGAACAAGCGGCGGTCTTTCAACGGTTGGCCTGGCAAGCGGTGAAGGACTACAAGTGGTCCGGGTTTGCAGGGCCGAGGTGAATCTCCGTGAAACGGAACCGTCCCGATATCGCCGCTGCGTTGCACAGATTCTACGTCGCGGCCCGCGGCCATTTCGGCTACACAGACCGTTGGTGGCCCGGTACGCCGGTGGAGCTGACCGTGACGGCAATCCTGGTGCAGCAGTGTGACTGGACTGCGGCCTGGAAGGCGGCAAAACGTCTGCGCGACGCGGGGTTGCTGAACCTGAGGCAGATGGCAGAGTCCGACGTAGCGGCGTTGGCCGAGTTGATCCAAGCCGTTGCCTTTCCACGCCAGAAGGCAAAGCGGCTCATCGACATCGCCGGTCGCCTTGTGACCGGTGGCTTCGGGACGATCGAAGACGTGTTGGAGAGCGGCTCGACGGAACAGGTCCGTCAGCGGTTGCTGGCCCTACCTGGGATCGGGCAGGAGACAGCCGACAGCATCATGCTGTTTGCTGCCGACCGCCATGAGACGTTTGTCGTCGACGCCTACGCACGGCGATTGTTTCAACGTCTGGACCTGCTAGATGGGTGCGACCAGGGATTCTGGCGACTGCCCTACGATCGCGTACGTCGGTTCTTCCTGGACCACATCACGGACTCTCTGCCGCTCTACGACGGCCTCGAAGTGGCCGCCGACGTTCCAAGAAGCGTGGCCCTGCTTCGCGATTTTCATGCCCAGATTGTGGAACTGGGGAGGCATCACTGCCGCAAGACGCGGCCGCGCTGCGTTGAGTCGGGCTGGCCCGGCTGGGCCGACGAGGATGGCGATTTCACATTCTGCGATAACCATTGTTCCCAGAATGGCTGCATGGCCTGCCCTTTGGCAGACTCCTGTGCCGCAAGCAAGTCATGGACATTGAACGCCACAACCACCAACAAATCGAACAACTGAACCAGCGCGGTGGCCGCACGCTGAGCATCGTGGACCTGATCCAGGCCGGCACGCTGAGCGTCGATATGGCGGCCTGCGCGATGCGGGCCATGCACCAGGGTGCGTCACTGCTGACCGGCGCCCGGCCAGGCGGCGCCGGCAAGACGACCCTGATGGCGGCCATCCTGAACTTCCTGCCTCCGCAGGTCCCGCTCATCACGGTCGATGGTTCCCACGTGATTTCCCAGGGACTGGCACGTTCCGCTGCTGACCCCGCCTGCTACCTCGCCCACGAGATCGGCTCCGGTGACTGGTACGGTTACATTTGGGGCCGGGATGTGGCCGAGTTCTTGTCCCTGATCGACGGTAATCGGCGTGTCGCCTCCTGCCTTCACGCCGACACGTTGGACGAGCTGACCGATATCCTTTGCTCGGCTCCGTGCGGCGTCTCCCGGACGGCCCTCAGCCAAATCGGGGTCGTGCTGTTCATGCACGTTGTCCGAGGACCAAGCGGCTATCGGCGGCGCGTGGCCACGTTCTGGGAAGCTGATGGTCAGGGGCAGCATCAGCTCCGGTTCCAGTGGGACGCCGGGAGCGACTCCTTCCCGCAGGTCGGTGAACTCCGCCAACCGGAACAGCTCAACGAGTACTTGCAGTTCCTCCGGCAGACATTGGATCAAGGTGAGGCCGAGGCGATGGAAGTTCGTCGGAAGGTGGTGGACTTCTATCGCGGCAGCAAGTTCTAAAGCCACGATGTCAAGTTGCACGAACGTAGCCGAATCTGGAGCGACACGGCAACAGTCCTGGCGTCCCCGCCGGAAGCGTCTCGTGCTTGCCGATCACAAGGAATCCCCCGGGCACCAGATGCTCTGTCAGCCGCTCCAAGACCTGGCGCTGCAGCGGCTCGGCATAGTACGTGAAGACCAAGTTGCGGCACAGGATGAGATCAAACGACTCGGCGGGCGTCTGAGTACGGATGTCTTGCTGACGAAAGTCGACCTGTTCTCGGAACTCCTGACGAAGCACCCACTCGTGGGCGGATTGCACAAAGGCGGTCTCCAGCCAGTCCGTCGGTGCGTCCTTGAGGCTGCTCGCGGGATAGATGCCTCGCTGGGCGCGTTGCAGCATCTGCTCATCGACGTCGGTCGCCATCAACTGCATGCGGATTTCGGGAAAAGCCGGCCGTAGGTAGTGGTCCCAGATGATCGCAACCGTGTACGGTTCTTCCCCAGAAGCACTGCCGGCAGACCAAATCCGGATGCGCTGCTCGCCGCGGTGCCTTGCCCTTGCAGCCAGCTCGGGCAGGACCGCGGTGCGCAGGTGATTGAACACGTTCCGATCCCGGTAGAATCGGGAAATCGAAATGCGTAACATGGCGTCCAAGACGCCCCACTCGGCGGCGTGGGTATCGAGGTAGGCCCGATAGTCCGCGATCTGCCCCAAGCCCAGTTCGCCCAGACGCCGCACGATGCGTTTGTGGACTTGTCGCCGCACTTTGCGGAAGCCGGGCCAGCGCAGGCCAAGCTGAGGCAGCGCCCACTGCAGGAACTCGACGCACTCGCGATCGGTCATGGTTCGTACCGTCTACTTGCGTCGGCATGGGACGGCAGCGCCACGCTACTGCGCCGCCTCAACGGCGAAGCAGCCGTCCGACGAGCGATTCTGGAAGTCCATTCCTGTTCTCCGCCGACACGTGGATGATTTCCACGTCGGACCGGGACTTGACGGAGCCAATGAACCCGCCTCCCTTGGCGGCGACCGTCGCTAGGACTGGCAGGCGACCGTCCAGGACCCGCGTGGCCCACTCGACGAAGAGACCGCTCAGGCACTCCATCTTCCCAATCTCGTCAATCACGTACAGGTCCACGTCTGTGACCGGCGTCTGCAGTTCTGCTCGCACGAGATCCTCGAAACCGACGAGGTCAACTGCGTAGCGACCAACCCGATATCGGCCCCGGTTGTTGGCGCGAGCCAAAACCACGGAGTCGCCGTGGAGGCCGATCGCTTCAAACCCGACGCGTGTGCCGTGTTCCCGGACTTCCCGGGTATAGAAGCCAGCCAACCGCAGGTGAGTCAGATGATCCATGACGCGGCGGACCACGGTGGTCTTACCACAGCCAGGCGGACCGGTCAGCAGGAGGTTCTTGGCGGGTGTCATTTCGGTTCCTGCCAGACGACTGATTGCAGGCGTAACGTGCCCTGCTCTTCGCGAACCTCGAAGAACTTGGCTCGTTCCCTCGGCGAGTTGTTGGGGGCATGGAGAACAAGCGTGGGGCGACCTTCAAGCGACTGGAAGATCATGCAGTGGCCGCCTCCCTCGTAGAGGGGCTGGCGATCCTGTGTCCAGGGCCCCTGGATGGTCCCGCTGACTGACCGAGCCACTCCGACCGCATAACCCCGCTCGCCAAAACTGGACCAGAGCACCAGTAGGGGACCACTCTTCAGGCGATAGAAGCACGGTCCATCCGTCACGTACTTCCCCGGCTGGACAGGACGGCACCAGGGCGCATCCGAGGCCCGAAACAGCAGGATCGGTTCGCCCACGGACTTCGATAAATCGTCAGCCAACCGAACCGCGTTCATGGTGCCGTCGCCGATTTGCACCCATTCGTGGCAGAACACCATCCAGGGCTGGTTGTTCTCGACGTACAGCGTTCCGTCCAAAGCCATCCAGTCGTGCGGCGTCGCGGCACGGTCGGTGTGCGCCCGGAATGGCCCCAGCGGACCGTCTGCGACAAACACCTGTGTGCGGCGTTTGGCGCGCTCGGCACTGACGGTCCCGAACAAGTAGAACTTGCCCCGGTAGGCGTGGATTTCCGGCGCCCAGAAATCGCGATCAGCCCAAAACCCTGCGGGCGGCGTGAACACGGTGACCGGAGTCCGCCAGTGCCGCAGGTCCTTGCTGGTGTAGCATTCCCAGCCCTTCGCTCCCCGCTGGCGATTGCTCATGCTGGCGACCATGATGTAGCGGGCGTTTGGGACGTCCGTGACCACGAACGGATCGCGGATACGCAGGTCGGCCACGTCGAGCAGATCGTCGTCGTCTGCCACCGCATCGCGGCAACACGTGTCCGCAGCACAAAACAGACACACGATGGTCAGCGCCACACGCTTCGGTCGACTCACGGCTCAGTTCCCTTCTCGCTTCCACGGGTTCCACTGTTCGACGTGCAGCATCTTCGCCGCGCCGGTCGCCGGGGCGAACGACAGCGGCAGCCACAACTGGCACGACTCGTCGATCGGCACGCGCTCGCCCTTAGGGCCGCGGAACCACTGGTCGCACATGGCGAAAACCTTGTCGCTCTCCGCGATGTACACGAAGTTGGAGATTTGGCTGTTCCAGGTCCGCTGCTCGCTCATCCGGCCCATCTCGCGATACGGGCCGAGGGGCGCGTCGGCCACGGCGTAGCTGGTGTCCGTGGGGTTCCAGCCTTCCACGCCTG
>CAZAQY010000405.1:0-5654 GCA_964486845.1 uncultured Pirellulaceae bacterium
GAATCGTTAGGCCGCTCTTGCCGTCGTCGGCGTAGGTGCGGACGATCTCGTAGCCACGTTTTGCCGCGTACTCACGGATCACGTCGGCTTGGTTCTCCGTGGAATACTGCTGGTGCTCGGTGGACATGCGGACGTACTGCGCCGCACGGATCAGCGTCGGGCCAGGTTGGCTGGCTTCTGGATTCAGCTTGTCGTTCTCCATGTTTGGTCGCTCAGGTGTGTGGAAACGGTGACGACCGGCGTCACGGGCCGTCGTGCGGTTCGTCAGTCGGACAGGTAACAGACCGCCCCGCTCGAACGGCTTGGCACGATCGCGAAGCCGGTCGAAGTCAATTCGATAACCGCAGTCTGCTTCGGGCCTGTGTTAAACCACGGGCAAAGCTGTGGCATTTCTGTGGCACGCCTACGTTCGCCCGTTGAGCTTCAGCCCGTAGTGGTGGGAGTTGCTGCCGTCGATGGCCTTCGCCAAGTCCCCCATGCCGGCCACCCTGAGCTTTCTGCGGGGAACTTTGACGGCACTTCGCACTGCCTCGGGTGACGTGTGACAATCCCAGAATTCGTCCAGCAGCGAGTCACAGTCGAGGTACAGGCCGGGACGCTGTGCCAGACGTTCGAGCAGCTTGAAGGCCAGCGTGTTTCCAAGGCGGCAGGTCCGTTTGCCCCAGTGAACGCTGAAGTTCGCGCGGTCTGTGATCACGGGTCGAGTCGAGCCGTTTCCGGATGGTGGGATGTGCTGGCCGGCCCTGACCGGGCTGTGGGCCGACATGCCGGCAGGTCCCGGACCGAGAGCGTCCAGAACCCCGGGAGCCGCTTCTCCGATCAACTTGACCGCTTGTTCAAGTAAGGCTACGGCCTGTGCCAACAGCTTGGCGCTGTCGCTGGTGCGTTTGACGATGGGCATGGTGTCTGGTGCTTGCGCCGCAGCGCAATCGAGGACAACAGCCATACCCGCGGAAGAAGAAGCCCACACCGTCGACGAGGATGGGATGGAACTGTTGCAATTGGTAACGTCGAACGGCATGGCCGTCCGGGTCACCCGCCGCGTGGGACGGCACGCTTCGCCCGTCCTGTTAAAGTATGCCACGCCAGCCGCATCCCAGGTGACGGCCACGAGGGTGCTGCATCCCTCAGATTGTTCGTCGGCCGCCTCGACACCCAGCGGTCTTTACGTCGCCGCGACTCCAGAGATGCCTGGCAGCCGGCCGGTGCAGACGTTCATGCCGCGGCACCTGCCGGGGTAGACGACGCAGGGGACATGCAAGAACCTGGTTTGCCGGTCGAACGATTGAGAACCCGTCACCCCGCACCGACGCCGTTCTGGGACCCCTTGTGCGTGCACCAGCTCCGCAAGAATTCACCAGGTCGAGGCAAGCCACGCCCAAACCGGCACGCGGCACACGCCACTACCCGGCGGGCCGCCACGGAGGAAGTCCCACCGGACCCTGCAGCCCCAGCATCAAACCACCCGAAGGGATGTGGCTGAAGTTTGTGCGCATTTGGGGCGTAAAACAGACCAAAACAGACCATCTGGGCAGGCTGGGCCGTACTCCATCAAGAAACGAAAAAAGGCCTGAAAACGCGGGAAATACCGCAGTTTTCGGGCCCTTTTCCAAGATAGGCCCGGAGGGATTCGAACCCCCGACCAAGGGATTATGAGTCAACGTTATCGTTTGACTCATTCGCTTACGGCTATTCGTTTTACGTCCCGTGTCCCCCGTTGGTTTCCACGATATTTACATCGAATATCGGTCAGCGTCAAGCGTTCTCGTTCTCGTTGTCGTAAAGAAAAACTACCGCATAGGTCACTACTTCTCGATTGGCATCTTTCCGTGGTCGCCAGAGGGACCCGTTAAAATGACCGCAAAGGCGTCTACGTTCGCGTTTAACGAGCGATAGACGCCTTATAGGTCTCGGACACCTTAAACGCGGAAAATCAGCGGCCAGCGTTAATTAACGCGATATACTCTTCATCGCTGATACCAGCGCAATCTAAAAATGAGCGGTCCCGCCTTTCGTCCAACGAGAACGGAATTTCAACGCCAACGTCAACGAAGACGCTTATCGTGTCCTGATAAGTTTTTAACGCTGACGCTAACGCGGGCGTCAACAGGTTCTCTTGTTCTTTAGTAACCCAAATAAGAGAACCACCATCTTGTTTTACGAAGCGTATAGCGTTGGCGTTTCTCCATTCCAGTAATTCTGTAAGCGTAGAAGTTTCTGTGTCCGTAATAGGTAAAGTAGTAGTAAGAGTAGAGAAAGTTCCGTTTTTCCGCAATTTCCGTGTTCCGTCAACTTCAAAAGTTATTAACTCTTCCTTCGTGCGACACGGAACCACGGATAAAGCGGAACTTTCTAGCGTCGTTTTTTTCGTTGTTTCGCTCTCCTTTTCACGAAATAGCGCCACGCCGATGGGTTTTTCCGTTTCTTCTCTGTTTTTCCAGCGTCGCGAAACGGATACGGGAACGCCAAGATAAAAGCGCTCTCCATTCTTACTTCCTTCGTTGGCAGGAACGCCAACGATTTCGCATCGAGACGTTAACCAACGAATCGCGTTGTTGAACGTGGTCGTCTTAATATGGTGCGGAAGCGTTTTGCGTATTTCGGAACGTAAGACGCCCGGACGCTGGCGTACAATTTTAATAATACGACCTTCAAGCGTTCCTTCATCGCCAGCGTTCCCGAAAATAATACGAGCGGAGTCATCGCAATAACGCCAAACGGACAAAGCCGCTTCTAAATGGATCGTTTCTATTATTGGACTACCATCGAGCAACGAATAGAGCAACGATAAGCGTAAAACCTGCGCTTCCGCTCTTGAAGTGCAAGCGTCCCATAACCCGTGTTTCTCTTGAACAAGTTCGTCGTATACTTGACGCCAACGAATAACGCAATCGTCCGCACGTTTCGCTGGCGTCCAACGTTCTCGTTAATTCTTCCTTCGTGATATGGGCCGTAATCGCAATATGAGCGTCCGTTGCTCTTAACGGGCTACCTTTCGTCAGCGTTTGTAAATCGCCTCTATCCCACGCATCCCGAACTACGGCCGACAGCGTATTACCTTCGCGTTTTATTACTTTTAACGTTCGGGCGAATTCGCTTTCAATTATCCATGCTCTCTTGTCGGCAGCACCCTTATCAACGTGAAACGTCTTGTCTTTCGTGGTCGTTATTTCAGCGTCCCTAACAGCGTGAATTAGACCTTCTCCACTTGATAGGCCGCTGATACGACAACGCTTAAAGTTTTCGTCAGCGTCTTTCATTACATCGAGAATACGACCTAAGGAAGTTCCTTTCCGCGCCCTTGAACTATCGCCAACGAGACAAGCGAATAGATTAGCGTGATGCTTATCACCTTCTACCACGAAATGAGGATTACGACCAACGCAAGCACCGAACGAAGTTAAGAGCGTAAGTAATAACGCTACGCTGTCCGCTTCCGTTTCAGGTTCAAGCGTTTTTACGATTTCGCCAGCGATACCATGATAAGCGTTTTCGTTTAACGCTGACGGCCACTCGTTAAGAGTTTCCGCAAGTTCCGCGTTTCCGTGTTCCGTGGTCAGTGTATTATTTTGGGTTACTACAGAAACACGTTTACGGGCTTGGGCCAACTTATGCGTTAATTCTTTATCATTCCACGCTGGCGAACAACGAGAATTCCACGCTTGTAAAGCGTCAAGTAGGTCGTCATCCGATAGTAACCCAAATAATTCAACGAGACGACAGATAACGCTATACGCTCTATTGTGTCCCCCGTTTCCGCTTATCGCTGGCGGACAACATTCAAGGTAAAGCGTTGCTCGTTCTTTTAACGTGGTCGCTTCGTTTATCGTCAGCGAAGACGCTGTAGTACAATTTAAGATTTCCGTTTCCGTGGTCGTTTCCGTGGTCGTTTCCGTGGTCGTATTATTCTCAACACTGACGGAACACGGAACAAACGGAGCTTCGGACGTTTCCTTTTTCGGTATTAAATTTAGTAGCCAATCGGGTGCGTTTGCGATTTCGCAATCGTTCGGCGGAACTATCCACGTATAACGTCCGCCGGTGACGTGAAGAGAAGGAGGTAGAAGTACATATCCGCCCGTGGTACGTATATCTAACGATCCGTGAAACTTGACAGCGTTCTTTAACGCTTTACATCGGTCGTCAAAACGGAAATAGTAATGATGGCCACCGCTTCCCGTTTCTACGGACCACGTTTTCGGTAGCATCCCGTATAGCGTTTCTAAACGCTCTAATGCTTCGTGGTCGTCTACATCGAGAACGAAGATACCGCTTACTTCTCCGCAAGCGACAGCGATATTAGCGATAGCATAATCGCCAGTAAAGAATTGACGATGTTGCTCATCGTCAAGGGTAGCGTCTTTTACTCCGTTAGACGTTAACGGATGCTTGGCGGTATTACCGCAATCGTTCCCACAAGAGCAAACGCCATTTTCCAGCGTATGAACGGGGAACGTGTAGAAGTTTAATTTTGCGTATTCCTTCGCAATTTCATATAATGTTGTCGGTAAAGTGTACATACTAATAGACCTTTCATGGGTATAATTCCTTGTGTAAGAGTGAAACGCAAACGGCTATCGGGCAACGCACCCGATAGCCGTTTTGCGTTATGCGTTGTTAATTATTCAACGCGGAAAACGTTTCCAGTTTCGTTTTCCCGTTCTCTGCTGGCGATACGATGACGAGATAGTTCCGTCCAACGTAGTCAGTAGGATTGACGCTGACGCCAGCAGTAAGCGGTTTTCCGCTTAACGCTGATAACCAGCGGCCCGTTTTATTCTTTGTCGTTGGCGGATTCTCAGCGTCAGATAGGGCGCTGATCGTCTTCCCATCGTCGGCTTGAAATACCCAACGATAAGCGTTTCCGTTTTTCGTTGTTAGTGGACTTACTTCCTTAAACTTTGCGCGATACGTTCCAGCAGGAACACCATCGCTTGTACTTGCTTGAATTGTAAATAACATAATAAATTCCTCATAAGATAAAAGTGAAACTTGCCCGCTTCCGTAGAAGCGTTTTGCGTTTCCTATGGCGATAGACGTTAACGCAATCGCCAACGAGACGCTATCAAGCGGATACTACCGCTTCCGTTTGACGTTTGAGATATCGCTGTAGTTCCGCTACCTCGATTCTCTTTTGTCCCCCAATAACAACGCATTTTAGTTCGCCTCTTTTGACGATTTTACGCACCGTTGGGGCGGTTACTCGTAAGAACTTCGCTACTTCGGAACGCTTTAGAAAACTCATATAACTATCTCCTTTCCCGTAGATGGGGTGGTTATACTCTATTTAGTAAGGTAGAGTCAAGTTTTTCGTTGTTTCGCTATCTTTTTCCGTTTTTTCTCCTACTGACGCTGACGGGGCCACGGAATCACGGAAACTGCCGAACGCGGAAACGGAAAATACGAGCAAAAGAGAGCGAAAAACGTTTTTCCGAGTTTCCGTTTATCCGTATTTCCACGGGTTGATTATCAGCCAAGACTTTAATTTCAGAGAAAGCAAAGACAGGAATATTATTTATATTCTTTCCGTTTTATCCGTGGTCAAAAAAACTATGCTCCGTATTGCATTAAATTTACGGACCACTCTGGGCGGTCTTCACCCTAGCGCGGCCTCGCTGCGCTCGGCCGCAACCAAAGGTTGAGGAAAACAGACG
>CAZAQY010000406.1:0-5624 GCA_964486845.1 uncultured Pirellulaceae bacterium
CCTCTACAGTAATTAACGAGGAGGTAACTGTCTCAGTCATATTGGCACAGAGGGATGCCGTCCGGCCGAACATGGGCTTGACCACTTGGAAGAACGCTCCCGGTGGGCCGGTTCGCAGGCAGGACGTGATCATCGCCAAGAACTACCTCTCGCAAGCGGAACTCGAGACGCTCAATCTCATCGTATCGGCGTATCTCGATTTCGCCGAGCTTCAGGCTCGGGCGCATCGGCCAATGCACATGGCCGACTGGATCGCCAAGCTGGATGACTTCATTCGGCTGAGCGATCACGACATCCTGACGCATGCCGGGCGGGTGTCGCACGTACAGGCAGAAGAGCACGCCCACGCTCAATACGAAGAGTACGATAGGCAACGGCGAGCGATGGCGGACGCCAGCGACACCGACTTCGATCAGGCCGTCAAACGGATCACGGACGCCGCGGCAGACACGCCGAAGCCGCCACGCCGACGTAGGAAAGAGCGGGGACGCGACGAACCGGGAGGCGGCGAATGAGCGCCACGATTGGCCGTGCGATCATCGTTTGGTGGCACGAAATGGACCGCTGGGTCGTGCCCAGTTCCGCGCTGATTTCGCGCCGACTACCTGATGGTTGGACACGTGCCCGCGTTGGCGATTGCGTCAGAGTTGTGTCGAACGTCGTCAAGGTGGAGCCGACGGCCGAATACAAAATGGCGGGGGTGAAGTGGTACGGCGAAGGCGTGTTCCACCGCGAAACGGTTTCGGGCGAGGGAATCAGCGCTCGCTACTTATCGCCTCTCGTGCCGGGCGCCCTGATCTACAACCGCCTGTTCGCCTGGAAGGAATCGTTCGCAGTTGTTCCCGGCGATCTGTCGGATTGTTTCGTCTCCAACGAATTTCCCCAATTCGTGGCGGACGAGTCGAAAGTCATTTCGGAGTACTTGTTTCTGTGGTGCATCAGCGAACAAACCACCAGGGCCGTGAATGCGGCTTCCACGGGATCGGCGGCGGTTAGTCGCAATCGGTTCCGGGAGGAGTTCTTCCTTGATTTTGAAATCCCCCTTCCCCCGCTACCCGTGCAACGGAAGATCGTGGCGAGGTGGGAGGCGGGGCGGAAGTATTCGGCCGAAACGGCGGCCAAGATCGAAAAGCTTGAACACGGCATCGAAGCACGTTTTCTCGCGGATCTTGGACTGACGGCTCCCGAGCACACAACACTTCCCAAAGCGTTCGCCGTGCTGTGGAGTGAATTGGGGCGTTGGTCGGTCATGTTCAATCAGCTTGCGACCATCGCTATTGACATTAGCGGTGGCAAGTTTCCAGTCTCCAGCTTGGGCGACGTGGCAGCGGTCTCCTACGGAATTCAGAAATGCCCAGCCAACCGTCCTGGCCAGCATCCGCGGCCGTATCTCCGCGTCGCCAACGTCCAGCGAGGCGAGTTGGACCTGCGCGAAATCAAGTACATCGACGTACCCGACAAAGAACTTGATGCACTCCGACTTGAACCAGGTGACCTGGTAGTTTGCGAAGGCAATAGCGCCGACTTGGTAGGGCGGCCCGCTTTGTGGCGTGGCGAGATTCCCGATTGCGTTCATCAGAACCATGTTCTCAAGGTCCGCTTGGACCGCTCGAAGCTGATGCCTGAGTTCGCGTTGGAGTACATGAACAGCGTTCCGGCTCGCAACCATTTCCGGGCGAGAGCGAAGTTCACCACCAATCTCGCGTCAATTAACAGCAACGACTTGCGGGAGTTATCTCTGCCCGTGCCTCCGATGGCAGCCCAAGCAACCGTAGTAAATCGCGTTGAAGCCGGTCGTGCCGAAGTCGCGAGGCTGAAAGCTGACGCCAAAGCCCGCACGGACGTGGCCAAGGCCGACGTCGAAGCGATGATCCTCGGGACCAAGCCGGTGGAGTAAGCCGCGATGCCGCGCCCCGCAAAATACATCACGATCGAGGGCCAATTTGCCAATGGCGTGCTTGGCACATTTCGTATCCTTCGTGGCTTCGCCACGCTCCAAGATCTAGCGGCGATTTCGGCCTCATTTCCCATGAACCTGACGCCCGCCGCGGATCAAGTCCTCGCCGGGCATCAGCGCGCCATCGACCCCGCGCACGCGAACGCCGTCAAGCGGTATATGCACTTCCGCGTAAAGGAGGCGCCACGCTTCACGCAGCCGGAGCCTTCGAAGTGGGCGCAGTTGGCGTGTTAGCGTGGGGGCGACGGTTGCGTTGCGAACAACGACCCCTGAACAATTGCTTTTTCGCTACGGAGAGATCATGCCACGCACCCTTGTGATCTGCACCGTTTTTTTGCTCGCATCGCTGGCCGCGTCGCACGCCGCCGAGCCGCTGACGATTGTGGCATTTGGCGATTCGACTACCGCCGAGCGCGGCTCGACGCGGGTGTACGCCTCCCTACTGGCGGGGCAGTTGCAGCAGCGCGGCGGAGGCGACGTGCGCGTTGTCAACGCTGGCGTGGGTGGAAACACCACTCCAGTCGCCCGGAAGCGGCTTGAAAAAGATGTGCTGGCGCACCGGCCCGCGGTGGTGATGATCCAGTTCGGCATCAACGACGCGGCCGTCGACGTCTGGAAGACTCCGCCCGCGACTGTGCCGCGCACGGACCTGAAGACCTTCGAGGCCGACCTGCGATTCTTTGTCGCCGAGTGCCGCCGCACCGGCGCGATCGTCCTGCTCCTGACGCCCAACCCGCTGCAGTGGGCCGACGCCACGCGGCAAGACGTGGATGGACCGCGTGAAAGTCTTCGAGGGCTACAGCGGGGCGACCAACGGCGCCATTCAGACGGGGACGGGGCGGCTGCTCGTTCCCTTCTCGCATTACGTGTCCAAGCCCGGACGTCTGCAATCGAGCGTGGGCGTCAGCGACGACGGCGGCCTCACGTGGCGCACCACCGGCTTTGTCGACATCGGCGGAGCGGGACACCACTCGGGCGCGCTGGAGCCGTCGGTACTGGAGTTGCGCGACGGGCGGATCTGGATGCTCATCCGCACCGAGCGCAGGTTCTTCATGCAGTCTTTCTCCGCGGACGGCGGACTGACCTGGTCAACGGCGGAGCCCACGCCCATCGCCGCCGTTTCCGCGCCCGGTCACACGGCCCGCCTCCACGACGGCCGCATCGTGCTGGTCTACAACGCGCTGGAGAACGGACGGCAGGAGGTCGAGTTGGCGTTCTCGTCGGATGAGGCCAGGACGTGGACCGCGCCGGTCTCCGTGGCCCGCGGCAAGGGCACGACGTATCCATTCGTGCTGGAGCACACGCCCGGAGAACTCTGGGTCGGGTTCTTCAGTGTGCCCCGAGGATTCAACCAAGCCAAGGCAAAGCTGATGAAAATCGCCGCTGACGCCGTGGCTCCGACTCGCTAGAACGGCCTGCGGGGATGGCCCACCTCTACCGCTACGGTCAGGAGGAGGCCGCTGCCAGTTTCGACCAGTCCAGTTCCACGTCTGCATTGACCAAGCGGGCCTCAGCAAAACCGCCTGACGGATTGGAAATCCGTCCTACAAGGGCGGTTTTGTCAGCGGTTGTTAGGCTAGAGCCTCCTACAGAGCCGCCAGCGCCGGAACGTCCGACGACGATGATCTGGCATCAGCCGTCCAGGACCCAACCTTCCCGGTACTTCCGCTGGATGAACTCGTCAGCCTTGGGGCACCCGGCGGCTTTCAGGGATTTGGGATCCCACTGGAGCTTCTCGCCGACGCGATACGAGACGTTGCCCAGCAGGTTGTGCTCGATCAGCTTGCCGGAGTAGTCGAAATTGCACAACGTCGGTTCGCCAGTCTTGCAAGCGTGGAGCCATTCCTGGTGGTGTCCCAGCGACTTCGGAATAAAGGGCTCGGGTCGCTGGAAATCGCGGAACTTGTCCTCGGGCAACAGAATGTGTTTTCCATAGTCAGCCACCAACTTGCCCTTCTCGCCGATGAACAACACGCCCAACCCCCACTTGCTCAGATCCAGGCCATCGGGCGACGGCGGGCGTTGGATTCCGTCGTGCCAAGTGAGTTTCAAAGGCGGCATGCCGCCACGAGCCGGATGCTCCCATTCGATCACCATCCAGTGCGGGTTGGTGACGGGATGGGCAACCGTGGGATCACCCTTGGCATGACACGTCAGCGGCTCGCGCAATTTCAACGCCCAGAAGGCCAAGTCGATGACGTGACTACCCATATCGCCCAAGGTGCCGTTGCCATAATCCCAGTACCGGTTCCAGGTCAGATTGCCCGGCATCAGTCGCGAGTTGTACGGCCGAAACGGGGCGGGCCCCAGCCACAGGTCCCAGTGCAAGTGGGCCGGAACGGGCTGTTCGTCCTGAGGCCAATCGCCGCCAGGGCCGATGCGGCCGCACCAGGCGTGGGCCTCATGGACCGGCCCGATGGCACCGGATTGGACCAACTCGACGACCCGCCGGTAGTTGTCGGTGGCGTGAATCTGCGTGCCCATTTGCGTAGCGATCTTGTCGCGTTTCGCCACGTACCTGTCATGCACGACACGGGCTTCGTAGACCGAATGACCCAAGGGTTTCTCGCTGTACACGCTCAAGTCCCGGTTCATGGCCCACACGTTGCAGAACGCGTGCGTATGGTCCGTTGTGCTGACCACCACGGCATCCAGGTCTTTCTGATCGAATAGCTTGCGCCAATCAATGTACTGTTTCGCCTGCGGAAACCGTTCGGCCGCCTTGCCCAATCGCTGCTCGTCGACATCGCAGAGAGCGACGATGTTCTCCCCGGCTACCGCGCTCATGTTGCCGCCCCCGCGGCCGGCAACACCGATAATCCCGATGTTCAGTTTCTCGTTAGGCGATTGGGACTGGGCGTGGGCCAACAGTCCGTGGGTGGTCCAGACGCCAGCGGCAACCGCAGACGCTCGCAACATGTCACGGCGGGAAATCAAAGTAGGCATGTGAGATCTCCTTGCGCAGATGGAGGTGGGCCTTCAAGACTTCCCGCGATTGTCACGCTGCAAAATGCACGTGTCAAGCAAGGTCGACGAGATCGAATTGGCCGAAAACAGCGCGCATCGTGGAATGGAACGGTCCGGCGCAACCTGCTAGACTGACAACCCGCTGCACATTGCCCGCGTCCATCCAGGGTCAACAATAGGGAGACTACGCGATGAGAACTGACCTGAACCGCCGCGATTTTCTTGCGGTTTCTGCCGCCGGCATGAGCTTGGCGGCCACCGGGGTGCGAGCCGCCGAGCCCTCCTACAGGACCACCCTCCACAAGGCCGTCATCCTGGGCGCGGACCGCATGAACGAGGAGACGTTCAAGAAGCTCAAGGACGCCGGCATCGAGGGCTTCGAGGCCCGCACCGTGGCGGTCGACGAGGCGAAGAGGGCCCGTGAGTTGGCCGAGAAATTCGGTTTGCGGATCCACTCGGTGATCGGCGGCGGCTCGGTGGCCGGTTTGCGTGCCGCCCAGGCCTACGGCGCCGACGCCGTGCTCGCCCCGGTGGGCGGCTGCAGCGCCAAGCCCATGCCCGAACCGTGGGAATTCGACATCAAGTTCGACGAGGCCAACGGCCACATCACCCAACTCGTCGCCCGTGAGAACGAGAAGTTCCAAGGCTGGCGCCGGCGGGCGAGACGCCAACGTTTTCAGCGGGAAGACGATCAGCGCCG
>CAZAQY010000407.1:0-5620 GCA_964486845.1 uncultured Pirellulaceae bacterium
ACCCGACTGCTCGCAAGGGCCCCGACTTCTTGGCGCAGTCCAAGACGTCGCCTAGAGTCTTCGTCCGTAGGATGCATGAAGCGAGTCAGTCCCCGATCCGTCCCGCCGGAGTCCGGCGGGCTACAACTGGGAGGCAGATCGATGAAGCAACTGTATATCGACGGTACTTGGACCGGCGGCGCCGCCGGGCGGACTTGGACCGTGACGAACCCGGCGACGGGAGAGCGGTTAGAGGATGTGGCGCTTGCCGACGCCGCCGACGTCGACCGCGCGGTGCGCGCGGCCCGGCGGGCGTTCGAGGAGGGACCGTGGCCGCGGTTGGATCCGCTGGTCCGCGGCCGGATGCTGTATCAACTGGCGGAGCGGATTCGCGGCCGGCTGGAAGACCTGGCGATGACCGACACGTTGAACATCGGCAAGCCGATCCGGGACACGCGCGGCTTTGACGTGCCCTGCGCGGCCGACCTGTTCGAAAGCTACGCCGGGCTGGCCGACAAGATTGCCGGCAAGTGCTACGGGACGCTGCCGGACAACGTCACGCTGCAGTTCCGGGAACCGCTGGGCGCGGTTGCCGCGATCGTGCCTTGGAACTTCCCGCTCACCAACGCGGCGATCAAGCTGGCACCGATCCTGGCCTGTGGGAACACGGTCGTGCTGAAGCCGTCCGAGGTCTCGCCGCTGTCCGCCCTGATGCTGGCAGAACTGGCTCACGAGGTCGGCTTGCCGCCGGGCGTGCTGAACGTCGTCCACGGGACGGGCGCCGAGACCGGGGCGGCGCTCGTTCGCCATCCGGGGATCGACAAGATCACCTTCACCGGCCGCCATCAGACGGGCGTGCAGATGCTGGAAGCGGCCAAAGTCGGGATGAAGGGCGTGATGCTGGAACTGGGCGGCAAGACGCCGAGCGTCGTCTTTCCGGACGCGCCGCTGGAACCCGTCGTCAACGGGGTGATCACGGGCATCTTCTTTAACCTGGGGCAGGTCTGCGTCGCCGGCTCGCGACTGCTGGTCCACGAGAGCCAGCACGACGAACTGCTGGAACGCATCGTCGCCAAGGTGAAAACACTGAGGCAAGGGGACCCGACCGACCCGAGCAATCACCTGGGCTGCCTCGCCACGCCGCTGCACTGCGCGAACGTGCGGCGTTTTGTCGAGCAGGCCCAGCAGGAAGGCGCCCGCTGCGTGCTGATTCGACCGCTGCCCGAAGCCCCGGAAAACTGCTTCTTTCCGCCGGCCATCTTCGATCGCGTCACGCCGTCGATGACGATCGCCCGCGAAGAAGTGTTCGGCCCGGTGCTGAGCGTGCTGACGTTCCGCGACGAAGACGACGCAGTGCGGCTGGCCAACGATTGCGAGTTCGGTCTGATGGCCAATCTCTGGACGGCCGACGGCGGGCGAGCCCTGCGGGTGGCGCGGCGACTGCGGGCCGGACGGATCGCCGTCAACGGCGGCGGAGCCTTGCGGCCTAACGTGCCGGTCTTTGGTTACAAGCTGAGCGGCATCGGGGCCGAGTTGGGTTTCGACGAAACGGTACACGAGTACACCAACTCGAAGGCCGTGCTGTATTCGCTGGCGACGGAGAAGACGCCATGGCCGGAGTAGACTGCATCGCCCCGCCGGATCCGCGGATTGGCCGGCCGGTATGCGAACTCGACACGCCCACGCTGCTGCTGGACCGCGCCGCGAGCGACCGCAATCTGGCCCAGATGGCGACCTTTTTTCAGGACCGCCCCGCGAAGCTGCGTCCGCACTTCAAGAACCACAAGTGCGTGACGCTCGCCAGGCGGCAACTGGCGGCCGGGGCCGTCGGCATGACGTGTGCCAAGTTAGGCGAGGCGGAAGTGCTGGTCGAACACGGCTTCCCGGACGTGCTGATCGCCAACCAGGTCGTCGGCGATGCCAAGCTGGCGCGGCTCGCTCGGCTTGCTCTACGGGCGCGGACCGCCGTCGCCATCGATCACGAGGACCAGGCGGCCGCGATCTCGAACGTCGCGACGGCCGCCGGGGCCGTCGTCGATCTGCTGGTCGAGGTCGATATCGGCATGGGCCGTTGCGGCGTGGCGCCCGGCGAACCGGCGGTGGAACTGGCGCAGCGCGTGGCCCAGTTGCCGGGGGTCCGTTTCGCCGGGTTGCAAGCCTTTGAAGGGCACCTGGTGAACGTGCTAGATCGGGCTGAACGGACCGAACGGGCCAGGGCGGCCATGCAACAAGCGATCGATACGCGCCGGATGCTCGAAGCCGCGGGCCTCGTTGTCGGCTGCCTGAGCGGTTGTTCCAGCGCGACCTACGACAGCACGGGCACGATGGCTGGCGTCGACGAGGTCCAGGCCGGCACCTACGCCACGATGGACCGGCAGTACCACCGGCTGGTACCCGAGTTTGAGATTGCCTTGTCGGTCCTGGTCAGCGTCATCAGCCGCCCCGGCCCCGGCAAGGCCGTGCTGGATCTGGGTGTGAAAGGGGCGGGCGGCGAGTTCGGGGTGCCGGCCATCCGCGATTTCCCCGACGTGGAAATCCCGTTCTTCCTGGCCGAGGAACATACGGTCGTCCGCAATGCACCGGATTGGCCCATCGGTCAGGTGCTGCACCTGATCCCCAGTCATGCCTGCACCACGTGCAACCTGTACCGCGAGATGGTAGTCCACGAGGACGGCCGCGTCGTCGACGTCTGGCCGATTGAAGCGTCCGGGCGGTTGTCGTAAGAGAACTTCATCGGCTGCGCCGGAACCTGAAACCCTAATCTTGACAAGATGTTCGCGAAAATGCACGACCCCGAGCTTCCGCTCCGCCTGTTGCCGCCCTATGCTGGTTCGACCGACGACGAGTTCCGGGCGTTTGTCCAACTGCTGGGCCAACGGTTGCCGGAGTGGGTGCCGTAAGCGTTTTCCCAAACGCGGCCTGCGGCCGCAATCCAATAGGCGAGCGGGGCGGCGTCAGCCCCTCGGTTCTGAGTCCGGGCGACTTGCCGGAAACCGGGGGGCTGACGCCACCCCGCTCGCCGGACCAAGATGCGCGCGTGACGCGCATCGTACGAACTGAAACTTTAGCGCGGGCTCGCGCCCGCAACCAACCGCGCTCGGACGTACAGAATTCAAAATTGACGGCGTTTGGTCCTTGCCACGGTCGAAGCGTGTACCCCGCCAATTTTGAATTCTGCACGTCTGAGCCTACCCCTCTGCGAGGAACCCATGAGACGGAATCCAATGCTACTGGTGGTGGCAGCCTCCGCGCTGAACTTCACCTGTCTATGTGTCTTGCGGGCCGAAGAGTCCAAGCGTCAGGAGCCGTTGCAGCTGGCACCTGAGCTTCAAGAGCGGTGCCTGGCCACGCTCTGCAACGGACTCGCGTCCGACGAATTCTGGCCGGCGATGCACGCGGCCGAGGCGCTGACTCTGGCCGGTCACGGAGACGAGGTCGTCGCGGCGTTACGGGATCGCCTGCCGCAAGAAAGGGACGATCAACGGCGCTGCGGCTTGACGCGGGAATTGGTGCGAGCCGGCGATCGCAGTCCGCTGAGCGTGCTGTTCGAGATCCTCGGCAACGAGCAGTCGGCGGGGCGCGTCCACGCGGCGGAAAGCCTGTACAAGATCGGCGAAGTGGGCGACGGCAGGCTGCTGCGGGCGGCGTTGGAACAATCGCCGCATCCGCCACTGCAACTGATGGCGGCTGCGGCTTTGGCAAAGTCTGGCGATCAGGCCGGCTTGATTCACCTCCGCGGGCGGCTGCAATCGGACGATCGGCCGGTTCGCAATCTGGCCGCCTGGGCACTGGCCCGCGTGGGAGGCGAGCCTGACGTCAAACGGCTGCTGAGCCTGCTGGAAAGCGAGCAGGATGCGACGGCACGAGTCATGATCGCCGGTGCGCTGGCCTGTCTGGGCCATCCGGCGGGACGTGCCGAACTGGGACGAAGCCTCGACTCGGACAATGCGGGGGTGCGAGCGATGGCGGCCGAGTTCGTGGGCCACAGCCGGTGCTTTGAGCTTCAGGGGAAACTCGTTCAGCGTTTGGACGATCCCGTGCTCGACCCCCGTGTGCGTGCGGCTCAATCGCTCCTTGTGTTGTCACAACCGGCCGCGAAGAGCAGAGAGCAACCCGCGCGAGCTTCCTACGGATTACAGCTTTGACTAGGTGTGGTTCGCCCTATGTTCACCCTGGAAAACCACGGCTTGATTTTCGACGCCACCCGGCAGTCGCCCGAGGGGCGTATCGCGTACTTCACGTCGCTGTGTCCGCTGCGGTCGGGGGCGATTCTGTGCGGCTTTCAGAACGGACCCGGCAAGCACGCCGCCACGAGCACCATCCGCTTGTGCCGGTCGCCGGACGGCGGGCAATCGTGGGCGTTGTTGCCCGTCCGGTTCGAGACGCAAATGGCCGGCGTGCCCGGTTCCTTGGCGGCGGCAGAAGTCGTCGAAATCGAGCCGGGGCGACAGCTGCTGTTTTCGACGTGGTTTGACCGCAGCGATCCGGCGCGGCCGCTGTTCGACCCGCTGACGGAGGGAATTCTCAGATCGAAGCAGTTGCTGGCGGTGTCTCATGATGACGGCATGAGCTGGAGCGCCTGGCGCGAGCTATCGACGGGCGATCTGAAAGGCTGTTCTCTGACCGGGCCGGTTCTGCGCTGGAACGATGGCACGATCGCCGTTCCGCTGGAGAGCTTCAAAGAGTTCGACGATCCTCGCCCCGGCCGGCACGCCGCGTGGCTGCTCGTTTCGCGCGACGGCGGGGAGTCGTTCTCGCCGCCGATGCTCGTGGCTCAGCACCCCCAGCACAGAATCTACTACTGGGACCAGCGGCTCTGTCCCGGCGCGAATCCCGGCGAATTCACGGCCTTGTTCTGGACCCACCATCTGGCCGAGAAACGCGACCTGACGGTCCATCTGCGGCACGGCCTGGTGACCCGCGAGACGATCGGCGTTTCTCCGGTCCGCGCCACGCCGATCCCCGGCCAGATCGCGGCGCCGCTGCGCTTAGGCGACGGCCGGTTGCTGGCCTTCGTCGTGGATCGCGGGCGGCCGGGCACGATGACGCTGTGGTGCTCGCGCGACAACGGCGAGAACTGGCCCGCCGCAGAGCGTCTCGTGGTCTACACGCACGAAGAACGAGCGGCGATTACGCAAGGCCGCGAGAACATCGACTTCAAACAGTACTGGGAAGACATGGGCAAATGGAGTTTCGGGCATCCGGCGATCCGGCCGTTGCCCGGCGGCCGAGTGCTGCTAGCCTGGTACTCCGGTGATCCCGACTGCATGAGTCTGCACTGGGCACGCATCTCATGCGCAACGCAGGGCCGCGACTTCGCCGGCGAGGAGCGGTTCGCGATTTGGGAGAAGTGACCGATGCACAACATGTCGCCTGCGAGGCTGCTCTGTCTTGTTCTGACCCTGGCCGCGAGAGGAAAAGACGAAGACGAAAAGGACAGGCATTTTGTTCTGTTCCCTCTCGGACAAGGCGGACAAAACCAGCCGATTCTGCACCTTTTTAAGCGGGCAGTCGGCCGATTCCCGAAGGAAAAGGACAGGAAGGAAAAGGACAGGCATTTTGTTCATGCGGGTTCTTGGCAAAGAACTTCAGAACACCTGATCTCGCCCTCTCGCCCGTTGGCGACTTGGGGGGTAGAAAT
>CAZAQY010000408.1:0-5589 GCA_964486845.1 uncultured Pirellulaceae bacterium
AACCCTGAGCCCCTTACACATATCTCGACGTGACACCATTTGGGAATGCACCCGTCAGTCGGGGGTGCCAGTGGCGACGGCACCACGACCATCGGTGGCGGACCGTGTGCCATCAACTGCACCAACGACTGGGAGATCTACGCGATGCACCCCGGAGGCGCGAATGGGCTGTTCGCCGATGGCTCGGTTCGCTTTCTCGGCGCCAGCATGCCGATCACGGTCCTCGGTGCCATCTGTAGCCGAGCCGGCGGCGAAGAAACAGGCTCCGATTGACGGCCAACGCTCACTTGGATTCCCTGGCAACGTGCTGTGGAAACTTCCACGGGCCGACGTTCTCAAGCAGCCACTGGAAATACGGCTGCACTCCGCGATCGCTCTCGCCCGTACCGCCACCTCCCATCTCGAAGTTGGGGCCAGTGCCCTGTCGGCCGCGAACGTCCTCGACATACGGACTGCGGAAGAGCATCGCCGCGTGCGGCAGGTGGCGGTAGGTCTCCCATTCCTTGTGCATCGACTCGATGTGATACCGATTGAAGACCCCTTCGTTGCCGGATAGGTCGCGGTCGGCGGTCTCCGTGTTGACCGCGAAGCCCGCCTCGGGAATCGGCATCGCCTCATGGAACAGCTTGACCTCGCAGCCCGGGCAATCCACTGGGGAACCGGTCTGGTGATTGGGGCAAATGCCCACTTCGATGTCCGGCGCGACGGCCTTGAACCAACCCGTCAATCTGGCCTTCTTTGCCGCCCCATCGGGCTCCCGGAAGATGTCGTGATCGACCCGGAGGGGATGGTTGAACTCCTGATACAGGTTGACGAACACGTTCTTGAGTCGCCGCTCGGAAAACAGGCGCCCCGTTTCCTCGATCCCGCGGCGGATGGCGGACTCGTCCCGCAGGAACTCGTCCTTGCGCGGCATCATCAACACCGCGCAGACCACCATGCCCCGTCTGTCGGCCTCGCGCACGACGAGTTCGAGCCGCCGAGCGAACGCGGGAATGAGACGACCGTCCGAGGTGTAGGCGTTCGGTCCGGCGTTGACATCGGGGAAGCCGCCGTTGGTCCCCTGCAAGGAGACGCTGATGAAGTTGATCCCATGGGCGGTCATGTTGTCGAGGTTGTTGATGAGACGCTCGGTGACCGCGGGGCTCATAAGGGCATTGTTGCACCGCAAACCCCAGAGTTTCACGGGTTTGCCGGCAAGGTAGGGCAATCCCTCCCGGACTTCAAACTCTCTGGTCGGCGCGGCCTCCTCGCCGCCTGGGAGCATCGCCGGGAGGCAGGCAAGTGCCGTCAAGACGGTCAGCCAGAAGCGATTCATTACAGCATCCTTATTACGATTTGGATGGGACTACCTCGCCGCCCTTTCGCGTGGCAATCGCACGCCAGGTGGAGAGGTCCAGGGAGTCGCCCACAAACGAGACGTGCCCGTCCAGAAACAGGACGTTTACTCCGCCCGGATGGAAGCTGCGCGCCGCGATGCGGCCCATGACGTTCCCAGAAAGGCAGTCGCACGACTTGTGGTTGGGCGTCAGAAAGTGATTGTAACTGGCCGCGTTCAGATTGCCGCGAGCCCATTCGCGTCCGCGCTGGCCATTCCAGACGGTCAGTCCCGCGCAGAAGGTGTCGGTCACGGGGACTAACTGCGGACCCTGGGCGAATTGCCGCACCATATCAGTCGGCGCGGCGC
The DNA here is from genome assembly GCA_964486845.1 of uncultured Pirellulaceae bacterium. Lineage (GTDB taxonomy): Bacteria > Planctomycetota > Planctomycetia > Pirellulales > Pirellulaceae > Anammoximicrobium. The sequence goes on from CAZAQY010000408.1 coordinate 1,688, forward strand.
CGGTGGTGTCCACCCCAGTTCCTTTGACGCTTTCGCTGTAGGCCGCGGTGTTAGTTAGTCCGTCGAGGACGTCCGCGAACTTCACGGCCGACTTGTCGAAGAACACGCCGTCGATTGGCTCCGTGCCCTCCGGCCCATAGTCGCGAAAGCTGCCGCCGTTCTGCAAACCGCTTCCCGCATTGGCCAAGTAGTTGTTCGGGCCGAAATTGGGGTCCAACCGGCCCTGCCGTGCGTCGGAGGGGCAAAGGTATGTGGGAATGATCGCCTGCACCGCGTTGATGTTCACTGGCTCCAGCACACCGAAGCGAAAGTCAATCGTCTGGTAGACACTGCCTCCCTCCAGGTGGGGCAGAATCTGGGCTTGTGCCGACCACAGGTGCGGCGAACCCGTGCGAGCCGAAGGGAGGCATCGGTACGTGCTCTCGTAGTTCTGCAACGCCACACCGATCTGCTTGAGGTTGTTGTTGCATTGGACGCGGCGGGCTGCTTCGCGGGCCGCCTGAATGGCCGGCAGAAGCAAACCTACCAGCAGGCCGATGATCGCGATGACCACCAAGACTTCGACAAGCGTGAATCCGTAACAACGACAACGGCTGGGGCGCATTGAACTCGCTACCTCGGGGATGACCTGCACAAAGTCACCACTTCACGTGGCGAGGGTATTCCCATCGGCCCACGTGGTCGTGGACCCATTCGTAATAGAAGCGAACGCCGCGATCGCTCGGGCCGGTGCCATTTCCGCCCATCTCGGCGTGTGGTGCCGTTCCGCTGAAATTCCCGATTCCCTGAATGAACGCAGCGTGAAAGAGCATCACGGCGTTCGGACTGTCCAAGTACCGCTGACAGTCAGCGAAGATGTACTGGAGGTGGCCCTCGTTGAACACGCCGTCGTTTTCGTAGGAGTCCTGCTTCTGCATCTCGACGTTGACCACAAAGCCGGACGACGGGATAGGCATCCCCTTCTGAATGATGCGAACTTCCATACCCGGATAGGTATCGGCGGTTCGGGACTTCTCGTAGGGGCAGACGCCCACCTCGATGTCGGGTGCCACGTCCTTGAACCAGCCCGTCAGCTTCGCTTTCTTAGCGGCTCCGTTGGGCTCACGGAAGATCTCCTGATCGGCGCGCTCGCTGTGGTCGAACTCGTGGATGATGTCCACGAACACGTTCTTGAGTTTCCGCCCGATGAGGAACTGCCCAGTCTCCTCAATGGCGAGCTGGATAGCCCGTTCATCGTAGAACTCCTGGTCCTTACGCGGGCTGAACAGGCCCACCATGACCACCATGCCCCGCGAGTCCGCTTCGCGCACGAGCCACTCCAGGCGTTTCGCCACATCGGGCTTGAGTTGGCCGTTGCGGCGATAGCCATTAAGGCCGGCGTTGGGATCGGGCCAGCCTCCGTGGGAGCCTTGGATGTAGACTCCGATCAGATTGATGCCGTGGGCCTTCATGTTGTCCATCGCCCGCACGTGTCGCTCTGTAACGGTCCAACTATGCAGCGCGTTTCCGCAGCGTAGGCCCCACAGATCGACCTCGTGACCGCCCAGAAAGGCACGGTCATTCCTGATCTCAAATTCGCGAGTCGGGAGCGGTCGATCGGCCGCAGCGCTCGTCCAGGCCATTGACCCGGCGAACCATGCGGTCGCTACCACGGCTAACTGAAAGTCCATCGTCATCGTGCGCTGCCTCCTGAAAGCGGTGTCGAAACGGAGTATATCTTGACGGGCGGACACACCCACGACAACTGGCCGAGAGTTGACGTCTGTTCGTCCCCACCGTGACGGGGGTGATCGTGGGGAGGTTGATTTCCGATCATGGCTTGCCGCCTGGGGGCGACTCAGACGAATCTACCTGGCGGGCGACATGCCAACGTGCGCACGATGCGGGCAATGGTCGTGAAGGAGGATGGATCGGGGCGACGGATGGTGGCCCCGGAACTCGCCGACGAAACGGACACTTGGACGCAGTTTGCGGGCTGGTCGCCGGACGGGCATTCTGTCTTGCATACGGCTCAAGTCGGCGCGAACGTCGAGTTGTGTCAGATCACGCTCGCCGGCGGAGCCACCCAACTCACGACAACGCCGGCGGCATGGATTGGACCAAGCCGAAGCGTGGCGAGTTCGGACGCCAAGGTTACGTCATGCAAGCCAAATTCGTCCGTGAGATGTGGGACGCTTGGCGGAATGGCCTACCTCCGCGCCCGATGGCCACGAAGATCCGCGGGCCGAGGAAACGTGGAAGTAGCCGTCAGATGATTGCCTGCGTGGACGTGGATTATCGGGACGTCGGTGCCGTGGCGGCCTGCGTGTGTTTCCAGTCTTGGAGCGACGGCACGTCAACGTCGGAAACCGTCGTCCAGATCCACGATGTGGAGCCGTACCAGTCCGGCCAGTTCTATCGTCGGGAGTTGCCCTGTATCCTGGCCGTCTTGAAGTCGCTGCCGGAATTGCCGCAGGTGATCGTCATCGACGGCTACGTCTGGCTCGGCCAGCAGCGGCCGGGACTCGGTGCCCATCTGTACGAGGCGTTGGGACGCTCCGTCGCCGTGATCGGCGTGGCCAAGACGAGGTTCGTGAAGGCGGAACCGGTGGTGCCGGTGCTGCGCGGCCGAAGCCGCTCGCCGCTGTACGTCACCGCCGTGGGAATGGACGTGATCGAGGCGGCGAGTCACGTTCGGACGATGCACGGTCCGCATCGGGTTCCTAAGCTGCTGAAGCGTGTCGACCAGCTGAGTCGCGGCTGGGCCTGTCATGAGACAAACCGCGGTTGATGGCTGTCTTTCAGGATCGTCAGCTTTGCCTCCCTCAAGCCGGCGCCGGACCGCGGATCGGGATATTCAGTACTTTGCCGGGCCCGTTCGACCAAGTTTTCGTCTCGTATTGATAGGGGACCGCCAGCAACCGGTCGGAGGTGATGCGGACTGGACAAGCCCACCGCCAGTGCGGACCCGGCGGCTCGTTCCAGGAATTGGCGACGGTTGAAGGTTGGCACAGCTGGTTTGTTTCTCATGTTCGTTGGTCCCTGGTTGACATGGCTACTGCTGCGTCGCGGTCCTTGCACATCGGAGTGATCCGCGTACTGTCGGTTTCCGCGTTTGTCCACGGTCGCCCGGTTCTAACGCCGCCGAAGCGGGGTTAGAATGAGTGCCACGTCAACCGGCTTGAGATTGCCTCGCAGGAGCTTCCATGATGTTTGGGTGTCCACGATTTGCGGGCTTGCTGATCCTGACTCATCTGCTGACGAGCCTCGCCGACGGCGCGGAAACGGTGGTCTTTCGAGCCGACTTCGAGGCACCGAATCCAGCCGCACCGCCTGCCGGCTGGTCGATGTGGGGCGCACCGAAATACAAAGACCCCGCCAATTTCACCCGCGACACGCAGCAACGGCACGGCGGCGCCGCGAGTTTCCGCATCCACCATCCCGCTCGCACCGAAGGCTATGTCGTCTCGGCGCCGGAGGCGGCCATTCATCCTCAGCCGGGCAAGATGTACACGGCGTCCTTCTGGGCAAGGAGCGACCGAGCGGGTGAGGCGGTCTTTGGTTGGACGGCCTACCGCCAAGTCAAGCCGTTCGTCGATGCCCCGTCGCCCGGCTCGTTTCCGATGGCGGTCGATCAACAGTGGAGGCAGTTTCGTTTCGCGCTTCACGAGGGCTGGGATTTCTTTGCCGAAGACTGTCGGCATCTGCTGCTGACTTTGCGGGCCACCGGCAAGGCGGAGGAGGAGCAGACCTTGTGGATTGACGACGTGGAGGTCACCGAGCAGCCGTCGCCACGGGACGGCCGCTTGGTTAATCCCGCCACATTGACCTACCAGCCGTTGGAGCACCGCTTGCAGCCGGGCGAACGACTCTTGGTCACGATCGACGCGAACCAGCGCCTGCGCCAGACGCATCGCGAAGTG
>CAZAQY010000409.1:0-5549 GCA_964486845.1 uncultured Pirellulaceae bacterium
CGCATCGGCCGGCGGCAGTTCATGCGCCGGCGGAAGGCTCCAGCTTTCGACCATAAACGCCGTCCTCAGCAGCAGCAACAGCAACCCCGCGCCGACGAACAGCGCCAAGATCCACTCGCCTCCGCCCGTCTTCATGCGAATGAAATTGCTGCGGGCCGTGAGCATCACGCCAAACACCAGCAACACCAACGTGCCACCGACGTACAACATCAACTGCATCGCACCGAGGAATTCTGCGCCCGCCAGAAAGAACAAGCCCGCTACCGCGCCCAGCGACACAATCAGATAAAACGCCATGCGGACAATGTTCGGCGAGAACAATACGCCCAGCGCAAAACAGCACGAAATCAGGGCACAAAACCAGAAGAAGGTCGCTTGCCCGTCGATAGCGGCCAACATCGCTTCAGCCCCCAACCTGCTCGCGCATCGCCACCGCCTGCTGCGCACCCGCTGCCGGCGCGGTCCGACCCAACTCGGCCTGTCTCTCTGCCGCCTCCGCCTTCAGCACCCAACCCTCGCGAACGCCTGCCGCTCCGTGGCGGGTGACCGGCACGATATCGTTCGGGCCCCGCAGCCCCAGCAGTTGCCATGCCAGCACGCCTACGAAACAGATCGCCGCCAGCGGCACGCAGTACTTCAAGCAGGTTGTAATCACCTGGTCGATCCTCAGTCGCGGCAGCGTCCAACGGACCCAAATCATCACGGTGACGCCGATCACGCCCTTCACAATCAGATTCACGCAACCGCCCAGGTTCGCCAGGTAGCCGGTCAACCGGAAAGCCGTTTCTTGCTGGCCGTACGACCATCCTAAGAGATCAAACACGGGGATCGGGCCGTGCCAACCGCCGAAAAACAGTACCGAACACAGGCAACTGACGAGGAACATCGACCCGTATTCGGCCATAAAGAAAAAGCCCCAGCGCAGGCCGGAATACTCGGTGTGGAAGCCGGCGACGAGTTCGCTTTCTGCCTCCGCCAAATCAAACGGAGCCCGGTTGACGCTCGCCACACCGCAGGTGAAATAGATCCAGAAGGCGATGAACGTGAACGGATCGTGAAATACCAGCCAGTTGGTCATCCACCCCGCTTGCATGTTGCCGATGGCGGTCAGGTCCAGCGTGCCGCATAGCAGCACGGGGATCACGACGCACAATTTGAGCGGTATTTCGTAGCTGACCACCTGCGCCGACTCGCGCATCGCTCCGAACAGCGACCACTTGGATCCCGACGCATAGCCCGCCAGGACCACTCCGAACACCTCCAGCGAGAGCACGGCCAACACAAAAAAGACGCCGGTGTGGACGTATCGAGCCACCCAGCCATCGGCAAAGGGCAGCGCAAGAAACGGGGTAAAACTCGATGTGAAGCTCAAGTACGGGGCCATGCGAAATAGCATGGCATCGGCGTTGCCCGGCACCAAGTCCTCTTTTGTCAGCAGTTTGAGCCCATCGGCCGGTGACTGTAGCCAGCCGAATTTTCCACCGGTCCGAGCGGGACCCAGACGATCCTGAATGCGTCCAGCGACTTTGCGCTCCATCCAAATGAAGACTGCCGCCCCAGTCGCCACCAGACCAAGCAGCAGCGCACTATGCACCAAAGCGGCCAGGAAATACGCTAGCCACGCCGGCAAATGCAAGCTGGTATCCAGAAATTCGGCCACGGACTGCGGACCCCTGAGCTTCTTGCGGCGGATCGCAACCGCTGATCTTGTTGCTCACCTAGGAAGCCGAATTGTCTACCACAGCGCGGTTAACAGCAAGCCCCCGGCATTGGATTTTGGCCCAGCCGATTGCCGCCTGCGCCAAGGGCACGGAATGAACTCCGTTCTCCTTACAGGTACTTGGCCAGCGGCCCGCCGCGGGCAGCTAGGGCGTCGACTCGTCTGGTGACCTCCGGATCTTCGATCAGGGGCGGCGCGTGATGGGGCTTGATGCGCGCGTCGATGACCAGCGAACCGCGGCAGCCCCAATGTTTCTGCTGCGTGAACGAGTCGATACCGTAGACGTCGGCTCCCGGATTGCTGCGGGTGAAGACGACCCACAGGAAGTTGCTTAGCGTGCGCGCCGTGAAGTCGCTATCGTCCACGACGACGACCAGCGGGAAACGGCTGATGGCCTCCAACTCGCTGCTAATCTCGCAGAACTGTTCGACGGCCTCGTCCGCCTCGCCCCTGCTGGCCGTCGCCGGAGGGCCGGAGACGGCCAGCACGCCGGGCAAGCAGACCCGCGGCTCGCCGAACCCGGAGGGCAACTGCAGATCGGCCGGCAACTCCGCCGGCAGACTTCGCCGCGGCGCGCCGATGGCCGCGATCACGACCTTGGAGCCCTCGTTCAGCCCGCTGCCGGAGTAGTCCAGCGTATCGATCGTGGTGCGCGTCTGAAAGTGCAAATCGCGTTGCCAGTCCACACGCTGCAGCATGTGCCGGAAGAAAGCGGGGATGTCGTACACGTCCAGGTGCGGGTCGTCGTCGCGGGCCGCGATCCACAGGTACTTGGTCAGCGACAATTGCCCCTGGCCCAGAATGGCGTTGGCCTGCGTCAGCAACTCCTGCGGCTGGCGCAGCGTCTCGTAGGGTGTGTACCGTTCGCTGCCGGCGGCCAGCAGCAGCGGATGCATGCCGGCCGCATCGACCGCGTGGACCGCGTGGACACCGGGAATCACTTGCGGAATCACCGGCCCGGTCAGTTCATGGATCAACTCGCCGAACACCGTATCCTCCTGCGGCGGCCGGCCCACGACGGTGAACGGCCAGATTGCGCCCTCGCGGTGATAGACGTGTTCGACGCGCAGAACGGGGAAATCGTGCGCCAGGCTGTAGTATCCCAAATGATCGCCGAACGGTCCTTCGGGCAGCTTCTTGTCGGGATCAACCGTGCCCGTGATACAGAAATCGGCCTCGGCATAGATCGGCAGCGGAGCCGGCGCGGATTGCGGATCGCCGCCGGGATCGCTTCCTCGTCGCGGGCAGATCATCGGAATGCGGTGGCCGGCCAGCGCGCCGGCAAACGTCAACTCGGACATGCTCTCCGGCAACGGCATGACAGCGGCCAGCATCATGGCCGGTGCCCCGCCGGCGAAAACATTCAAGCGGAACGGCTTTCCTTGGCGAATGGCCGCCGCGTGGTGGACGCCGATCGTGCGGTGCAGTTGGTAGTGCATGCCGATTTCCCGGTCCGGCTCGTAGCGCCCTCCGGAGAGCTGGATGCGGTACATGCCGAGGTTGGACTTCATCAAGCCCGGCTGTTCGACGTTTTCCGTGTACACTTGGGGCAGTGTGACAAACGCCCCGCCGTCGCCGGGCCACGATTTCAACTGGGGCAGTTCGCTGATCGTCGTCTCATGGGCCAGCACAGGACCGCGCGAGCAGCGCCGTGGCAACATGGTCAGCCCGATCCAAGGAGCGGCCAGGTAGCGCGTAGGGCGGCGGAGCACTTGTGACGGGTCGAGTCTCAGTTCGATCATCCGCCGCACGCGGTCCCAGGTGTCGCGAAACAAGAACCTCGCCTGCTCCGGCGTCCCGAACAGGTTGGACGCCATGGGGAAGCGGCAACCCTTGACGCGTGTGAACAGCAGCGCCGGCCCGCTGGATGCCTGCACGCGGCGGTGGATCTCCGCGGCCTGCAGATGGGCGTCGACCTCGTCCTCGACGCGGATCAGCTGACCGCTTTGTTCCAAGTCTTCCAAGCATGCGCGGAGATTACGGTAACCCACGATCACGGTCCTCCGTTTGTGGCATGCACGCCGGTTGCCCGCCTTCCGGACGCGCACTACGATTGACTGGCAATCATTACAATAACTCACGCGGCGGTGTCCGGGAACGGGCGGCAGCATCGGTCGCTGTTAGCGTTTTCATTCGTGGCATGGCTCTCCGAGCCGCGTTGCCCGACCGGCACGCTCAACGAAACCACACGGCGAGGAGTTCGACAGCATGATTATCTCCCCCACGGATTTGGAAGTCACGGACCTCGAAGCGGACGCGATCGTTGTCGGCGTTGACGCCCAGGGAACGCTGACCAAGGAAGCGCAGGAAGTCGATGCCGCGACGGGAGGGATGCTGGCGCGGCTGGTCACTCAGGAGGAAATATCGGGCAAGCTGGGCAAGGTCTCCGTCATTCTCTCTCCGCCGGGCGTCAAGGCCGGCCAGGTGGCTGTCGTGGGCCTTGGCGAGAGCCGGCAGTTTGGGCGTGGCCAAGCGTTCCGCGCGGCGGCGGCCGCGGCGAAACGTCTGGCGGAACGGCCTCGCCGACGAGTGGCTTTCTTCCTGGGCGACGGCTGGACGGAGCAGCAAGTGGAAAGCGGCGTGTGCGGGGCGATGGTGGGCTGCCAAGGGCAGGACCTGTACCGCAGCGAGAAGAACCTGCACGCCTTCGAAGAGATCCTCTGGGACGACGCCTACGAGGCGGTTCTCACGTCTGGCCAGATCCTGGGGGAATCCATCAATTTGACGCGGCAGTTGGTGAACGAGCCGCCCAGCCGGATCTACCCGGAATCGTTTGCCGCGGAGGCCGAAAAATTCGCCGAAGAGTTCGGACCGGAGATCGAAGTTTGGGACGAGCAACGCCTGGAGGACGAGCGTTGCAACGCCTTGTTGGCCGTCGCGCGAGGTTCAGCTCGGCCGCCTCGTCTGGTGATCCTGTCGCACATGGGCGGCGGTCCCGGCGATCCGATTCTGGGACTGGTGGGCAAGGGCGTCACGTTCGACTCGGGCGGTTTGTCGGTCAAGCCGACCGACAGCATGAAGACGATGAAATGCGACATGGCAGGCGCCGCGACCGTCTTTGGCGCGATGCAGGCCGTCGCACGGCTGGAGTTGCCCATCAACGTCATTGGTTTGGCCGGCCTGGTCGAAAACATGGTCGGCGGCGATTCCTACAAGGTGGGCGACGTGATCAGCGCCCGCAACGGCAAGACGATCGAAGTGCTGAACACCGACGCCGAAGGTCGTTTGGTGTTGGCCGACGTCCTGGATCTGGCGATCGAAAGGCGAGCGGAGAAGATCATCGACCTGGCGACGTTGACGGGCGCCTGCATGATCGCCTTGGGCACCGACGTGGCGGGGCTGATGACAAACGATCAAGCCTGGTGCGACGCGGTGCGCACGGCGGCGGACGACTGCGGCGAGGCCGTCTGGCAATTGCCCATGTTTCCGGACTACTACGACGAGCTGATCCATAGCAAAGTGGCGGACATCAAGAACGTGGGCGAAGGCCGCTGGGCCGGCGCGATCACCGCCGCCAAGTTCCTGGAGCAGTTCGTCGGCAAGACGCCGTGGACGCACATCGACGTGGCCGGGCCCGCCTTTCTGGAAAACCCGAAGCCCTGGCTGGACGCCGGCGGAACAGGCCTGTTTGTGCGGACGCTGGTTGAGGTCGCGCGGCGGTGGAACGCGTAAGACTCCTGGGCGCATCACCTACCGCAACCGCGTTATCTGCCGGCCAATTTCCACTTAACGCGGGCCAGTGCCCACAACCTAAAAGTGTACTGTACAGACCAGTGTACAAGATGCGCGCACGGTGCGCGCATGATACGGAGTAAGACTCTAGGCGACC
>CAZAQY010000410.1:0-5479 GCA_964486845.1 uncultured Pirellulaceae bacterium
CCTGGTCGTTGCGGACCACGGTGGGATAACCCAAGGAGTCGTTTTCCCACGGCTCGGTCTGCCGCAGAATTTCCGCGGAACGAACTCCATCCAGCGGCAAGTCGCCGTCCAGGTCGGACAGGTCGACGCACTTCAGGTTGTTGTCGAGCTGGCGGGCCGTTGGCTTCCACTCCAGGACCCAGGCTGGCTCCCGGCCGACCTCGGGCGGGGCCGGTCGCGGATAGCCTACCGAGCACTTCTGAACGAACAGGCTCAGGACCCCGTCCCGTTCCCAGCGCGTGGCGTCGTACGTGGGCTCCCAATCGCCGACCGATTCCGCCGTCAGGTCCTCGAATTGCCAAGTGCGATGCTGCGTATCCTGGCTGACGGCGACTGAGATCCGCGAACCCCGAGCGGCGTCGCGGATGACCACCAAGGGCCGGTCGTCCCGGTCGATCAGCACCAGCGGGCGGGACAGCGTGTAGCCGTTCTCGCTGCCAAGTCGCAGAGGATCGCCTTCTCGCTGTCCGACGCGACGCAGTTGCCACGTCGCGCCGTCGTGGAACACCAAGTGAATTTGTTCGGTCTGTTCGCCAGCAGGCTTCCACGAATTGACGATGAACGGGCGTCCGTGCGAGTCGATGGCCGTGGATGTCATGTTGGCCAGATTGCTCTGCTGGGGCACCGGCCAGGCGACTTCGGCAGAGCCGGCGGTGATCGGCAGCGAATACGCTTGCCCGCTGGCGCGCAGCCAAGTCGTGCCGCCGTCGTTCGAGCGGGCGTAGCAAATGTCGTGATTGGTCAAAAGATCCGCGTTTCCCTTGCGTTCCCGCCAGCACCACGACAAGTGGATCGCGCCGCTGTGCGGGTCGATTGCGGTCTGCCAGTACGCATTCCGCTGCCCGTCGCCAGCCACAATCGGCCCCGGCAGCGCACTCCATTGCCCCGTCTTCACGTCGTACCGATTGATGCTCAGGTCGCCAGCGCCAGACATGCCGGTGCGGTAAAGGAATAGCAGGCCACCATCCGGCAGGCGAAAGAACTGCGGGTAGCAGACGGCCTTTTCCTGGCCGGTCATGGGAAGCTTGTCGGTGAGTTCGAGCGAGCCGGGTTTTGTGCTCTGGCAGTAGTTCAGCGGGTGGTTGTGGTGGTCCCAAGCCGTGTGCAACACCCCTTTGCCGTCGACGCCCAAGCTGATGACGTTGTGGACGTCCAGGACATTGCCGGTGTATCGAGTAACCTGAGTGTCCCAACGCGGCGAACCGAGATTCCTGCGGGCCAAGACAAAGCGGCCTTGTTCGTCATAAAACGCCGCGTACTGGGTGCTTTCCGATGTGACCAGCGAACTGCCTCGAAAGATCGCCGTATTCACGCCGGTGCGGGCGTACCCGTTGCCCATTGGCTCGGTGCGAAATATCCGGCCGTCTTGCTCCGGGCGCGTCTGCGCCGCTGCAGGGATGCTGGGCATCAGGACGAGCACCAGTGTCAACAACGGCGACGAAAACAACGGCGGTATTCTGTTCGTCATTCGGACTCCTTCTTTGACGTATTCGCGGCGAAGTTCGGGTAAACCGCGCGCCACGTGCCGGGCTTGCCGGACTCGACGCACGACCAGCCGAGCGGTTCCTGATCGCCGGGAGTGGCTGCCTTGACGAATCCGCCGGCCGTCCACCGCCCTTCGGCGTTGCGGTTCCAGATGAATGCCCCGCGATGCCAATGGCCGCTCTTGGGTTGGGCATCGGCCACCACGCGGTTTGCCTGGTAGGGTCGCATCGGCTCCGGCAGTTCCCGGTTGGCGTCAAACACTTCGACATTTGCGTCGCCGATCAGGAACCGCAGGCATGCCCGACGCTGCTCAGCATTGTCGAAGTAGGTATCCAGGTCCAGCTTGTCGCTCACGCGGACCACCGGCAGGTCGCACAGGCCCCGGCAATTCCGCACCACAATCTGGTTGGGCACCTGCTCGCAGAAGATCGCCGCCTTGCGTTTGGGGTTTCCCAGGGCGTAGATATCGCACGAATCCAGTACGATCCCCGGACCGACAACCGGGTAGGTGTACACCTAGGGGGCGAAGTTGACCACGGCGGTGAAGCCCGCGGATTCGCCTCCAAAACGGAAATTCCGCGCGGTCACCGTGCCGTAGTTGTCGATCCAGCGTTGGTCGTTCTCCGCCTTGACCGCCGGCACGCCGCAGATATTTGCCAACGTCAGGACTCCGTGATTCTCGATCACGGCCCGATCCTTCATCTCCTGGGCGCTGGAGATCCAGCAGTCGGCCACCGAAGTCAGATCGCACCAGTTGACCAGGGCCTGGTCGCAGTTGTAGAAGAGGCCGTCGCGGACGCTCACTTGCGTCGAGTTCGAGCCTTGTCGGAGCCGGATGGCCGTGCCGCGTGCGTTGTAGAAGGCGCACTTGTCGACCGTGATGCGGCCGGTGTCCACGTTGGGATTGCCGATGTGCAGTTGGTGTTGGCCCCCGACCAACGTCAAACCGGAGACCTGAAGCCGCCACGCAAAAGTGCTGGAGAAGACGTCCTTCTCGGCATTCTTCTGCTCGACAATGGCTGTCCCCTCACCGGAGACGTTCGCCTTCAAGTCGATCGTCTCGGTGATCAGATACTTCCCGGCCGGGATGAAGACGGTCGGGATCGAGATGAAGTAGGCGCTGCCCGGTGGTTGTTCGCTCCAGGTCTTCTTGGCCGCCGCGTCGAAGGCCGCTTGGATGGCCTTGGTGTCGTCCGCCCGGCCATCGCCCTGGGCCCCGAAATCCTTGACATTGAAGCTGGTGGACCGGGTGTCCGGCGACGCGGCAAGGGCGGTGGCTGACAACAAACCCAGTAGAAGAACCACGTGTTGTCGCTTCTTCATTCGGTGCTCCCGTTGCCTTGTTTGATTTCCTGTTGCCGATCGTACGGTTGTTGAGAGCCAAGCGGAGACGGGCTACCGGCCGGCAACGATTGCCCCGCCCTCAGCCTCGCTCCAGCGTCACGCGCACAACCCACACGGAGTTCGTTTCCGGCGAATCAGCCGCGATGGCCTTCCATCCGTTGGGAATCCGGTCGTAGATGTACAGCAAGTGGGCATCGTCCAAGGCAACAACTTCGGTATACGACGACGTGTTGCCCGGCCCGCTGATCGGTTCATCCGGCCGGTGCGTGTTGTGATTCGTCAACACGTCCAGCCGTTGCCAAGTGGCGGCCATGCCGTCTGCGTTCAACCACAGGAACAGGCCTGGCCGCCCACCGGACAAGGCCACCAAACCATCGGGCAGCACTGCCAGGCTGGGCTGCACCGAGAACGCATCTTTCAACTGCAGTGGCTTTGTCCATGTCCGGCCGTCATCGCTGCTGAAGCAGTGGCCGTACGGCACGCCGGAATCAAGCCGAAACACGCACAATAGACGACCGTCCTTCAACCGGCACACGGCCGATTCGCACGGGCCTTCCCTGCCGGGCAGTTCGCAACGCTCGTCGGCGATTACCGCACGGATTTTCCACTGCAGGCCGTCCGGCGATTCCGATGCGACCAGGCTGTAGCGGTTGGTGTCGCGGAAGTAGCCGTAGAGCGTCGCCAGGTATCCTCCCGCTTTCAAGGGCACGGTTTGCCCGTTGCAGACAAACCCGGAAATGCCGAGTTGCGGCGACAAGGACTTGTCGGGCCGGGGCCAGCCCTCGATGGTCACGCCCGGCTGCACGACTCGGAGCGTCCGCTGGCCGCGCGCGCAAAGCTGATAGGGCGCGCCCATTCCGCCATCTTCCAGCGGACGGAGATAGTAAGGCATCCACAGCAAGTCCCCGTTGGGCAGGATCAGCGTACCATCGCTGCCGAGCGCCTTGGACGGGGGGCTCCATGTCAGGCCGCCATCTGCCGACCAAGCGACTTGGCTGGTTCCTTGCGCCACGTGCTCGTCGGCATAGTCAGACATCATCGCCGCCAGTTCGCCGTTGCTGAGCCGAACGACAGTCGGAAACCAGAGATAGCCTTTGCTACGTGCGACCAGGACCGGTTTCGATAGCGTCACCTTCAGCCCGGGCATCTCGATGGAATTCCCTGCCTGCCAGCGTCCGTCGCGGTCGTCCGCGACTGCGGCCGAAGCGGTCATCCAAATCGGTGCGTTGAGAAGCACGGCGACCAGGACGACCGGCAGCACCAGGGGTCGGCCGTCGACCAGCATCGAACAAGATTTCATGGCAGTGTCCTTTTCACTAAAATCGCCGTGCCACCGCTCTCCCCAAGAACCGCTTCTCTACTGCCCGGATTTCAGGTACGCCAGGCGCCGCGTGAGCCACGCAGCCTCGTCGTCGAACCCGGCCTGCTGGCTGAACGCCAGCAATCGCTCGTACCGGGATGAAATGTCGAAACCCACGGCGTGGTGCAGCTTGCGGAGACATACGGGGCACAGGTGCGGCGGTCGATCATCGCTCTCGCCCAGGTGATTCGAGCCGTTCATCAGGCAACGGAAATACACACAGTGCTGTAAGCCGAACATGTGGCCCGTTTCGTGCGCCAGCACTTTGCAGCTGCGCAGCAAGATCAGCTTGCGGGCATCGTCCCGCTGCGTTTCGCCGTAGAATCCCGGATCATAACGCACGAAGCTGTACACACCGACGCGCTCCCGCAGCGAGGCCTGCCCGAAAACGAAATTCCAGTCGTCGGCCGGATACAAGTCCGCCATCGTGACCGCCAAGATGCAGTAGGCATCTTTTGGCAGACGCGTCTGCAGCCAAGCCAGGATATCCGACGTCAACAGCTGTCGCTGCCGTGTATTGGGATGCGTGCGGCTGGTGATCGGCAGGCCCGCAAGATCCACAGCAGGCCGCAGTTCCACCGGCAAAGTGAAGAACGCTTCGGCAAATTGCTTCAGCTGATCCAGGTTCGGGCTCGTGGCAGCGGGGAACTCGCCCAACGGCTGCAAATAAAGCTTACGGCGTATCTTGTCGGGCCGATTCACCCGCTCGCGGCGGTACTGCTCGAACGTCTGCCCCGGTTCCGGATGATTCGCCAGCCAGTCGGATGGCCCTGGCGCCGGGATCGGCTCAAAATGATCGGCCGGATCAAACGCCCGCTGCAGCGTCTTCGGCAGTCCCGTCGTCGGGCCGATGGTGCCGCGGCGTTGCTTGTCGTCGGGTGGAGTGAATCGCTCCATGGCGTTTACCGTGGGAACGAAGCTCAGCAGCCATGATCGAGCCAGGAAGCCGATCAGGATCACGAGCACGGCAATGGGGAGCAGAGTTCGGTTGGACATCGTGGTTCAGTATAACGGATCTAGGGGCAAGGTGCGGCGTGTCTGCACGTGAAGGGAGGTCGGGCGGGGATCGCGGCCAGTCGCATCGGCAAGCAAGCCGTTCAGCCAACGGTCCGCTCGGCGCGGCTCAGGACTTGAGGGGGCAAGAAACATGACCAGACAATCCACCTGCCAGGCGGTGGTCCTGGGACTGCTGTTTGCGTGGCCGGCTGGATCACCGGCTGATGTGCCAAAGCCAATTTCGCCCATCAGCCT
>CAZAQY010000411.1:0-5387 GCA_964486845.1 uncultured Pirellulaceae bacterium
CGTCCGGTTTGGGCTTGGCTCCTTCATCGACGGGCTTCGGCGGCTGCGTGGGAGCGGCGTGTTCCGGCGGCTTGGGCTCTTCCGGCTTCGGCTCCGGCGGCGGTGGGGGCGCGGCAGCGGCGATTTCGGCCTTGATGAACGCCCGGATTTCGTCCTTCGCCTCCGCCTTGGCCTGGTCGACTTGCTTCCGGACCTCGGCGGCCACGTGTTCCGGCAGCTTGGCCATTTGCGCTTCGAATGCCTTCTTGAGATCGCCGGCGGTCCTGTCCAATTGCGCGTTGACCTTGGCCACGGCGTCCTGCACCAGCTTGGCGTTGCCTTGTTCCAGTTGAGTGACCTTGGTCTTGACCTGTTCGTCCAGGCGCTTGGCTTCGGCGGCCGTCTTTGCATCCGCCTCTTCCTTCATCTTCTTCACGGCCGCCTCCGCCTGCTGCTGCAGTTTGGCCGCTTCCGCCGCCACGAGTTTCCGGGTTTCTTCCCGCATCTTGGCGATTTCGGCCTTGACGTGCGCCGTCAGCTTTTCGGTTTCGCTTGCCACTTGCTGCTCGGCGGCCGTCTTGATCTCCTGCTTGGCCGCGTCCATTTGCTGCGTCAGATCCGAGCTGACCTGACTGTACACCTCGGAGCGAATCTGCGCCTTCCGCCGCTGCCACACCCGCTTGAACAGGATTTGGGCCGGGGCCGTCTCGGCCATCACCAACGTGGCCACGACAGCAAGGCAAAAATACACCGCTACGCGTTTCATGGTTTTCCCCCCTCGAAAACAGTGGTTGTCGTTCGATAGACGCAAGCCGACGGATTCGGCCGCGCAGTTCGGCAGGTTCACCCGGCGTGTGGATTCCTCAGTTCGTGCAATCCACCTTGCTTATCAATCTAATCGCGACGGGATGTGGAGTGAATAGTCCGATTACAGAAAATCTTCGGGTCTGCAGTTGCGGCTGGCGCCGGTTTCTCGGCCTGTTTGTCCGGGGCATGGCAGGAATCGTCCGGGAATCGCCGTTGACCTCCAGTCGGCGGCTTCGGTATCGTTCCCGTCCCTTGTAGTTCTGTCCAGCGTCGCGGCGGTGGCGCTGCGCGCTGCTAGCGGCCCTGCTTTCGGCGGCGACGAGCGATGAGATTGCCTTCCCAGCGAGCGACCGGTTTGATGGCACGGCCAGGGCGCTGCGGCCCGCAAGCTCGGACGGCATCGTTGTTGCTGGTCCTGCTGATCGCGACGGCCTCGGGGTGTGCGTCCAGTTACTTGTCCGTCCGCCGCGTGCCGCAGAACCCGTTGGCAGGGCCGCTGGATCTGCTGTCGCGGAGCGGCCCGAAACCGACGGAACGCACCCTACAACTGCTCCGCCGCTACGACTGGCTCGACACGCAGAAGCGTGACCCGAAAGCGGTCTTGCACGCGCTGGAGCAGCAGATCGCCGAGACGCCCGACATCGACAACACGCACGCCTACGCGGAACTGAGCTACATCCAAGCCAAGAAGACGCAGGTCTTGGGCCAGGAATCCGCCGCTTTGGACTTGTACAGCGCCGCCGTCGCTCACGCGTATTTGTACTTGTTCGCGCCGCAGTTCGAGCAGCAGCGCAACGCCTACGATCCCCAGTTCCGGCGGGCCTGCGACATCTACAACGCCTCCTTGGAAGAGGTGCTGCGGATCATGAGAAAGCAAGGCCGCCTGCAGCCGGGTCAGAACTACGCGATTGAAGCCGAGGACCAGCGACTGGACGTGCAGGTGGCTGTCTGCGGCTACTGGCGCCCGGACGACTTCGAGCGTTTCGAGTTCGTCTCGGACTATGAAGTCAAGGGAATCGTGGATCGGTACGTGACGTACGGCCTCGGCGTCCCGCTGATCGCGGTGCATCGAGGGGAATCCAACTCGGATGCGGCGTCGCACTTCTACCCGCCCGGCATGAGTCTCCCGGTGACGGCCATCCTCCGGGCCGTAGCCAAGCCGTGCCTGTATCGAGGTGGGACGCGCCAGATCGCCTGCGCGCTCGAACTGCACGACCCGCTGGTCTATGACCAGGTGCAAATCGCCGGCCGGCTGGTCCCCCTGGAAACCGACCTCACCACGCCGTTGGGGTTTTTCATGGACCGGCGCGAATTCAACGGCACCAGCCTGGCGACCTGGGGACTGCTGGATCCGACGTCGGTCAGAAAGCTCCAGGGATTGTACATGCTCCAAGCGTTCGATCCTCGGAAGATTCCTGTGGTCCTGGTACACGGGCTGTGGTCCAGCCCAGACACGTTCACGCAAATGATGAACGATCTCCGCAGCTCGCCGGAGATCCGCGACCGCTATCAGTTCTGGGCCTATCTGTACCCCACGGGCCAGCCGTATTGGTTCAGCGCGACGCAGATGCGCGGCGATCTGGAGACGGTTCGCCAGACGGTCGATCCCGGCCGCCGCTGGCCGGCGCTGGACCAGATGGTGCTGATCGGCCACAGCATGGGCGGCCTCGTCTCCCGGCTGCAGACGCTGCCGAGCGGGGACCGGTACTGGAGAATCCTCAGCGACCGGCCGTTTGAGGAACTCCAGGTAGACCTCGAAACGCGCGAGAAGATCGCCAGGACGCTGTTTTTTGAACCCAACCCTTCGATTCGCCGCGTGATCACGATCGGTACGCCGCACCGGGGCAGCGATTTTTCCAACGACTACACCCGCTGGCTGGGCCGCAAGCTGATCAAGCTGCCCGCCATGATCGCGCAAACCAAGACCAAGATCGTCCGTGACAACCCGGGCTTTTTCCGCAACACGGAGTTCTTTTCGGTCAGCACCAGCATCGATTCCCTGTCGCCCGAGTCGCCGCTGTTGCCGGTGATGCTCCATTCGCCCACGCCGCCCTGGGTCAAGTACCACAACATTGTCGGCGTCATGTCCGAGGAAAACTGGCTCGGCAGGATCTCCGATCCGGGGGACGGCGTGGTCGAGTACGACAGCGCCCGCTTGGAGGGTGCGGAATCTGAAGTGGTCGTCGATGCGGATCACGTACACATCCACCAACATCCCCGCGCGATTCTGGAAGTCCGCCGCATCCTGCTGGAACACTCCGGCGAGATGTACGCCGAAATGTCCCAGACGCCGGCCGCGCCGGCCGCCTACGAGCGATCGCCATCCGTGCCTTCGCCCGACTACGGTACGCTGCCCGATGCACGGTTTCGGATCTACGACCAGGAGTTGCCCGCGGCAGACTCGTTCTCAGGACTGTAGGCGAAAGATCGACGCCGGATCGCCGGTGCTTCAAAATGAGGGGCGGCGCAGGGAAGAGTCATGCGACGGGCAGCGATCGCACAGAAAGAGGGAAAAGCACCGACCGCCGTGAAAGCGGCTGTCAAGAAGCGATCTTCGCCTCGAAAACTGAATTCTGTACGTCTGAGCCCTTGGGCTGCGAGTGCAGGACGGGTTAGGATGAAGCCATGTGCAGCCGTCCAACGCTCGTTTTTCCGGCATTCCAGCAACGCCGAGTTGGGCGAACGCTCCGGAAATGGGCTGCCGCGGAGTTGGCGGTCTATTTCGTTCTCGCAGTCGTCTCGACCTGGCCCTTGGGCCGCTTCGTTGCGTCGGCGCTGCCGTTGGGCACCGAGTCGGCGGCCACGGTGCCGCTGTTGAACGTCTGGACGGTGTGGTGGAATGCCGACCGCGCGGGGCACCTGTACCGCGGCTACTGGGACGCTCCGATCTTTGCACCGACGCCCGGCATCTTTGCCTTTTCGGAGCCGATGCCCACGACCGTCGTCGTGGCGCCGCTCGTTTGGCTCGGCGGACATCGCATCCTGGCCTACAACGTTTTCTTGCTCGCCGCCTTGGCCATCAACGGCTGGTCGACGTTTTATCTGTTGCGCGGCATCCGTTTCCGCTGGCTGGTCTGCGCGCTCGGCGGGGGCCTGGTCGAAATGCTGTCCCTGGTACACAGCGAACTGGGAGTGCTGCAGATGGTGCCGCTGTGCGGCATCGTCTGGACGATCCACGCGCTGTACCGGTTTGGGAGATGTCCCGGATGGAAACGCTCGCTCCTGCTGGGCGCGGCCTTTGCCGTGACGTATCTGACGTGCGCCTACTACGGCCTGTTCCTCAGCCTCGTGTTGCTGGCCGGCGGCGGGCGGCTGCTCGGCAAGCGATTGCGACGCGGCCGGACCTGGGGGCTGTTGCTGGTCAGCGCCGGCGTCGCCTCGCTGCTGATCGCACCGGTCGTCGCGGCCCAGTTGCGAATCATTCGGACTCATGATCTGCGGCGCGACAGAGACTGGGTGATGCGTCTGGCAGCCAGTCCGAAGGACTACGTGGTGACTCCGTGGCCTCAGCGATGGGAGCCCGCCGGTCTGGCTGAGCTGCGACCGCAACGGTATTTCCGGCTCGGTCCTGGGTGGCTGAAGATCGGACTGGCCGTGGTCGGGCTGGCGGCCGGATTGTGGTGGCGTCGATACCGTGCCTGGACGGCCTTCTGCCTGACGATGCTCGTGGCTGCGTTCCTGCTTTCGCTGGGACCCAAGCTCGCCGTGGGCGGCTGGTCGCCCTACGCGCTGCTGATGGACTGGTATCCCGGCATGGCGCAGGCCAGGAATGTGTACCGCTTCGCCGTCTTCGTCCAGTTGGCCGTTGTCCTGCTTGCCGCCTTGGGGTTGCAGGCCATGTTGACGTGTTGTCGACCGGAAAGAGTGGGACGGATTGCCAATCCGTCCTACGGCAGTGGGCTCTTGACGCGAGTCCGGGCAAGACCTCGATCCGTGCTGGGCTGGACGGCGACCATCGGCGTCGGACTGCTGGCGATGGCAGAAGTGCTCCCCGCACCGCAAAAGTTGTTCCCTGTACCGCGAGTGCAGGAGCAACATCAGTGGATCGACTGGTTGACATCTCAGACGCCGGCGGACAGCGTGATCGCCTGCATTCCTTTTCCCCAGGGGACCACCGTCGCGGCCTACGAGGAAACCGCGGTCTGGATGTATTGGGGGACGTACCACCATCGCCGCCTGGTGAACGGATATTCGGGATTCTTCCCCGCGTCTTTCTTGCAGACCAAGGCCGCGATGCGCGACTTTCCCAGCACGGCTGCGCTGCAACGTCTTCAGGATCTCGATGTGGGCTACTGCGTGATCCGCCGTCCCGCGTTGCCGGGGGACTCGGCGATCGGAAAGCGGCTCGAGTTGCTGTTCAGCGACGACACGGCCCAAGTGGACGTGTATTGCCTGCGATCAGGCGGAGTGACTCCCTGAGAATCGCCAGGAAATCCATAACTGTTTTCTGGACAACCAGTTGCGCCTGAAAAAGGACGCTCAAGGCCCCTTTCCTGTGACCATCTTTGAACGCATGGAATCGCGACCTGAGATCCGATGTGCGGATGGCCTAGTGCCGGAAATCACAATTGTCAGGTCACTACAGCCAGGTTTTGCCCAGC
>CAZAQY010000412.1:0-5372 GCA_964486845.1 uncultured Pirellulaceae bacterium
CGTTCGTTCGCCTGACTGACATGGTTCACCGAGGTCCGGTAGGCTGGATTCTCGTCGCAGCGGTGCCATCCGTACCCGGGACGGTTTGCCTGTGGCGCCTCTGCGACGGTGGACTTCGTGGCGAGGTCGTGTGGCGACAGTTTGTGAATTGCTTTACGGGCCTTCCGGGCTTCGTTGCCCTCGCGGCCTGCTTCGTCACGCTGTGGTGGCACACGGCGCGTGCCGGGTTCACCCCAGCCGACGTTGCTGCTCGCGCACCACTGCGGTGGATCGTCCTGATGGCGGCGCTCGCCGCGACCGGCCTGCATTTTCAGCAGGACTTCCTCAGTCACGCCTGGTTCCTGTATCCCTTTCACGTCCGGGCAATGTTAGCCGCGGTCAACTTCTCGCTTGCGCTGCTCGGCGGTAGCACCACGGCGGTACTTCTACGGCTCGGTGCCCCGGCACCCTGGCTTCGCTCGCGCGTCCATCTCCTTGGTGCCATGATGATCTGGGGCTACATGTGGGCGAGTATGTTTCGGATGCTTGGCAGGGTGAGCGTGGAATGAGGCGAACCAGTCGCTGGAGCCGACCGGCTTCGCCGGCGGCTCAGCTTCGTCGTTCGCCGGCAAACCGTGCTCGCCCAGCGCGCGGAAGACTCCGCTGGCAGGGCGGCTTGGTTTCCGAGGTCGTTCCCTTCGGTCGCGTCTTTCCGCTGTCGCATTCCCGGAATCGACAAAACGTGCGCGTCCCCGCGCCAAACCAGGCCATCCCGGCGATGGTTGGGCGGAATCCAAAACATCCGCGCGACTGCGCGCGACGAAAAAATGCTTCGCGTCGCATCCCGTGCGCTGTAGGATAACCGCCGTGGCGACGGGCGGCGGTCGCCTATTCGGCCGCAGACCGCAGACGAACGATGCCGACGAACAATCGGATGCAATCGAGCGGCGGCTGCGTCCGGCGGCGTGGATGGTCGACTTGTCGCCGCCGATTGATCCGGAACGTTCGTCGGCAAACCGTGCTCGCCCAGCGCACCGAAGACTCCGCTGGCAGAGCGGCTTGGTTTCCGAGGTCGTTCCCTTCGGTCGCGTCTTTCCGCTGTCGCATTCCCGGAATCGACAAAACGTGCGCGTCCCCGCGCCAAACCAGGCCATCCCGGCGATGGTTGGGCGGAATCCAAAACATCCGCGCGACTGCGCGCGACGAAAAAATGCTTCGCGTCGCATCCCGTGCGCTGTAGGATAACCGCCGTGGCGACGGGCGGCGGTCGCCTATTCGGCCGCAGACCGCAGACGAACGATGCCGACGAACAATCGGATGCAATCGAGCGGCGGCTGCGTCCGGCGGCGTGGATGGTCGACTTGTCGCCGCCGATTGATCCGAACCGTTCGTGCGGTCGGCTGGGCGTCGGACAAGATGGCCGCCGGTTCCGCCCGTGTGCCGGCGCACTGAAGAGCCGCGTGGGGCCGAAGGTGGGGCGCTCGGCTTGTCACTGCGACCGCCAAGCTGTAGGCTATGGTTGGTCAAGGCGTCAGTGATCGACCAGTTGCGCAATCGCGGGGCCGAGCATGCCTGAATTAAGCCGCTTCTTCGGTGTCATCATCCGGATGTACGTCGAGGCCGGCGGTCCGCATCACTTGCCCCACTTCCACGCGTATTACCAAGACGACGTGGCCGTGATGGGCCTGGAACCGGTGGAGTTGATCGCTGGAAGCCTCCCGCGACGGCAGCGCCGGCTGGTTGAGGCGTGGGCGGAACTGCATCAAGAGGAATTGCTCGCGGATTGGCTCCGTCTGCAGGCAGGCCAACCGCCACTCCCCATAGCTCCGTTGGAGTGAAACAAGATGCAACACCCAATTTTTCGCGTGCAGCGGTTTCAAATCGTTGGGCCGTTCAAGCTGCGGGTAGGCTTCGACGACGGGACAGAACAGTTGATTGACTTTAGGCCCGTGCTGGCGGGCGAGCTCTTTGAGCCCCTGTCTGAACTGTCGCTGTTCAATCAGGTGGCCATTGATCCAGAAGTGCATACGCTTGTATGGCCCAACGGCGCCGACTTCGATCCTGCGACGCTGCACGATTGGCCCCTACACGTTGATGAGTTGACGGCACGCGCACGGAACTGGGAACTCCAGTCCGTCTGACGCCCAGTGCGCGGCGCAGGCACGAACAAGGGGATGCACGCGAGGCGGCGGTCGCGTCGGTTAAGGATGGTTGGGTCACTCGTGCCGCCCGCGTGATCCCCGTCGTTCGGTCAGTGAAAATGCTCAAGCTGATTGACCTAATTCGACAGTCCACTATTGATCTTGGCCGGTACAAGATTCACTGCGCTACCGACAACAAACGCAGTGACTGGCGCCCTCTTGAGGCGTACTTCGCCGGAACGTTCGAAGACGGACAGGCATCGCAATCACAGCCGAATTTCAAGTGCGATCACGTTGTATCCCTAATCAACCTTGGGGACAGCAAGCGATGGCTTTTCGTTGGTGTTTACCATGTCGACGGAGCTCCCCACGAAAAAGGGCCGTCTGAATTCATCTACTCGCTGACACGATTGCCAGGCTTGGAACACCTAGAGGGGCGTGCGATTATCGACTTTCCAAAGTCGTTCCGAAATTCGTACCTGGTCGGGCCAAACTACGAGGATCAACTCATTGTTCACGCAATCCGGGAGGAGAAGCTCATCGCAGACTTTCCCGGGTTCAACCGCGTTCGGGTATCGTTTGAGATGTTGGCGTGCATCTTCCGCCAAGACAATCCGTCTTGGCGCGCGGCCCTTGCGAATGTCGCCGGCGTTTATGTAATCGTAGATCGAACAACGGGCCGACAGTATGTGGGCGGTGCCTATGGCGGGGTCGGGCTGTGGCAGCGCTGGGGTACGTACGTCAAGACAGGGCACGGCGGAAACACGAAGCTCCGGCAACTCCTGAAACGACAGGGAATCGATCACGCCAGGAACTTCCAGTTTTCGCTACTTGAGTACTGCGACATCACCGAGAGCGACGACTACATCCGTTCCCGTGAATCGCACTGGCAGGACGTGCTGTTGACGCGGGAATTTGGACTGAACTGAGACGCGACGACCGAACAATCGCGTGCACCGGAGCCGCGATCCGGTCCTGGAAAAATGGATGCGTCACTCGGCGCGGCCCGGTGACGCTGGTCGTTCGGGGAAGCGGTTGCTGCTGGGCGTCCCGTCGGAGGGCCTGCAAGAAGTATGATCCCGGACTTCCGCGATGACGGCTACCTGCCAGAAGGCATACACTTAGCCAGCGAGGCGGAAGTGACGTTTCGCTTTGGTGCATCGTCGTCGCGCCGCCGGCGATTGGTTTTGCGGCTTCGTCGCTGGATCGAACTCTCCCGGCTAACCGGTGCCTCTCGGTTTCTGGTGGACGGTAGCTTTGTCACTGCGAAGGAAGAACCGAATGACGTCGACGCGGTCGTGCTTCTCGCGGAAGACTTCGAGCAACAGATCTCTCGGGGGTCGGAAGCGGCGCTAGAAATGGAACAGATGCTCTTGACACGCCGTCCCGAGGAGATTTTCGCCGCGGAGGATACCGGCGACTGGGAAGATTGGGTAGAATTCTTCAGTCGGACGCGTGAAATGGATGGCAGGCGGAAGGGGCTTGTGGAGGTTCGATTGTGATCACCAATGCGGTCGAGTACGAAAAGGCTGAGCAAGAGCTTCGGGATCTCGAGACACGCCTGGAAGGGCTTCAGCGGTCGCATGCCATCGGCTCGAAGGGCTTCACAAAGGCGGGAATTCGCAAGATGATTGCCCGCATTCACGAAGAACTGGCGATCTACGAGGGAAGTGAGGAAGCTCGGGGGTCGGAATCCGGTGGCCGGTCGACTAATCGTGTTTCCCCGAACTAAATGTTGGACCGGAGCCGCGTTCGCGTCCAGCGGTGTGGCCGAGTCGACTCGTCGCGGCCCGGTCAACATGGTCGTTCGCCTTTGCAGGGAAACGACCCGATGACGGAAGAAGCTTGTATCCCGCATTCGTTCGGCAATCGCTTGCTCTGGCAAACGACGCTCGATGGGTGGCTAAGGCTGCTCAAGGACTACGAGAAGGCAGAGCCTTCCGACCCGGACTTGGCGTACTGGTACGGCGAAAGGCCCCTAACGGGGTTGCTTGGTACCGCAGCTTGGCTCGCAGGGGGATGGAGCCTCGAAGAATTCGGTGCGGAACGTAAGGGGAAATCCGGGAGGGTGCGTCAGGGGCGCGGGGACCTGCGATTTGGCACCGGCGATGCCGTGTCTATCGTCGAAGCCAAAATCTGCTGGGCCATCGATGAACTCCCCCAGAGCCTTAAGGCGGCGCGAAAGCAATTGCGAAAACTGGTAACAGCCGGGCAGGACGGCCAACCGGTGTCGGTTTGCTACGTGGTGCCCTGCTATGGGCGGCGAACGCGTCGGGACGTAGGCGAGGTGGCGTTGACGAAACTACAGGACCGCCTGAAAAAAGAGGGCATGGCGACGGCAAAGCATTTCGCCGCAATCCAGGGGATCGAGGACGAACGCGAGGGCCTGATCTACCCCGGCGTTCTGTTGGTTGCCAGGGAAGAAGCATGGCCGGCTGAGCAGGCATCGGCTGGATTGACAGCCGCTGGTGTGCTATCCTGAAGCCATGCCAGCTGATTTTCGAAATGTCGATCCCCGTGAGTTGCGATTGCCGCCAGCGCGTCGAGAGGGCGCAGATCCGATGAAGCTGCAACGGCAGATCGCCCAATTCGGTGCGTCGACCGTCGGCATGGCGCCGTTGTGGGTCTACGAAGCTGCCGATGGTGTGCTTGTCGTGTATAATGGAGTGACACGGGCGACTCGTGTTGCCAAGCTGTCCCCCGGCGTCCTTGTCCCTGTGGAGGTCATTGGCAAGCTCCGCCGTGCGTACGGCGCTGAGCCCAGTATTGGAGATGTGGTGACATGATTGAACCAACACAAAAACGCCTGCTTGACTCCCTGGCGGAACTATGCGAGCGATCTCCCGGTGTACGGTTTGGACAGCTGTTGTCGCACCTGGGATTTCTGGCTCAAGACCAGGGGCGCCCGGGCCTTGGGGATGTCGAGGACCGGGATTTGCTCGATGTCATGGAATCTCACCTCGACGAACTCTCTCGGCGCTGTCCGGGAATCGGCGAACCAGCGGATGGACCAGAGCGGCGGATATGGTCCAGCGCGATGGTGGGGTGATCGGCCGCCGCCTGGTCATCCGGATCGTTCGTCGGCAAACCGTGCTCGCCCAGCGCGCGGAAGACTCCGCTGGCAGGGCGGCTTGGTTTCCGAGGTCGTTCCCTTCGGTCGCGTGTTTCCGCTGTCGCATTCCCGGAATCGACAAAACGTGTCAAGGGGCGCTTGAAAACCGGCCAGTGATGGGCGCTTCAAAACCGGCCAGT
>CAZAQY010000413.1:0-5365 GCA_964486845.1 uncultured Pirellulaceae bacterium
GGGTTTTCGGTCAAGATCAGTTTCTTGACTGGAACATTTCTCCTAAAGTGCAAAGAAAGATGGAGTGACAGAAAAATGAAATGCCAGGACAGTTCTGTCACCCCGTTTTTCTGTCATCTGCCCCGGCTTTTTTCTGATGGATCGGAAAGTTGTTGTGGACCGCTTGCCAGGAGAAACAGCATGAAAATCATCGACTTGAAGACACGCACCGTGGCGATTCCCTTGAACGCCCAGCTTCGCCATAACACGGGCGTTCATCCCGGATACTTTCTGCGCACGGTTCTGGAAGTGGTGACGGACGAAGGCCTGATGGGGCTGGGCGAAGTCGGCGGCGGCGACCAGCGGGGTGCGTTGCAGAAACTCAAACCGCGAATCCTCGGCCTGGACCCGTTTCATCTGGGCGTCATCAAGCAGAAGGTGCTGCGCAGCATCTACTACCTGTCCAACGCCCGCCTGTACGCGGCGATCGAAATGGCGTGCCTGGACATCCAGGGCAAGGCGTTCAACCGTCCCGTGTCCGATCTGCTGGGCGGCGCGGTCCGCGATCGGGTGCCGTTCATCGCCTACCTGTTCTGGCGTTATGACCGGCCCGCGGGCGGCCATGACGAGCGGGCCGAGGACATGGCGGACCTGTGCGTGCAACTGCACGAAGATCTGGGCGTGAACTCGATGAAGCTCAAGGCCGGCGTCATGGAGCCGATGGAAGAGGCCCGCGTGCTGGAGTTGTGCCGGGACCGCTTGGGCGCTGGGTTCGGCCTGCGGATCGATCCGAACGGGCTGTGGTCGGTGGCCACCGCCGTGCGCGTCGGTCAGCGGCTGGAACCGCTGAACATCGAGTATTTTGAGGACCCGGCCTGGGGCCTGGAGGGCAACGCCGCGGTCCGGCAGAGGATTCGCATCCCCATTGCCACCAACATGTACCCCAACCGCTTCGACGACCTGGGCCCCGCCGTCCGCATGGGAGCCGTGGACATCGTGCTGACCGACCTGCACTACTGGGAAGGACCGCGCGGAGTCAAGGATCTGGAAGCCGTCTGCCGCACGTTCAACCTGGGCGTGGCCATGCACAGCGGCGCGGAGTTTGGCATTGAACTGGCCGCCATGCTGCACACCGCCGCCACGATTCCCACGATGACGTTCGCCGGCGACGCCCACTACCACTACCTGACCGACGACATTATCCAAGGCGGACTGATGAAGTACGAGGACGGCTGCATCCGAGTGCCCACCGGCCCCGGTTTGGGCGTGGCACTGGACGAAGACAAGATGAAACGGTATGAACGGTACTACGAGGAAAAGGGCGACTACTACGCTCGCTTCCACCAAGATCCCTACCGGCCGGAGTGGTTTCCGATGGTGGGCGGAACCTGAGAAGTGCGAAGTGCGAGATTTGAAATCTGAAATGACAGAGTGTGGAGTGTGAGGAGTGCAAAATGAACACTGCAAAGTGCAAAGTGAAAACTGGAAGACAGGACGCGACGCGGCTGTGCTCTCGAATGACACCGGGTGTCCGCATTTTGCACTTTGCACTTTGCACTTCTCACTTTGCACTCTTGCTGGCGTGGTTTGGCCAGCCCGCGACAGCTGGCCCGCCGGAGTCCTACCAGGAGAAGTGGCGCGACGCTGCCGTCAACGAACGCATCGAGCGCAATATCGAGAAATACCGCAAGGGCGACGCCACGGTCGAAGTGGTGGACGCCACGGGCAAGCCGTTGACCGGGGTCCGAGTCGAAGTGCAGCAGACCGGCCACGAGTTCCTGTTCGGCTGCAACGCCTTCGTGCTGGGACAACTGCCAAGCGCCGAACTGAACCGGCGTTACGAGGAGGCGTTCACCCGGCTGTGCAACTTCGCCACCGTGCCGTTCTACTGGGAAGGCACGGAACCGACGCGCGGCGAACTGCGCTATCAAGAGGAGGGATCTCGCGACATGTGGCGCCGCCCGCCGCCGGATCGTTATCTGCCGTGGGCGGCCAAGCACGGCCTTACGCTCAAAGGCCATCCGCTGCTGTGGCACGCCTACAATCCGTCCTGGCTGCCGAAGGACGCGGACGAACTGCGGGAACTGTACCGCAAGCGGTTCCGCGAGATCGCTGGCCGCTACGGCGACAAAATAGCGATCTTCGACGTGGTCAACGAATCCCTGGTGTGCAGCAAGGCCTATCCGCTGTACAGCGACGACCGGGCGTACGTCGCTTGGGCCTTTAAGGAAACGGCTCCGCTGTTCCCCGCCACGTGTACGCTGATGATCAACGAGGTCACCAGCTTTAACTTTCTCCCGGCCGAGAAGAACCCGTACGTCGAGCAGATCCAGTCGCTGCTGGCGCAGGGCGCAAAGATCAGAGGCATCGGTTTGCAGTTCCACTACTTCCGCCGCCAGGCGCTCGACGGCTATCTGGCCAGTGCGAATTGCGATCCCTCCAAGATGTTGGACCTGTACGAAAAGCTGGCCGATTTCAAGTTGCCGTTGTACATCACCGAGATCACGATCCCGTCCGCAGGCTCCGATGGGGAAGCCCTGCAGGCCGAAGTCGTGCGCGACCATTATCGGCTGTGGTTCAGCGCTCCGACGATGGCCGGCATCACCTGGTGGAACCTGGGCGACGGCACGGCGGTCAAGGGCGAGAACGAAGCCAAGGGCGGCCTGCTGGACGACGATCTGAAGCCCAAAGCCGCCTACCGCGCCTTGGACCAACTGATCAACGAGCAATGGAAGACCCGCGCCGAAGCCCCGACGGATGCGCGCGGACAAGTCCCGTTCCGCGGTTTCTTCGGCAAGTACCAGGTCAAGGCGACCAGCGGCAACACGACGCGGCAGTTGGAGTTCGACCACCGGCCGTCCGGCCCGAAATCACACCGGCTGACGCTCTAGCTTCGTTCCGCGGCGGCCCTCAGCGCAGCAGCGCGTTGAACAGCAGCTTGAACGTGCCGTGGGTCTGCGCCCGGTGCTGTGTGCGGAATCCGATCAGCACCACGCGGCCCTGGCCCAGTTGCGCGGAGACCATCGCCGCCTTTTTGGCCAGGGTCTCCTCGCCGATCAGCCAGCCGCTTTCGAGCAGGTCGCGGTCCGCGTAGCGAACGATGGTTTCGTAACGTTCGTTGTGCTCGCTGGGCACGATCTCAAAGGCCGGGCTGTTTTGCATGAAAACAACCAGCCCCTCGGCCGACATGCCGTAAGCCAGCGGGCCGGCGCTCTCGACTTTCATCCTGAGCGTGGAACCTGGGCACCAGAAGGGCGGCGGTTGGGGCGGCAGCGGCGGGGTGGTCGTCCGGGGCGCCGGCACGTTCACGTTCCGCACCTTCAGGCCGAGTTTCTCGATGGCGAAATTGCTGGCTCCGCCCAACGTCACCAGGGTCCCGCCCTGCTGGACGAAGGTCTTCAGGGCCTCGGTTCCTTCGCCGCCGAAGCCGCTCCGGTACTGCGGCGGGATGCTCTCTGCCGATCCCGGCCCCACGAGCGTTCCCGTGGAATCCTCGGGCAGGATGATGACGTCGAACTTCTCGTGCAGCTTGCCCTTCTTCAACTCGGCATCCAGCAGGGGCGCATAGGCGAAGCGAAACTGTTCCAGCAGCAAGCGCGTCCAGCCCTCGTCGGGGTTGCCTCCGCGATAGCGCTGATACACGCCGATGCGCAAGCGTTTGACCTCGTGGCCGTCTCGCGGCGCCGCGCCGGCCAGCGGCGCCGGGCGGAGGCCTGTTTCCTTGGCTACTTCTTCCAACACGGCGGCGGGCAGGGGACCTGTGACAAAATCGCCCGCCCGCAAGCCGGCCTTGGGTTTGTCGACACGGCGAACGGCGACACCTTTCTCCAGCAGGATGTTGGCGGCCTTGAAGCTGTCGTTCCACCGCCCGTCCCACGCGCAGGCCGAGGCGTCCACGGGCGCTTTGTGCGGCGGCAGCAGCGTTGTTCCCAGTTCGACGACATCGCCCGCGGCCGCCTCGTTCAGCGGGTCCACCCGGACGCCCATGAACTCGAACATCGTGTCGGTCGCCATGTCGTAGGGCCGGATCGGCGAACCGTCCCGCGCCCGCGTCCACTCGTTGTCGGGATATCGCGTCCGGCCCAGCAGATAACGGACCAGTCCCATCTTGGGCTGTGCCAGCGAGACCACGAACGAGCCCGCCGGGTATCGCTTGCCGTCCTGGGTAGAGAATCCACGCGGCGACCGCTTTACTTCGATCCCTTGGAGCAACAGCTGCCGGACCAGCTTGGCCATGGTCGGCGGGTCGTGCTGCTGGGCGGGAATCACATACGCGGCCGGCTTGCCTGCGGCGCCCCGCTCCGTCTGCCGCTTCGCCTTCAGGTAGGCGTTCCACAGCACCGTCTCGCGGTTCCGCGCGGCCAGGTCCAGCAAGGCCCAGGCCGCAATCTTCTGCCGGTCGACGATGTCCCGCAGACGCCACCAACCGCCGGGCCACGGATTGGGAAACGAGGTCTGCTCTTCGTAGGCCGCCATTCCGCGCACCGTGCTCTTCAATTGATCGGGGTGGATGTAGATCGGCGTAGCCAGCCGCACGTCGGCCGACTCGGTCAACATCCCCGCGATGTTGTGGAACGGCGTGATCCAGTGAAATCCGAAGTGGCCCCAGCCCGCATAGATGGCGTTGTTCACCACGCCCGACAAACCCGCCTCCTCTTCTTTGTAAGCCATGTGCGACCCGTACCAGCTGATCTCGCGCCAGATGAGCGGATCGGCCCAGGGACGCACCGGCTCAGCGTACGGCGGGATGTACAGCCGCACGCCGTACGAGTTTTGATGGTGGTGATCGACGTAGGCCTGCGGCGTCCAGTCGCGGAAGAGCATTTGTGCCATGTATCGTGACTCGGCCAGGTTCGTCTGGAACGCGTCCCGATTGTTGTCGTGCCCGGCATAGGGGTGATAGAGCCACGGCAGAGGCGAGCCTTCATATTCCCCGCCCAGATTCTTCAGGTACCAATCGGTGACCATGATCTGGCCGTCGGGATTGAAGCAGGGCACCAGCAGGAAGACCACATTGTCCAGGATCCGCTGCACGTCCGCATCCGTGCGGGAAAGCAAATCGTAGGCCAACTCCGGCGCCATCTGGGTGCCGCCGATCTCGGAGGCGTGCAAGCTCATCGACTGGCAGACGACGGCCTTGCCTTCGGCCACCAGCCGCTTGACCTCCTGCTCGGTCCGTCCGCGCGGGTCGCTGATCTGAGCGTTCACCTGCCGCAGCCGGTCCAGCTTTGCCAGGTTTTTCGGCGATGAGATGACGGCCAGCAGAAACGGGTTGCCCAACGTGGTCTGGCCCATGTTCACGACCTGCATCCGCCCGGCGCCCTGTTTTTCCAGCAGTCGGAAGTAATCGACGATCTTGTCCCAGCGTGCGATCTTGCGATCGCTG
>CAZAQY010000414.1:0-5336 GCA_964486845.1 uncultured Pirellulaceae bacterium
TCTACAGTAATTAACGAGGAGGTAACTGTCTCAGTCATATTGGCACAGAGGGGGGCGACATTTTCTTCGCCGAGAGCGACAGAGACTGGGTGCTTGATGGTGCCAACGTTCACGTGTCGATGGTCGGATTCGACGATGGGTCAGAACACATGCGGGTGCTCGACGGTCGCAAAGTGCCGTCGATAAACAGCAACCTGACGGCGACCGCTGACGTTACGGCTGTGAGGCAACTGAAGACCAACAAGGGCGTGGCGTTCATAGGAACGACGAAGAAGGCCCCGTTTGATGTTCCAACCGAGGTGGCTGCCGCGCTGCTGCTGCAAGCCAATCCAAACGGTAGCCCAAGCAGTGACGTGATGTTCCCGTACGCGAACGGCATGACGATTACACGGCGGGACGAGGGGCTCTGGATCGTGGACTTCGAGGAACGGTCGATGCAGGAGGGCGCGTGTTACGAAGCACCGTTTGAACACGTTCGAAAGCAAGTCTATCCGTTGCGGAAATTCCACCGCGAACCACGTCAGCAGCAGAAATGGTGGTTGCTGGCAAGATCCTGCCCCGACATGCAGGCAGCGATTCGTGCGTAGGACCGATATCTTGTAACTCCGACCGTCTGCAAGCATCGCGTGTTTGCGTGGCTGAGTTCACCAACGGAACCAGACCATCAGTTGTACGTGTTCGCGCGTAACGACGACTTCTTCTTTGGCGTCCTGCATTCCCGGGCGCATGAAACGTGGGGGCTTAGACTCGGAACCCGTCTGGAAACACGGCCTCGCTACACTCCTACGACCTGTTTCGAGACGTTTCCGTTTCCCACTCCGACCGAAGGCCAGCGCCACGCGATCGAAGACGCGGGCAAGAAACTCGATGAACTTCGCAGCCGCTGGCTGAACCCGCCAGAGTGGACCCGGACGGAAACGCTGGAATTCCCCGGTTCCGCAGACGGCCCGTGGAAACGCTACGTCGATCCTGCCACCGTTGACGCGCGGGGCATCGGCACCGTCCGCTATCCGCGATTGGTCCCCAAGGATGCGGAATGCGCCAAGGAGTTGAAGAAGCGGACGTTGACGAACCTGTATAACGAGCGCCCGACATGGCTCGACCTGGCCCATCGCCGCTTGGATGAAGCCGTGTTCGCGGCCTACGGCTGGCCTGCCGATCTGTCGGATGACGAACTACTTGCCCGGCTGCTGGAACTGAATCTGAGCCGGGCGTCTCAACAATAAAAACCGAGCCCAAGGACCGGCGAAGACCCGCCGCAGTGAGATGGCGGCGATGGCTCGTCAGGCGTAGTCGACGTAAGCAGCAACAACTTGTAGGTGAAGGAGAATCCGATGGCTTCGAGTGACGAAACTTCCGCGGATGTCGGTGAGACGATGTCCGGCGCCGAGCCGGCTCGCCCGGTCCAGACGCCGGCCCCCGCCAAGTATCCCGCGACGCGGGAAGAAGCGCTTGCCATGCTCAATGCGATGAGCGACGACGAGCTGGCCGATCTCATGTTTCCTGAGACGGCTCGGCCTGCTGCGGTTGCCGGCCCCGCCGAGTCTCCGGCCATGCGGCCGGGCCTGCTTCCGGGCACGGCGCGTGTCCCAACCACCGCCCCGGCCTCAGCGCCGCCGCCAGCCCCGGCCACGCTTTCCCCAGCCGAGCCGGCGGCTGCGCCAGCCGAGACACCGGCTAAGTCCATCGAGCAACCGCCCGGCGGGGTCTGCAGCCCTGCCGGCCAAGCGGCGAGCGGGCAATGGTGGTTCTGCCTTTCCATCGGTGCCCGCAAGCCGGCCCGACCAGCAGAAAGGCAGGTGCCCAATGGCTTCAACGTCGATCTTTCTTCGGCTGGCCAAGGACATTGAACGAGCTAGGACGGCGGCAAAGAGCGGCCTTGAGTTCTTCAATTCTCTCTTGAGTCACGACAGGGGCAAGCGACCACCCGCACACGAAGGCGACGAGCCTTGCGACAAGTTCGCGCAACCTGCCAGCGAGTGGCGGCGTGAGGCGGAAGAACTGCATGTGCGGCTAGCGCAAGAGGGGCGGCAGAATGACGCGCGGCACATCAAACGCATCCTGGACGCCGGAATTAGCCCGCGGGCGTGGACGGCCGAGAAAGAAGCAGCGGCGGGGGGGCGATGGCTGGAAATCTTACCAGCGGCCGGCATCCCGGCAACACTGTTGGACGGGCGGGAGCACCCTTGCCCACGGTGCGGCGGTGCTGACCGGTTCGCAGCGATGAAAGACGTTGGCGAACGCGGGGCGGTGCTCTGCAGGGGATGTTTTCCGAAGGGCGGCGGCGATGGCTTCGCCACAATCCGATGGATACGCGGTATCGACTTTCCGGCGGCGGTCCAGTTCGTGGCCGAAGCGTTGAGCATCTCGCCCACGGCGCATGCCCGCGGCAAGAGCGGCCGGCGGATTGTCGCGACGTACGATTATCGCCACAACAAACCACGGCGGGGCGGGCAAGTGGACGCCGGCCCACGCCCGACACTTGGCAGGCCGGCGGGTGGTAATCATCCCCGACGCGGACGAACCCGGCGAGCGGCACGCCCAAGCGGTGGCATCCAGCCTGCGCGGCATCGCGGCAACGAAGTACAACGTCGCCCGGATGTTCCGAAAGGACTTGGCAGACGCCCGGCGGGCATGGTTGGCGGCTGCGGTCGATGCTGACGACCGGATGACGCGGGAACAAAGCGACTTTCTCGGCTACGTGAACCACGACGGCGAGCGGGCGGACTTCCACGCCCTGAGACACACTTGCGGGGCATGGTTGGCGATGGCCGGCAACCATCCCAAGGCGGTTCAATCCATCATGCGGCATTCATCCATCACGTTGACGATGGATACCTACGGGCATCTGTTCCCAGGGGCGGAAGCGGACGCGATAGCCCGGCTGCCCGCAATGTTGGGCGACGCCCCCCAGGCCCTGGCAGCGACCGGAACGGATGGTAAGGCGGGCAACATGGCAGCAAATCGGCAGCAGTACGGCAGCAAATCGGCGCAAAACGTGGCGGGAAGCTGCGAACCCTCGGACGATGACCAAAGCGGCGACGGTCAACAGAACGTCTTGACGTTCAACGCTTTAAGCGACAATCTGCGGGAAGCTGCGGAACGTGGCGGAAGTGAGGCTGTCGGGACTCGAACCCGAGACCTACGGATTAAAAGTCCGTTGCTCTACCGACTGAGCTACAACCTCAATGCTTTGTAAGTGCATTATTATATAGCACTTACGCGAATCTTCTTGACTCCAAAAGGCGAAGCGTTATACTTGGCGTAACCTAAAACGTAACCTGTGTACGGGAAAAGCGACGCAAATGTAATCCCGAAACCACCGGCGATGGCGTTCAAGTAACCACGTTTCGACCTGGGAGGTACAAGTGTCATGGCAACAGAGTCTACCAGAAAACGAGCTAGCGTAAAGCCCGACAGACCGTACCCCGACTTTCCGCTGTTTCCGCACAACAACGGCCAATGGGCGCGGAAGATCAAGGGCAAGCTCTACTGTTTCGGGGTCTGGGCTGATCCTGACGCCGCGCTGCGGAAGTACCAAGAGCAGCGGGACGACTTGTATGCTGGCCGGATCCCCCGCGAACGTAACCGCAACGGGTTACGCATGGTCGATGCCGTCAATGCGTTCCTGACGGCCAAGGACATCGAAGTCCAGAGCGGTGAACTGGCGCAACGATCCTGGAATGACTACAAGCAGACTGCGGCTAGGGTGCTTGATGCTTTCGGTCGACCCCGTGTCGTGGAAGACTTGCGGCCGGAAGACTTCGAGACGTTCAAGGCCGTGCTCGCCAAGGGCAGGAACTTGACGACCATCGGCAACGAAATCCAGCGGGTTCGATGCCTGTTCAAGTACCTTTGGGACGCTGATCTGATTCCCTCCCCCGTCAAGTTTGGCCCCTCGTTCAAGCGTCCGGACAAGAAGAGCCGGCGACGGCTGCGAAACCAGCGGCAGACACTGGCGTTTGCCGCTGGCGAAGTCCGCCAGATGATTGACGCCGCTACGCCAAACCTCAAGGCCATGATTCTGCTGGCGATGAACACCGCGATGGGGAACAACGATCTGGCGATGCTTCCCGTCCACAAGTTGGACCTTGAACGCGGCTGGCATTCGTTCGGACGCCCGAAAACTGGTGTTGAACGTCGGGCACCGTTGTGGAAGGAAACGGTTGCGGCGCTCCGCAAAGTGCTGGCCGACAGGCCCGAGCCGCAGGACCCGGCAAATGCCGATCTTGTCTTCCTGACGCGGCACGGCCGGCCTTACGTCAGATTGCAGGCCAAGGCCATGAAGGCGGACGTGGAAGCGGAGCAAGACGAGGAAGGCGACTATCCGAAGCTGACGACGTGGAATGACGCAATTAGCCGCGAAACCGGGAAGCTGCTTCGCGAACTCGGCATTCACCGGAAGGGGCTGAATTTCTACAGTCTGCGGCGCACCTTCCGCACGATTGCCGATGGGGCCGGTGATCAACCCGCGACCACGTTCCTGATGGGGCACGCCGACAGCGACAGCGACATGGGAGCAACGTACCGCCAGTACATCGACGATGAACGGCTGGAAAAGGTGACCCGGCACGTTCATGCGTGGCTATATGGCGACAAGCCCGGCAAGGCCAAGGGCCGGGAGCGGGCTAAGGCAGCCAAGCAGGCCACCGAGGGCGTGGCCGGCCAGGAGGCCATCGGCGAGAATCGGCCGGTTCGACTTCGGCTTGTGGGCGCTGAGTGATAGAATCAATCGCGACGGGCTAGGCTGATCACCGAACCCCGCATACTCCAGCGGTTGCCCGTCGCCCTTTTCCTTGGAGCGTCGAACCGGAGTAATCGACATGAACGCACCGGGCCTGGATCAACTTAGGGCGGAACTGGCGGGGGAGTTGAGCGACTGGGCGGAATCACAAGAAAACGGCACCACCACACAAACATGCATCACGCCAGCTCGGGCGGCAACATGGCTTTTCGATCACATTCTCTTAGCTTGTACTGATCATTCTGGCCGTTGGCGAGCCATCAGCTATCCTGAACTTGTGTTCCGCACGCAAACCGAGGGTCCGAAGCACGAAGGCACGCTACGGGCTGCTCTGCCGGACATCATGCGTTGCCGAAGACGACACGGGCACGGCCCTGTGCGGTTTGGCGATGCGACGACTACGACTGCCGCTGAAATGCTGCTTCGGCTCTGGAGGGACGTGAAAGAGCACTTCGCACCACGTCATCGGGAAGAACGGATTCTCTGGGACGCTATCAGCTTCGCGTTGGGCAGGGCACCGGAACTGGTAAAGGCCGACGTGAGCGTGCGCGAGATCCGGGCGGAATAATCGGCAGAATCTGAGCAAGCTGCC
>CAZAQY010000415.1:0-5246 GCA_964486845.1 uncultured Pirellulaceae bacterium
AACCGATACCATCTTGACGGATTGGCGTAACTGGGTTAGAAATGGACATCATGGAGAAGCCTTGGCTCGACGAACGGGTCCAGCATACCTTTCACTGGGACGGCTACGGCAAGGACCACGAGTCTGAGGGCCACGTCGCCAAGGTGCCTGGGGTGATGGATGGCTGGCACACCTTCGGCCTGCTTTGGCTGCCGGACGAATACGTCTTCTACGTGGACGGCAAAGAAACGTGGCGCAGCAAGGCGGGCGGCGTCTGCCAAGTACCGGAGTACATGTTGCTGAGCGACGAGATTGGTAAGTGGGGCGGCGACATCACCAAGGCGAAGCTGCCGGACGAATTCCTCGTGGACTACGTGAGGGTGTACGATCTGGTGGATGCCAAATGACTTTGCACGCAGACCGCACGACAAGGAATCCCCATGCAGATCGGCGCAATGAACCACCCGGCCCGTGATCCAGTGGCGGAAATCGACTGGATCGGCAGCCACGGATTCGATTTTGTGGACTTGACCCTGGAACCACCGGCTGCTGCCCCCGACCAGATCGACGCAGCGGCAGTCCGTGCAGCACTCGATGGCCACAATCTCGGTGTGGTGGCCCACACGGCGTACTACCTACCGCTGGCCTCGCCGTTCGCCAGCATCCGGCAAGCCTGCCTCGGCGAATTTCGAAAAGCGTTGGATGCGGCGCACCGGATCGGTACCACGGTCATGAACACGCACTTCGACAAGCCGCCGAAATTCTTCACCGACCGGCAAATCGTCGAGTGGCATGGCGAAGTCCTGGGGGCATTGTGCGCCGAGGCAGCCGGGGTCGGCCTGACCATCGTTCTGGAGCACACCCCGTTCGGCGGCGTGAACCAACTGGAACTGATCGAACGAATTTTGGAGGGCGTGCCGCTGCTTCGGTTCCACTTGGACAGCGGCCATGCCAAGCTGGAACGGGGCTACGACCGATGGGACGAGTACCTCGACCGACTCGGCCCGAAGTTGGCCCATGTCCACCTGTCCGACAACGACGGCAGCGCCGACCAGCATCTCCCCCTGGGCTCGATCCCCCGCAGCACGACGGATTGGCCGCAACACATCCGCAAGCTGAAGGCGAGTGGCTACGACCGCACGATCACGCTGGAAGTGTTTGCACCGGAACGGGACCACCTGCTGCTGAGCCGGGACTTGGTGCGGAAGTGGTGGGAGGGCGTGTAGGGGCTGGCCGCTGCTTGTTGGCAGCAGGAATCCGCACAGAAAGTTGCCCCATGTTGGCAATGAGTCGTAGAAACTACAGATGGTTGACAACGGGCCTCATGGGGCTGAGTGCGATCCTCTTCTTCGGCTCGATCTTGGCTCTCCAGATGGACTGGCTCCAACGTGCTGACTTCTTGGTTCGGTTCGCTGTATTCCCTGGAGGACTCATTGCCGCAGGCGTCGTTTTCCTCGTCAACGGTTGTGTTGAGCACTATGCCGATTTCCTGCCGCCAAAATACCGGGCACGTCAAAGCACCCAGCCTGACTGGGAGGCCACTTACGGCACAGAACAGATGCGTGTCGTCGAGTCGATCCTGAAGCGATTCGCTCGTTCCCACGGGTTTCGCACGACGGACGCTTTTCAGTTCAGGCCGGAGGATCGAATCGGGGAATTGATTCAGGATTTCTATCCGGGGCGCTCCGATGCCGACGTTCTGCTGCGGAGATTAGACCTGACTAGCACTGTGGCTGATACTCCGGCTCGGCTCTCCCTTCGTGAATATGTGCATGCCAGAATGGGGCCGGACTCTGGAAAAGCAAGCGAAGCGAGGCCAGAGTCCGGTTCGAGCGGAATCGACCGTCAGGCTCGGAATCGCCTGGCGAACACAATCCGTCGCTACATGGACGAGACCCTTACAGCTTTCGCCTTTGATGAGGAGATCAACGAAGTACGCAAGGCAACTTCGGATGACACGGTGCAGTTCGTCGTTGATTCTCTGTGGTTCCACTACGACGACTGCAAGGATCACCTTGCGGGCCTGTCAAAATCGGAGTGGGACTATTTTCAGCGGCTGATCCTGTTGCTCGAATCAGATGCGGAGATCGAACGTGTTCGACAAAGACAGTGGTCCGTGCGGCAAGTTGTTGCCGGAGTCGGCGTGATTGGATTTGGACTGTGTGTTTGGCGTTTTGGAATCGGTTGGCACTTGTTTGGGTTTGCACTTCTGTTTGGGCCGATGTCGGTCCTCTTGTCGTATTGGCGGAATCGTCTCGAAAGACGACAGGTCGAGGAACGGCTCCGCCTAGCACCATTTTCGTCGTTCTCCGAACTACGTGCAGTCCGAAAAGCCGTCCACGGCTTCTCGAAGAAGAAATACCCGGCTAGTGCCAAGACCAGGAACGTTCATAGCCGTCTGATGACGATGGCCGTATGGCTCCAGACCGTTGTCCTCTGGTCATTCGTATCACCGTTGATTCTCCTGTTCCAGACATTGCCGGAGAAAGGAATACACACTCGAATCCGCAGGAAATGAGCGAAGCTACCGATGAAGGGGTCACAACCGGAGCCAACCTGATGACCGAGCCTGCCTACCACCACACGCAGAAAGCACCGTGGTTCCTGCTGCTGTTCGCCCTTGCCGCCCTGTTCTTCACCGTGGCCTGGGTGACGAGGGCCGAACCGGTTCTGCCCGCCATTTTGTTTTTGTCCGGCCTGCTGATGGCAGCTCTCGGCTACTCGTTCCAACACTTGACCGTGGCGGACGAGGGTGAGCGGCTGGCCATTTGGTTCGGCCCATTGCCGCTGTTCAGGCGACGAATCCGGTACGACGACATGCGGGAGGTCGAAATCGGACGCACGACGATCATGGATGGCTGGGGCATTCATTGGAGCCCGTGGGGCGGCTGGGTCTGGAACATTTGGGGCCGTGACTGCGTGGTGATTCGGCGACGACGAGGCGTCATCAAGGTCGGCACGGACGACGCCGAGCGGTTGGCAGAATTCCTGGAGGGCCGGAAATCATCTGTGGGGTACGACCAATGAAATCACGGCGACCTGCAAGGCGTCTGTTCCCAGAGGTTCTGGAAGCCGCTTTTGGCGACCCGGAGAATTGTTCGATTGATCCAGTGGTGAAGCTGGCCCTGAGCGATGATCCTCAGACGTATGATTCGGCCTTGCGGCTGCTACGCAACATGGCCGAGTTCAAACGGGACGAGGCGGCAGTCTTCCTGGTCGGACTTTTCATGACCTGCGGCGACGACTGGGAAAAACGCAGCGTCATCGTCAGGTATCTCCACGCCGTGGAGACCGAAGCCTGTGTGGATGTACTGCTTGGCGAACTGCGGAGGGTGAGGAGCACGAACACGACACGTCCGTACCTTCTTGAAGTCGTCCGCACCTTGTCCGGCATGCCGCCAAAACTGGTCCGGGCAAAACTGCAAGCCCTGGCCAAAGATCAGTCCTTTACGCCCTGGGTGCGGACCATGATTGAAGCGGCCCTGGATGACCTCGATTGAATGAAGGCACGGGCAAGCCTGCCTTTGGCCAGAGGATGGCCAATCGACAAGAATGACGGAGCACAACTGATGCGACTCGGCCTCCTTGCCGACATTCACGAGCACGTCGAATTCCTGCGGGCGGCTTTGGATCGCTTCCGCCAGGAACAGGTGGATCGGGTCGTTGTCCTCGGTGACGTGTTTGAGACGGGCGAGCGGATCGAGGAAACGTGCCGTTTGTTGGCCGAGGCGCAGGCTGTGGGCGTCTGGGGAAACCATGATTTCGGCCTGTGCGACAATCCGTCAGACAAAACTCGGGCAAAGTATCCTGCATCGGTGATCGAATACATGACGACCCTACGGCCCCGGCTGGAAGTGGATGGTTGCTACTTCGCCCACGTTGAACCGTGGCTCGATCCAGAAGACATCCACGATCTCTGGTTTGTTGACGGGCCACCAGACAGCGACGGGCGACTGGATCAAATCTTCACCGCCGTGCCGCACCGGCTGATCTTCGCCGGGCACTACCACCGGTGGCTGCTCGCCAGCCGTGATCGAATCGCCGAATGGCAGGGCGAATGCCCGGTGCGGCTGCACGATAACCGTCACTTCGTCGTG
This sequence comes from uncultured Pirellulaceae bacterium, assembly GCA_964486845.1. Lineage (GTDB taxonomy): Bacteria > Planctomycetota > Planctomycetia > Pirellulales > Pirellulaceae > Anammoximicrobium. The sequence continues at coordinate 4,077 of CAZAQY010000415.1, forward strand.
GTCGATGCCTTGCTGGACGGACGGTACGCCGTCTTCGACACGGAAACGTTGGAGTTGGTGCCCGTTCAGTTGTTCTGAACCTCCCGGCCCGCCGCCGTGTCCTTGCCGATGTACCACTGCGCCCAAACCAGGAAGAAGGTGCCTCATGCGACCCAACCACGACGACCAGCCATTTTTTCGAAAATATGAGCAAGCGACGGCGAGGCTTCCCGTCCGAGACGAACGTCGAGCGGGGCGTGCAGATCGTCCACGGCGAAAAACTGTTGGAAGAGAAGCTGGGCCGCAATGACCCGTGCCCGTGCGGCAGCGGCAAGCGGTTCAGGAAGTGCTGCCTGCGGCAGGGCCGGTTTTGACGGGGCGCTGCGGGACGGGTATTTTTAGGGACTGACCAGAAACGCAGCCGCCCGCCAGACAAGGCAGGCGGTTCTGCCTGACAACCTGGGACTTTCACATGAACAGCCGCCAACTTCAAAAACTCGGCGTCCCCGAAGATTGCGTAAAGAGCGCCATTGTGGCGATCCAGTCGGCCATGAAAGCCGGGGACAAGAGGGGCAAGCAAATCAAGCAGGCCATCAAGGATGTCCTGGAGCGCCCCCAGGACTTCACTGCCGACGAACACTTCGGCCAGTTTGCCCAAGCCGTGATCGCCGACCGGGAATTCGTGCGGCCCGAGCCGATCTCGTATCGCACCTGGGGCAGCGAAATCGACGAGGCGTCCCATGCCCAGATGCGCCAGGCGTGCAGCGTGCCGATGGCCGCTGGTGCTGCCCTGATGCCCGATGCGCACGTCGGCTACGGCCTGCCGATTGGCGGCGTTCTGGCCTTGGAGGGTGCCGTTATCCCGTATGCCGTGGGCGTGGACATCGCTTGCCGCATGAAACTGTCGGTCCTCGATATGCCGCCCTCTGCGCTGGACGACAACTTCAACCTCTTCAAGGAAGCTCTGGAAGGCGGAACTCGGTTCGGCGTTGGGGCGACCCACGAGAAGCCGCAGGACCATGCGGTGATGGACCAGGATTGGTCGATCACCAGGATCACCAGAGAGAAAAAGGATTTGGCCTGGTCGCAACTGGGGACATCCGGTTCCGGCAATCATTTTGTCGAGTTTGGCGTCCTTTTGCACTTTAGGAGAAATGTTCCAGTCAAGAAACTGATCTTGACCGAAAACCC
>CAZAQY010000416.1:0-5174 GCA_964486845.1 uncultured Pirellulaceae bacterium
TGTACGTGCTGTCGGTGCCCGAAGGCCGCCGGACGGAATTGGCCGTCGGCACGCCGCACACCACACCATGCACGGGCCACGAAGCTTGGATCGGGACCACAGGCGAAATGCTGTTGTCCGTATCGGCCAGCGGCGAGTTCCGTCCCGAGAAGGGGAACTTGCTGGCGATCCGTGTCGGGCAACCGCCCCGCGTGGTCGCCCGTGGCTACCGCTTCAATCACGTCGGCGCCAGCCGCTGTGGGCGGATTTTCTCGGCCGACGATTGGCAACCGCCGTACAAGATCGTCATCGGTAGCACGCAGGCGGAACGCGCGGCGGTGATCTGCGAGTCCAAGACATCCCCGACCCGCAGTCAGAACACCCACCCGCACCCCTACGTCACGCCCGACTTGAAGTGGGTCATTTTCAATTCCAACCGCACCGGCCAGGACCATGTCTACGCCGCCCGTATTCCCGACGAACTGATGACGAACTTGCTGGGCTGATGATCTAGGGTCTCGTCATTCAATCGAGCCGCTCAACCGAAGTGCAGTTCGGCTTCAGCCAGGATCTGAAGGAGAAACCGCCATGACCAAGCGATCCGTCAATCAAGCGTTGGTCCTGGGACTGCTGCTTGCGTGGCCGGCTGGATCGCACGCCGATGAATTGAATCCAACATCGCCCATCGGTTCGGGCTACCGGCTGACGTGGCATGATGAATTCGACGGCGACCGGTTGGACACGGGGAAGTGGACGTATCGCATCGACACCCGTTTTTGGAGCGTGCAGCGTGCCGAAAATGTCTCCGTGGCGGACGGTTGTCTGCGTCTGGCCTTGAAGAAGCAAAAGCAGGGCGAGTTCGAGTACACGGCGGGCGGCGTGATCAGCCGCGACACTTTTCAGTATGGCTACTACGAAGCCCGGTTCCGTTGCCCTCCCGGAGCCGGCTGGCACACGTCGTTCTGGATGATGCGGCACGACTGGCGAAAGGCGGCGGACGAAGCAGCGGCGGTGCAAGAAATCGACGTGTGCGAGCAGGATTCGGTGAACCGCACGTCCTACTCGCTGAACCTGCATCGCTGGAAACATGGCCCGCACGTCAGCTACGGGCACAAGCGGATCACGACGCCGGACTTGGCCGCCGAGTTCCACGTGTGGGGCTGCGAGTTCACGCCGCAGCGGATCGACTGGTACTTCGACTGGCGGTTGGTCCAATCGCTCGACGCGACCGTCATTCCGCATGGCCGGCAGAATATCTGGCTCACCAGCGTCGCGGCGCCACTGGGCGGCACGAAGTCCGTTGACGACTCGAAACTGCCCGCTGTCGCCGAGTTTGACTACGTCCGGTATTTCGAGCCCCGCAGAGCGAGCAACTCCCGGTGCGAGTAGACTTGGTCCATGAGGGCCGAGGGAGTGTCACCGGTCATAACGGTGAACCTGCAGATGCCGGCGAGGCGTGTCAGGCACCCGCAAACGGGTTCACCACTTTGACCGTGTCGTAGGTCATCCCGTCGTCCATATCCTCGCTGTAGAGCGTATCGACACCCGCGGTCGCGCAGGCTGCGAGCAACAGGCTGTCCCAGTGGGAAAGGCTGTAGCCCAACGCCTCAGTCCGGCCAGGAATTCCCCCAGCACTTGCCACATGAGCAGCGGCTCATCGCTGCGCCCAAGCTGCCGAAGAAACTCACGAGCCCGCTTTCGCTTGGCAGGTTCGTCTTCGTCCACCGCGTACAGCAAGACGTTCGTATCAACGGCGTTCATGAAGCTCATCCCGCGTATACCGTTTTCCACCAGAACCGACCGGCTGTTCATCACAGAGCCGTTCCAGATCGTCCATGAATTCGTCCCATCCGCCGTGAGAAACACCAAGTGGCGTTATCGTGAGTTCGACCCGGCTGGCACGGGGCAGGCCCAACGGCTGATCCAGGCGGATTACGTCGCCGTCAATGGTTCCTACGGCCTTGGCAATCATGTCTTTGCCTTCGAGGGAGTTGCGCCACGGGGATGGGCTGAAAATCTGCAATCCCCGGGTTGATTTTAGCCCAGAGCGTCGCCGATGGCTACGGGTTCGACGAGGAATCGACGTGTGCGGGCAGGGTTCGGTGAATCGGACGCGCTACTCGGTCAAACTGCATCCCTGGAGACCCGGCCGGACGGCACGTCAGCTACGGGCACAGGCGGATCACGACGCCGGACTTGGCCGCCGAGTTCCACGTGTGGGGCTGCGGGTTCACGCCCCACCGGATCGACTACTACTTCGACGGCTGTTTGATCGAATCGCTCGCCGCGACCGCCATTCCCCACGGTTCGCAGAATGTCTGATTGAGCAGCGTCGCAGCGCCGTTGGGAGGCACGAAGGACGACTCGAAACTAGCCGCCATCGCCGAGTTTGACGACGTCCGGTACTTCGCGAAGGGCGTTTGGCCGACAAGAGAGGATCCCTGATCCAGATTTGCTGCTCACCAACGCTTGTCCGCCTCAGGCGATGCGTACCTTCGACGGCACACCCCTGGATTGGGGCCTGATCAGCCACAAAACCCAGAAAGCTTTGAACCAGCCTCCGACAGCGTCCGCGTTCCGTCTTGATTCAACAGTTGCACGGTGTAGAATCGCGTCTGTCGGTGAAACACCAGGTCCTCCACGAGTAGATGTACGGACTCTTCCATTCATCGTCAGATGAGCGCCATAATCAGACAGAGCAAGGGGCCACAGGCCATGTGGATTGAAGACGCCATTGCGCAAGCGGTTCAGTTCTTCGATGATCCACCTCCAAATGAGTCAAGCACCTGCGATTGGGTGATCCTCCCGCTCTTGCGGTCAACCGGATACGCGCCCAGGGAGATTCTCTCGCGGAACGCAGATCATGCAGGCAAATTCCCGGACTACACCGTTCTGCCCCAGGATGAAGAGCACAGCTTCTTTCTCGAAGCGAAAGCTTGGAATATTGACCTGGAGGACTCTCACGCTGTTCAAGCGTTGAACTACGCGAATCAAAACGGGAAGAAATGGGTGGTCTTGACGAACGGGCGGGAATGGCGCCTGTACAACAATGACATACGAGGTTTGCCCGAAGAAAAGCTGGTTGCGGAGGCTGTGTTGGGGGCGGAGAGTGGCGGTCTTGCGCGTTTCCTGGCGGCCATCGGAAGGGAGTCTGTCTTGAACGGCATGTTGGCTCCGTTTGCCGAGGAAGAGGCCAGCCATCGGAAGCGAGCAAGAGAAGAAGAACAGCAACAAGAAGCCCAGATCGCGCGCAGGAATGCTGTCAATCGAATTCGCCAAGCGCAGATTTCGGACCCGAATAGTCCGCTGGTAGCCTGTTTGCTCAAATACATGCGGACTGCTGCGGATTGTCCGTGCTTGACAACTGCGGATGTTGTCGCATGCTTTGGGGCGGAAACGGAGCCACCTCCACACGGTGTTTCCGAAAAGGTCCTTGTGCTTCCCGCCAGGAATGCGTACGAGGAATACATGAGCGTGTCCGCGTACATTTGCCAAGCCAATCGCAGGTTTGAGCCAACGACGCATGTCGCTTTCTATTCTGATCGCAAGATCCAACCCCACGTGCCGCGCATTCCGGAATCCGTCGAATCCGTGTCCTGGAGGGAAGCGGATATTCTCAGCGATCCGAACCTCTCGCTGGAGACCCGGAATCGTCTCATTTCTCTTCTGCGCGAATCAAAGAAGAGAGGAGTCGCCCGGCAGGACGGCAAGTCATACAAGGTCATGTTCCTCGCTCCACCTGGATCCCCTGATGCGATCAAACTCCCTCATCCTATTGAGAACGACAAGAAGACGTCGAACGGAAAACCTTGGCCGTTTACGGTCGGGCACCGCTATGTCGTGGCAAGCAAGCTCTTGTCTGGAGTGGAGAAGACAAGCCAGCTTGAAGAGACTGACGCCTCCTAGCCCCGTTTCAGTATCCGGAAGTCTACGAGGCGGCGACACATTCGGCGTCTAACGCGTCGGTCCAGAGGCTCGTATCGATCCCTTCACGGTTGGGCCGGCACCTTCCAGTTCTCGACGGCTAAACCGGCGACACGCGTGAATTCCCCGGTGTTGTCTGTAACCAACGTCAGGTCTGCGGCGATGGCGTGGCCAGCCAGGAGGACATCGTAAGGACCGATCATGCTTCCCTGCGACTCCAATGCCGCGCGAATTCGGGCTGCTTCACGCGCGGCATCGGCGTCGAAGGGCAATTCGCTCAGGACAGACAGCAGCAGGTCCACTTTCGCACGTTCCTTAGCCGGATTTACGCACTTTGCCACGCCGGTGTGGAGTTCATAGCCGGTAATCGCCGAAATGGCGCAGTCCCCCGGCGACTGCGCGGCCATTCTCTGAACCACGAGCGGATGATTCCGCATGGCGGCAATGCAGGTGTTGGTGTCGAGGAGGTACAGCATGGCGAATGTGAGCATCAGCTCAGCAGGGGGGCCGGAGGCGTCTGCCCTTGGTCGGGCCGGCAGAACGCCGGATCGTCAATCCGGATGTCCTCGAAGAACTTGGCAGGCCAGGGGGCCTTCTTCATCGGCTGGAGAATCACCGCGTCGCCCTGCCTGCTGATCCAGACACTCTCGCTGTCGAAACGAAAATCCTCCGGCAGCTTAATTGCCTGCGTGCCCTGGAGTTCAATGACCTCCGCAGTTTTCACGGCATGCCTCCTTCGTGTTCAGAAGCGGCCTTTTCGCCATCATTATAGCACGGCCATGACGGCGACGGCACCAGCAGGAGACGCTTTCGCGTTAATGTTTGTCCGTTCCTTGCCATCGTCCTCTTCCAAGATCGCTTGGCGGCCGTGGGTTGTCACTTCTCCCGGCCCAGCGGTCCAATCGGCTGTTTCGAGATCACGACCTCGTCCAGGTACAGGTGATAATCCTGCTCGGCCGTCCAAGTGCCGCCCAGATGGACGTTGATCCACACCGCTTCGATCTTCAGCCGGTCGACGGCACGAAACCGCGCGTCCGTCTTCTCAAAGGCCAGTTGACCGTCCACCCACCCGCGCAGGACGCCGTCCGGCTGGCCCGGCGTATTCAGCCGTACGTACTGCTCGATGCAACACCAGCGATTGTTCTCCAGAAACCCCAACCTGTCGCGGTCCCAGACCCAGTTCGCCGTAACGCCGTGTGTCCAAGCTGCTCAGCGCTTCGGCTCCGGCCACAGCGACTTGACCAGGTCGACGGTGCGGTCGACCAGCACCT
>CAZAQY010000417.1:0-5167 GCA_964486845.1 uncultured Pirellulaceae bacterium
ATCTGAAATCTCAAATCTCAAATCTGAAATCTGAAATCTCAAATCTCAAATCTCAAATCTCAAATCCCAAATCCGCAACATACTCCAATCGCCGCCCCTCGAACCCCGTCACCGGCGCCGGGCGACTTGGACGATGCCCCAAATCAGGATCCCCGCTCCCACGGCCGCCAACGCCTTGCTGCTGCCGGTCCCGATCAGGGCAAACCGGCCGCTGAGCCCCGCGACGATCAACAGAATGCCGATGATGATGTTCCACACAACGGATACCTCGCCTGTCTTCCGAATCCCGGCTTGTCCGCACAAGCCGCGTTTCTTGGGTTGTTGCCGCTCGGCCGCGTCACGGTTTCTTGCCCCCCACGGAAACCAGGTGCGACAGCGTGCGGAAGTACAGCCGTCCGCCGGCAATCGCCGGAGTGCTGCGGCTGGGTTCGCCCAACGGATGGCTGCCCAACAACTGGTACTGATCGGCAGCGGCCAGAACGTGGACAACCCCCTCGTCGTCGATGATGTACACCTTGCCGTCGCCGATCACCGGCGAACCGGAAAAGCCGCGGCTCAACCGCTCGCGCCAGCGGATCTCCCCGGTTCGCACGTCGGCGCACGAGACGATGCCCCGGTCGTTGAACATGAACAACAAACCGTTCCGAGCGACCAGCGTCGGGACGTACGAAGCGTTCTGTTTCAGCGAGTACGCGGTTTCCGGCGTGGGTTCGGGCCGCACGGCAGTCACCCCGTTTCCCCCGCCGCCGGAGCCGACGCTGCCGAAGATCAAGCCCTCGGCGATCAGCGGCGAACTGACCACGCGCAGCTTGAGCGTGCCGGGCGTTTTCCAGTTCTCCCGGCCGGTCCGCGGGTCCAGGCTGAACACGCCGTCGCTGGTGCTGGTACAGACCAGTTCCGGCGGCTTGCCGGCCGGCTGGTAGATGCAGGGCGTCGAGAAGCAGACGCGACTGGACACGCGCGGCTGGCTCCAACGCAATTTGCCCGTGCGGGCCTCGAAGGCCAGCATCGCACTGTCGCCCGGCTGCTGGCCCGGCTCCAACTCTTCCGCCTGCTGGCTGTTCGACAGGATGACCAGGTCCTGGTACAGCATGGGCGACGTGCCGAAGCCGTGTTCGCTGACCACCGGCCCCAGATCGAGGTCCCACACGTCTTGGCCGTTGTGATCCAAGGCCAGCAAGGTCAAGCGCGCGGGCGTGGACCAGGCCACGTAAACGCGCTCGGCATCGACGGCCGGAGTGCTGCTGCCGTACGTGTTCCGCACGTGCATGCGATGCGTCTGGGAGGCATACTCCCGCCGCCAAAGTTCGCGCCCGTCGACGGCGGACAGACACAGCACGTAACGCGTCGCCGTCTCGGGCTCGGCACTCATCAGAAAAATCTTGTCGCCCCACAGCACGGGCGACGAGTGCCCTTGGCCAGGCAACGCGACCCGCCAGTTGTAGTCCGCTTCGGTCCAGACGCCGGGCAGGTTCGTGGCGTCGCTCAGGCCCATCCCGTTCGGACCGCGAAAACGCGTCCACTCCTGGGCCGGGGCACTCATCGACGCCAGGCATGGCAGGCCGGCGACGCAGATCAGGAAACGCAGAAACATGGGCATCAAGGACAGTCCTCGTGATTCGCGAAGAAGTTGACAGAAAAATGGGTGACAGAAAAATGACGGAGCGGAGCCCTTGTGAAACAGCAGGAATACTACCCGATGGCAACCGCTTACGCCAGAGTCCGCAGCGGTGTGGCGGTCAACTGGACGCCGTTGCCGTCCTGTTGCGGGTACTGGCAGACGCCGCGCTGGACCGTCGCCCCGGTGGCGATGTCTTGCGCCAACAGCACGGCCCCGTCCATGTCCACGTAATCCAACTGAGGCAACAGCTGGGCGATGGCCGAGATCCCCACCGTGGACTCGGTCATGCAGCCGACCATCACCTTCAGGCCCAGCTGGCGGGCCTGGGCGATCATCCGCCGCGCCGGCGTCAGGCCGCCGCACTTGACCAGCTTGATATTCACGCCGTGAAAGCAGCCGTGGCAGCGTGCCACGTCCTCCGGCACCCCGCAGCTTTCGTCCGCGATGATCGGCAGCACGCTTTCGGCCCGCACTCGCGGCATCTGGTCGAGGGCCTCCGCCGGCAGCGGTTGCTCGATGAACTCGACGTTCAGCTCCCGCAAGGCGGCCGCGTTCCGGATCGTCTCGTCCGCCGTCCAGCCGCAATTGGCGTCGACGCGAAACACGGCGTCCGTGTGCCGGCGCAATTGCCGGACGATCTCCAAGTCGTGCTCTGTGCCGAGTTTGATCTTGTACACGGGCCAGCCGGGAAACTCCTCCAGCTTGGCGACCATCTTGTCGATCGAGTCGATGCCGATCGTATAGTTGCTGGCGGGCAGGTTGTCGAGGTTCAGGCCCCACAGGCGATACACCGGCGCGCCGGCCTTCTTGCCCCACAGGTCGTGGGCGGCCTGGTCCAGGGCGCAGTGGGCGAACGGGTGCTCGCGCAGCGCCGGGTGGATCGCGTCCCAGAATTCGGCCGGGTCGCCGGGCGACCAGCGCTCGATGTCCGCCCGCACGCCGGCCAGCGCCGCAGCCATGTTCTCGATCGTGGCCCCGTAGTACGGATTGGCCGTCGCTTCGCCGTAGCCGTGCAGGCCGTCCTCTTCCAGGTCCACGATCAGCGTCTTCTGGACCGCGACCGATCCGCGGGAAATGGTGAACACGTGCCGCAGCGGCAGATCGAATTCGTACAGATGGAGTTGCATGGTGAACCCTGGCTGTTGCTTGGGCGAGGAGGTGAGCGTCGTTCGAGGAATAACGGTCCAGTGCTTTTGGCTGATCATCACACGGAGTGTGATGGCTACAATTTCTGTTGGGCGTCGTGTCCAAGTCTACCGAAATGCGCTGTTGGGGTCAGGTGGTTCAAAGTTCAAAAGTGGCGGGGGAACCGAATTGCCTTTGGTTTGGCCGCTAGCACCGTTCGAGAAATAACTGTCGCCTCGTCAAAGTAGCCATCACACTCCGTGTGATGATCAGCAATAAACACTGGACAGTTATTTCTCGAACGACGCTTAGCCGCCAGTTTTGAACCTTGAACCACCTGACCCCGGACCTTGAGAAACGTGCGGTGACCGGGCAACGCACTGCAAAATGGGGGGGCGGGACGGCGCGAGTTCAAGGAAATTTCGTTCCGGGCGGGTCTTGTACTCGACAATTCCGTTCGGACTTGCCAAAATGACGGTAGCGGAATCCTTTTTTTCCCTTGGTGCCGTTTTTATTTCCCCTCGTCTGATGGGTGCTGGAGGCTCGACCATGTTTGCCCGACGTAGATCCGGCTTTACGCTTACTGAATTGCTCGTAGTGATTGCGATTATCGGCGTGCTGGTCTCGCTGCTGTTGCCAGCCGTCCAAATGGCGCGGGAAGCCGCCCGCAGGTCCCAGTGTACCAGCAACCTCCGCCAATGCGGCATGGCCATCGTGAACTACGCCACCGCCAAAGGACACATGCCGCCATCGCGGTCAGAGGTCGACATAGACCCTGACCCGGCGGTCACGACGCTCGAGAAATTGGGCTGGGTGTACCCGATCCTGGGCGAACTGGAGCAAGCGTCGCTGCAGTTGGAAATCCGCAACGGAGACCTGCCCACGGAACCGACCCCGATCCCCGTTCTGAAGTGCCCCAGCCAGGCCATCTTCGAGTCCCCGGACTTCCCCCTCAGCTACGTCGTCAACGGCGGGCGGGCGAACCGGATGAGTTCCCTGCTGATTTACGCTAACTTCGACTGGCTCGCGAACGGGGTGTTTGTGGACCAGGCCCCGCTACCGAAGTTCGCCAGAGACAAGGGGCAAGATAAAATCAGAATCGACGAGATTGCGAAGTACGATGGCACGTCGAACACCCTGATGCTGTCTGAGAATCCCAACGTGCATGGGTGGTTGCTGGCACCGAAGCAGCATTACTCCCAGATGCTCTGGTTTCCGGAGGGCTATCAGAAGGCGAACCTCAGCACGCCCGTGCCGTCTCCGCTTGACCCCGCGTACGATCCTTTGTTCGACGCGACACCTCCAGCGCTCGCTTTCGGTCTGAATCGGAGTGTGCGTCAACTGACTCCAACACAGTTCGACAGCGATGTTCGGTGGGGTCGCCCGGGAAGTTCCCACCCAGGTGGATTCCTTGTCGCCCTTTGCGACGGCTCAGTCCGTTTCATGCGTGATAACGTCAACTACGGGATCTACGCCGTGCTGATGACCTCGCGGGGAGAACGAGCCAACGCCCCCGGGAATGCATCGTTCACGAAGACGTACCCGTGGTGGCAGAACCCCACGGCCGCGAATTACTACCCCGGCACGAACTTCGACTAAAGTCGGGTGGGTCTGCTCACGAAGACAAGCTTGTCGCCTGCAGCAGTGTTGCCTAGACGGCGTGGCGGGGCGCGGATCGCCCGAATGGATTCGCCCTGGCGTGAACCAGAAGCCGCGCACTTTGGCTGAAGGCTGTCGCCGTGACGTTTTTTAGTGCGCGACGGGCTGGTTGATGTCGCGCACCCCGCAAGAGAACTGATCGGCGGCCCCGCAGCGCCAACGCCCAGAGAAGCGAAATAGTTCGAGCAACGCTACGCGCTCTTCCTTCTTCGGACGCACCCCGCCCCCAATCCCGTCACCGCAAGCAATGACCAAATGGCAAGGGTCGCCGGCTCCGGGACATTGCCATCGCCATCCGTTAGGGTTCCGAACTCAAAATCGTCAAAGAGATTCAGGTCCCCTCGAGGGACGTACAAGACGATCGACCCGATGTTGCTCGGCAATGGGCCGGTCGTTAACCGTCTCCAACTATCCCATTCACCCTCGTTGTCGGTCCATTCCAAATCAACCTCATACAGAAGCGTACCACCTCCATTACTTCCAGAATACACGGAGACGGTGCCTGGGTCGCCGGAAAGCGCGTACGAGAAGCCGAAGAAGTTGTAGCCGGAAACTACGTTCAGAGTAGTCTGTGCCTCGTCGGTCGGATTTGTCGAATTCATAACCCCCATGGCTCCCTCGCTGGTCCCGCCGGCATTGACGTTGTCGAGTGTGACGAACACCGGTTGATTGTTGAAATGGCCCGTCACCTGATCTACGAGAGCGAGGGCATTGCCAGAAAATGTCACATTGGGCGCGTAAAAGCCGGCAATCTGCTCACAG
>CAZAQY010000418.1:0-5163 GCA_964486845.1 uncultured Pirellulaceae bacterium
GCGAGCGGTGCCGACTCCTGGCTGAGTCGCAGGATGTGCTCATGATTTCTTCTCCTATGCGCGGCAGGAAACGGCAGAAATTGGGTCTCATTTGTCCCGATGTGATACCTCAGCGTCTACGGACCGGTCACCACACGGCGTTGATCATCTTCACGGTTTCTTCCACGGGCATCTGCCCGCCTTCGGGACCGACCACATTGCTCTGAATGACGGCGCCGTATCCGCCGCCCTTCGCGGCCCGCTCGGAAGGAAGGTAGGTTCCGCTGGAGGCGTAGAGGCCATCCAGGTTCTTGCCTATGCTCCTTGTCCTTGCCAGGCAATCAAACCGGCTTGGTCCCGGCTGCCGGCTTTACAAGTCCACCCGCAGTCCGTCGTAGGCGACCACGATGTCCTCGGCCGCCAGACGCGGCGCGAGCAGGTCGTAGGGCTCGCAGAAATGCAGGCTCAGGTGGGTCACGAAGAAACGGCCGCCGGGCTTGAGCCGCTTGCTTTCCACCAGCAACTGCCGGATCAGACGCACGAAAGGAAAGTTCATGTGGCCGACCAGCAGGTTGGGCTGCGTCTGTTCGCCAAACGTTCCTTCCACAATGGCCAGGTCGAGACGCTCCGCGCCCAACGCCGCAAACGTGCCGACGGGAAACCAACTGGTGTCCGTGGCGTAAAGCAGCGATTTGTGCTGCCCACGCAGAACGTACAGCAAGGCGTCTTCCGTGGGGATGTGGTTGGCGGCCAGCGCCTTGGCTCGCCACGGCCCCAGCGCAAATTCCTCGCCCGGTTTCACGGTTTGCAGCGTGAGCGCCGGCCGTTGGTCGGCGTCCAGGGTCTTCAGGTGCTCCTCGATCCGGGCCACCGTGTTGGCGTTGCCGGCCAGCGACAGCGGCTTGTTCTTCTCGCGCGCCAAGGCCACGATCGCCGCCGGATCGCAATGGTCGCCGTGCGAATGGGTGATCAGGAGATGGTCGATCGCCGCGGGAGCGATCCCCGCCGATTCAAGGCCCTTCCGTCCGGTCACCGAGTAATCGATCAGCACGCCCGCCGAAACGAACAGCGACGAATAACGCCGCGCGTTTCGCCCCCCGTGCTGCCGGACGTAGGTGCAATTGTCGCAGGGATCCGTCTCCGGCCGCTGGATGTCCGCCGCGCCGGTGCCGAGAAAGACGACATAGGGAGCCGGCGTTTCGGGTTCCGCGGCCAACGCGCCCGGCGACAGCCCGAGGAGCAAGGAAAATAATCCCAGACAAGTTGGAAACACGGTGGCTGGATGCATGGCGGTGCCCGTCGTAAAGAATTGTGTATGGTAAAGTTTCGGCCCTCGGTGGAAGTTCGCTCCGCCTGGTCTATTGGCTTGTGCCGCCGAACTGGCGGTTCCATAGATCAGCGTAGCTGATCAGCCGCATCTGGTCACGGAATTGTTGCCAGGATCCGCGACGATCGCAAGCTGTTGTTGGAGAAGAACAGGAACCGCTTAGTTGCTCGGAGTGATCGATTCGCCGTACGCGATCACTTCACGTCGCGAACCTCCGCCACCATTTCCAGCAGCGTGTCGAGCAGCTTCTTCGAGGCATGCGGCTCGAAAGCGCAGGAGCCGAGCCAGGTCTCATAGCCGCCCCATTCAAAGTGCTGGGCGGTGGGAATGTAGCCAAAGCCGCCGTGGGCCCATTCAACGAGCACAGCGGGCTGCATCGCCGCCCGCTGGCGGAACTCCAAACCGATCTCGCAGAACGGCTCGCCGGGCATGGTGCCGATGCACGCCGGCCCGATGCGCAGGACTTGCAGCGGCACCGAGACCTCCGCCTCATCCTTGGCCATGTCCCGGACCCGCTGCGCATAGCTCCATGAGAGGTCGACCTGGTCGGGTTTGGGCCCCGGTTTCGTCAACCGCTCCTTGGACCAGGCGATCTGTTCGGCCGTCGGCAGGGGACGCGCGATGGTTCGCTCCCGAAAACGGGCCGCCAGCGTCACGTGGTCCTGATAGTCGGCCGTGGCGAGTGCCGCCTGCACCTTGGCGGCCAGGTCGTGGGCCACGAAGCGGATCTGCTCGTAGGGCTTCTTGGGAGGGCGCGGCTGGAGGAAATTGATGTTGTTGATGTCGCCGCTGGAAGCGTTGGCCATCAGGACCACCAGCGGCGGATCCTGCTCGTGGCCGCCGAGCAGCCGTTCGAGCCGGTCGCAGTACACGCCGTAGTAGTCGGCCGAGATATCGCCCTTGGGCACGCCGCCCACATAGTGCAACGAATAGGTCGAGTAGACGGCGATCGGCGGCCCGTCCGGTTCGCGCAGGGCCAGGATCGTCACCGTGGGATCGGTCGGACCGGCGGGTTTCACCAGGTTCGGGCTGCCGCCCGCTGGATTCATCTTCACCTGGTCAATCCCGCCGAAGGGATTGGGCGGCATGGTGCCGGGCTTGAGAAATCAGCGCCGGTTGAACACGTGCTCCGGCGCCTGAGTGGTCAGGCACGCCAACTGCGCCGGACGCAGCCGGTTCGTTGCACAGCGCACGCCGTCGACGATCCGCTGCACGACAAAGGCGCGGTAGTTCTCGTACTCCGGCTCAGCGGCGGCGGGCGCCTTGCCGCCGGGGCTGCTGGCAGAATGCGTATGCACGGCGGAGATCAGCACGTTGCTCGCTGGAATCCCAAGCTGCTTTTCGATCAGGCCGCGCGTTTCGGCGCATAGGCCCACCTCCGTGCCCAGCAGATCGAGGACCACCAGGGCGAGCTTGGTCTTGCCGTCGTCGAGCACGAGGCACCGGGCGTGCAGTTCATCGTGTACGTTCGTCGACAGGGGGGCGATGAAATTGCCGACGATCGGCCGCCCCAACGGCGGCGTAATTACGCTGGTCGCCGCGCCGGCCCGAAATCCGGGCGCCGGCTCGGCCGCGCACAGCGTCGTGGCAATCAAGGAACAGGCAACGAGGGCGAGCACCGACGATTTCATGGCAAGAATCTCCTGTAGTCTGCGGTCGTTCAAGGCATGAGGTTGGATGGGGCAGGCGAGGCTATTTGGCAGCGGTCGGGCGCACCTCGGCCGCCATTTCCAGCAGGGCGTCGAGCATCTTCTCCGAGGCCTTCGGCTCCAAGCGGTTGGTGCAAAGCCAGGTCTCGTAACCGCCCAGTTCGTGCTGCTTCGGCGTCGGCAGGTAGTCGAAATAGCCGTGCGCCAGGGAGACCAGGAAGGCCGGCTGCACGGGACTCCGCTGGCGGAATTCGAGGCCGATCTCGCAGAAGATCTCGTTCGGCAAGCTGCCGATGCACACGTCGCCGATCCGCAGCACTTGCAGCGGCGTCGGGACCGAGGCCGCACCGCGGGCCAGGGCTTCAAAGCGCTGGGCGTAGACGTAGGGAATGTCGGGCTTGCCGCCTTTGGCCAGCGTTTCCTTGGCCCACGCCAGCTGCTCGGCGCTCGGCCGGCGTGTGGCGATCACCGGCTCGCGGTAGCTTGCGGCAAGGGTCAGCCGGTCAGAGTACTGGACCTTGGCCAGGGCCGCCTGGACCTTCGCGGCCAGGTCCTCGGCCACGAACCGCATCTGCTCGTACGGTTTCTTGGGCGGCCGGGGTTGGCGGAAATTGATGTTGTTCACGTCGCCGCTGGTCCCGTTGGCCATCATGGCCACCATGGGCGGATCCTGTTGGTCGCCCTGCAGCAGACGCTCCAGGCGCTGGCAGTACATGCCGTAGTAGTCGGCCGAAATGTCACCGTGTCCCACGCCGCCCACGTAGTGCAGCGAATAGCAGGAGTACACGGCAATCGGCCGGCCATCAGGCTCACGCACGGCGAGAATCGACACCGTGGGATCGGTCGGCCCGGCCGGCTTGACCAGGTCCGGGCTGCCCGCCGCTGGATTCATCTTCACCTGGTCGATGGTGCCGAAGGGACCGGGCGGAATGGTGCCTGGCTTCATGAACCAACGGCGGTTGAAGACGTGCTCCGGCGCCTCGGCAGTAGTGAACCCGAGCTGCGCCGGGCGCAACCGGTTGTCGGCGCACTTGACTCCGTCGGCGATCCGCCGGGCGACGAAGGCCTGGTACTTATCCATCTCCTGCGGGAAGTCGAAGTGCTTCTCGCCCAGGGCGCTGGCGGCCGAATGGGTGTGGACGGCCGAGATCAACACCTTCGCCGGCGGAATGCCCGTCTCCTCCTCGATGAGCTTGCGCGCCTGGTGGCTCACGATGTAATGGAAGCCCAGCAGGTCGACGACCACCAGCGCCAGCTTCGTCTTCCCGTCGTCGAGCACAAGGCACCGCGCGTGCAGCTCGTCGTGGACGTTCGTGGCGGGAAAGGGCAAAAAACCGCCGATGATTGCCGAACCCAATGCCGGCGTGATGTTGCTCGTGGCCGCCCCGGCGCGAAACGTGGGCGCGGGCGGGTCCGCAGCGAAGAGGGTGGTGCTCAGGAAGCAGGCAACGATGCCGAGCAGATGGCGTCTCATGAAGGTGGGCTCCCAAAACAGGTCAACGGAAGGAAGTCGCTGGCAGGTCCTCCAAGATACTGCATCGCCTTACGCAATGCCACCGCGGATGGTATCCTTGCCAAAAAAACAGGGGAAAGGACTTGTCATGCACCAACAGACGACGCTCTTGTTCGGCCTCCTGCTGGCCGGTTTGCCGTTTCTCGGTTCGCGCACTGCCGCGACTGCGCAGGATTCAAAACTCGAGCGGCTGAAGTACAACCATCCCGGCCTGGTCGTCGATCTGGGGGCCGGGCTGTGGGCGTGGCCGCTGCCGATGGACGCTAACGGCGACGGGCGGATGGACATGGTCATCAACGAGGAAGATGTGCCCTACAACGGCGTTTATGTCTACGAGCACCCGGGCTCGAAGGAGAAGATGCCGGTCTTCAAGCCGGGCCGCAGGCTCAGCGACGGCATGATCAACGCTCAGGTGAGCTTCGTGGACGGAAAACCGCGCGTGTTGACGCCGGGCAAGGAATACCCGGACTTTGCCCACTCCGGGCTGGCCCGGCCGGTCGCGCTGCCGCTGGCCGCGAACGTGCATCCCAACAAAGTCCGCGGAAACATGTGGCGGTACGTCGACTTCGACGGCGACGGCCTGACGGATCTCGTCATCGGCATCGACGACTGGACGGACTACGGAGAGCCCTGGACCGGGTGGTCAGCACGTCGATGCAGGGCGGCTGCACTTGCGAAAACGCCAGCCTGCTGCG
>CAZAQY010000419.1:0-5099 GCA_964486845.1 uncultured Pirellulaceae bacterium
TGCTAGCAGCCAAATGGTTTAGTGCTAGCACTGACACAATTTGGGATCGCACCCCTTGGAATGTGTACCAGGCGACGGGCTGAGGGGCTAGAATTGCACGGCAGTTCGCGGGTAGGGGCGTCGCGTCGCTACGCTCACTCCGCGACGCCCCAACCCCATCCTCAGAATCCATCTTAAGCAACCTCGTTTTCTGTCTTGACAACCCCGACCAACTCAGTTCACGAGAAAGGGCTATTGCGATGCGGAGCTTCCTCGTCTCACTGGAACCACTGGGCAGGCTCTTTGCGAACGCACAATCCAAAGCGATCCAGTTCCATGAGAACGCTAGCGGTCGGTGGAAACAGAGCCGCGTGAACGGCGATGGGCGCGTCGGTCCGCGGCGTTGCCAAAAGCACTCCCGTCCGGTCGCCGTTCAACGCGTTCGACTGGCCTTCGAGCACCTAGAGCAGCGGCTCTGCCTAAGCGGGGTCTACGAACTCGATGTCATTGCCCAGACAGGCGCGGGCACCCCGTTCAACTTCAACAGTCTAGGGCAGGGCCCGTCGATCAACGATAACGACTACATCGCCTTCGTGGGTGAATCGAGGAACAGCGCCGGCGAGTTGGCGGACAATATCTACGCGTATCGACCGATGACCGAACAGTTGACTCCGTTGATGAACGGAGTCTTCATGTATCCGAATCAAGGCGTGAACGAATCGGTGCCCGGCACGCAAGCGATTTTCGGCGAGGTCCAGATCAACAACACCAACGACGTGCTCGCCCGCCGCCGCTTGAACGCCTCGATTCAGGTCGGATTCCCCTTTGGACAGATCTTGACCGCGCCTCTGACTTACCTTGAGACATGGAATGCGGATGCTACGAATCCGCCGGGCTTGCCGAAGGCCCTGGCCGCCACGGGGCTTCCGGCAGGGGCTAGTGCACCGCTGTGGTTCTTCCTGAATCCGGCTACGGCTGGTGTCTATCCATCACCGCTGGACTATTGGTCTCCCTTCGAAGGCCTGTACAGCGCTTCGAGTATCAACAATCTTGGGCAGTTGAATTTCACGGCGATCGTTCGCAATGCCGGGAACAATCGCATCTCGTCAAACGTCAACGGCGATCTGGTTGGGCGAGGTGGCATCGGGGACCTGTCGATCCAGCCCATGCTGGCCGACAATGGCTACTACGCGATGACCACAAACGACAACCGTGTTTTTGCGGAGCCTTGGGGCATGAATGGCGGGCTGCAAATGCTCGCCGGAGCGGCCAACGGGTTCACGGCTGTCGGTGAAGCCGGCATCAGCGACGATGGGAACCTCATCACCTTCGCCGCCGTCAGTTCGTCGACCGGTGCAGGCCTGTACGCTTGTAGGTTTGATGCTGCCGCCGGGGGCTACTCCGCGCCGGTGAAGATCCTAGGAACGTCGGGCGATGGCGTGCTGGATCCCGGCGAGACGTTCCAGGACGGCGACGGCGACGGAACGGTGGATGCCGGCGAAGACCAAGGCGGATTCTCCAGTTTCAGACTCACTTCCCGTGTTCCCGTGAACCGCAGTTCAATGAACGTTCCCGACCAGTACACGCTGGCATTCCTCGCAACCGAGCAGGCTTCAGGCAGGGAAGGACTGTTCACTGTCAGTGTCGACACGAGCGATCCGGCAGACGCCACGCCGGGAACTCCGTTAACGGTCATCTACATCGGCGACGCGCTTGCCGGTCTGTCGGGTACCGTGGCCGCCATTTCCCTCCATGATTCGGTCAACAACTACGGGACCGTGGCTTTTTGGGTGTCGACCTCCGCCGGCCAGCAAGCGATTGTCAAAGGCAGCGCGGATGCGGAACCGCCGTTCGAAGTGTTGGCGCGGTGGGTCGCGTACGATTGGCCCTCGCATCCACAATGGTCGGAGACCGAGCCTCCTATGCTTGTCACGATCGAGGGCCAGGACCAACACTATGTGGTCGACAGAGTGTTCGGAAGTAACACCAGCGGGTTTTATGCATTGGGCTTGCTTTCCGATCTATACGGCCCGGCGCTGGTGGTGCGTGGCACCGATGATTTGGCGGATCTCTGGGACGACACCAATCCCAATGGCGTGGGTTTCGCACAGTTCCAGAGCTATTGGCCCCAGGTTTCGGATTGGCTGGACACGCTGGGTGTCGCGGTCGATTTTGTGGGGCACAGTCTGGGAGGGGCGTTGGCGCAGTGGTTTTCGACGGCATTTGCCACGGGCGGAGGCCGAATCGATCAGTTGGTGACGTTCAACTCGCCGGGGATCAGCCAATCCGTCGTCGCTGCGTTTTCTCCCGCCACGGCGCACAAAGTGACACATTACATCTGCAATGGCGACGTCGTCAGCATGGCCGGGTTCGCCTATGTGCCCGGGCGGGTCCGGATGGCCTCGTTCTCGGACATGAACCTCATCAACAAGCACATCCTCCCCCTGGTTGTGCCACGGGTTCATGAGCGATATCGCCGGGCCGATGTATCCTGGAAGATGTTTCCCACGACAGAAGAATTGAGCGACGCGTGGTTCTCGTATACCGATCCGGACTACAATCGCTGGCTGGTCGCGCTGAACATAGGCTTCCATGCGCTGGCCGCCGCATCGCCCGTTTTCTCGGTGCTCGTTCCCATCCCCGCGCTCTTGGAGCATCGGGGCACGACGGAGGTCAGCCGCCAGTTGATCGGCCAGGGGCTTCGGGAAATCGAGGATGTCTACGAATGGACGAAGGACGCGGCCGGGCGGTTCGTGCTGCACTTGAAGGAGCGGGCACACGATCTGTACGAGCTAATGCGGCCTTCGGTGGAGGCCGATTTCCAAGTCACCAGCGATGGCGGCGACCCTCCCGTGCTGCGATTCGACGGAGGTCTGGCGATCAACGTCGGGGATGCGATCAGCATCGATTTGCCGGCCTGGCTAGGAGGACCGATCACGGCCGAGCACCTGATTGAACTAGTCGGCGTGGATGTCAACGGAGTGATGGACAGGGATCACCTGCAGGTCAACGGACGGTTGTCCGTGCTGGGAGATCTGGTGGACGTGGACGGCAGTGCCGCGCTGGACTGGAGTCGTGGCGAACTGACGGTCGGAGGAACTCTGGACATTGGCAACGGATTCATCACCGCGGCTGGTGAGATCCGGACCGGCTCGCGACTGGATCTTGTGGCGCGCGGTGCCGCTTCCGTGAATATCCCGGATGCGGTGCCGTGGATCGGCGGAACCTCGATCGTCGGCGGGCAATACCTGTTGAATTATGTGAATGATCTGAGCCCGTCGAACGATTTCGTGGCTGGTTGGGGATCGCTGGGGCCGATCCAACTCGGGCTGCGGGTTTGGTTTGACGGCCGCTGGGATCTCATGGGAGCGTTGGAACTCGACTCTTGGGCAGGCGGTGGAAACGAGGGTCAAGGAGAAGGGGAATTGCCGTCCAGCAAGTCGTATCTGGTCGCGGCGGATACCGATTGGGTGCTGTTTTTGGCCGAATGGAAGAATGCCTCTTCGACAGCTGACTTTGTGCTACAGACGCCCTCAGGGCTGGTACTCAGCCAGGCCGAGATCGAAGCGAACCCCTCGATGGAGATCGTCGACCAACTGGCAAGAGGCAACCGAAAAGCCGTGCTGGTGCGTCATCCGGAACAAGGCGTTTGGGCGCTGACGATTTCGGATACCACGGGACTCGGCACGGTCGATTTGGCTGCCTTACAGTCCGACCCGCTGCCGTCTGTGACGGTACTGGGCACAGAGGGCGGACTGTTGCGCGAGCCCGTGCAGATCAGGCTGGAAGCTCACGACCCCAATTCCGATGCGCGGATCGCCCTGTTTTACGATACGGATCAGCAGGGATTCGACGGGGTTCTGATCGTCGACGGGCTCCGTGAAACTGACGGCTCGACGCACTACCTGTGGGACACGCGGGGAACGACCGCGGGCGACTACTTTATTTATGCCAGCATCATAGACGACCACAACCCGCCGGTCTTAGCCTATGCCGACTTGCCTGTATCGATCACGGATCTGGCCGGCCAGGAGAATCACGCGCCGTCGGTGGCCAATCCACTAGCGGACCAGCCGGCCGAGGAGAACCAGCTGTTCAGCTTCACGTTCGCCGCGGACACGTTTCGTGATGACGACGTGGGCGATCGCTTGACATTTTCCGCTACCCTAGCCAACGGGGATCCTCTTCCCGTCTGGCTCAGCCTGGATGACGCCAGCTGTACCTTAGTGGGATTCCCGACACTCGGAACCAGTGGGGATGTGGACATTCTCGTTACGGCCACAGATCAGGGCGGTCTGTCCGCCGAGACGGGCTTCACGATCCACATCGCGCCTGATCCCGACCCGTGGCAGAACCCGGGACCGGATAGCAACGATCGGCTGGACGTAAATGATGACGGTGTAGTGGATCCAACGGACGTTCTAATCGTAATCAACTTCATAAACCAGCACGGTGCGAGGCAATTGCTCAGGCCCAGCACGCCGTCTGAGGTTGAACATCTCTATATCGATGTCAACGGCGACAACCAATGCACGCCCCAAGACGTGCTGGACTTGGTCAATTACCTCAATACCCGGTTATTCTCAGGCGAAGGCGAGCAGATCTCGTCCTTACCCCAGGTATCGGCGAGTGCATGTCCCCCGCCGGCCCCAGCGCCAATTCGCATCGGCCCTGCGAGTGATGAGCTATCCCGCGACTTCCTCGCATTGCCGCCATCTTTCGTGAAGATCGCCAGACGTGAACAGCCGCTCGCTTGGAACGAGAAAGCCAGTCTCGCATTGCCGCCACCTTTCGTGCAGATCGCCAGGGACGAGCAATCTGCCATCGGATCGGATGCCATTTTTGCGGAACTGGATGCCCTGCTGCCCGAACTCCTTTGAGCGGGCGGCTCGGTCTGGCGCGGTCAATTTCAGATCTCCTGACATACGGCTATGGTGCAGTCCTTTTAAGCTGTCATTCGCGCCGTCGGCGTGTGGCCATCAGCCGAGCAGTCGAGATGTGTGACTTACGGTCTGTGTGTTTTGCCTCTGGCGGACGTTGAGCTTTATCTATGTGCTAGGAGGCCGTCCAAGTATTAGTCGAGACGTGCTTGTTTTTTGTTGGATATCCCGTCCGCGGAG
>CAZAQY010000420.1:0-5061 GCA_964486845.1 uncultured Pirellulaceae bacterium
ATACTTTCAATAAGCTAGCTCTGCTAGCATTTCGCAACCTTGTGATCGAGGCCGATGTGCGGCAAGCCGTCGTAGGGCCGCAGCGGCGCCGGGCCGGTCCACATTTCGTAGTCGAAGAAGTCCGGCACCGGCTCCACGGGCGGATTGCCGTTGGCGCGCATGTGGTAGTAACAGCAGACGTCCACGTGTCCGATCTTTCCCAACAGGCCGGCGTCGACGATGTTCTTCTTGGCCTCGATCAAGTGCGGCGTGCTCTTGCGTTGCGTGCCGACCTGGACCACGCGTATTGGCCGGCAGGATCGGAGGCCTTCGCGCCGGGATCGTCGTGGGGCTCCAGGAAACCAACTGCACACGCGAAAACGATGATGCCGATCCCCCAGGCCATCAGGCCTGCGTGGATGTCCCAGGGTCTTATTCGACCAGCTCGGCACGTGAAATGACTCGACATGGACGCTCTCCCGGTTTCCTTGGTCAGCACGTTATGATATCTCACAGGGAAAGCCTCGGCCACGTATTGGGAGTCATTTCTCTGGCAGGGCCTGCTTGTGCCCCGTGACCGCGGTTTCCCTGTGGCACGGCCCGCTTGTCGGCCGTGACTGCCATTGCCGCTGGAAGCGCCACCGCCATGTCCGAAAAACTTGTTGGCTTGATCGAACGTGTCACGTACCACAACCCGGAAAACGGGTTCGCGGTGCTGAGAGTCCAGGTCCCCGGACGCCGGGACATGGTCTCCGTGGTGGGCTCCGTGACTTCGGTGACCGCCGGCGAGCACCTGACGGCCACGGGCGTCTGGACGGTGGACCGCCAGCACGGCCAGCAGTTCAAGGCCGACGACATCCGCACGTCCCACCCCACGTCGGTCGAGGGCATCGAGCGGTATCTGGCGTCCGGCGCGATCCGCAGCGTGGGTCCGCAATTGGCCGCCAAGATCGTCGGAATCTACAAAGACCGGACGCTGGAAATTCTGGATACGTGTCCCGACTTTCTGCTGCATATCCGCGGCATCGGCCAGAAACGGCTGAAACGCATTCGCGGCAGCTGGGACGAGCAGCGGGAAGTCCGCAAGATCATGTTGTTCTTCAGCCAGTACGGCATTGGCTCCGGCCGGGCTTTGCGGATCTACCGCACCTACGGGCAGGAGGCCATCGAAAAGATCAAGGCCAATCCTTATCAACTGGCGGACGACATCCGCGGGATCGGTTTCAAAACGGCGGACGGACTGGCCTTCAAGCTGGGCATCGACCGCCACTCGCCGCACCGCGCGCGAGCCGCCGTGCGGTACGCGCTGATGGAACTGAGCGACGAGGGGCACTGCGGATATCCCGAAGCCGGTTCGGTGGAACGTACGGTCAACCTGGTGGACATCCCGCGGGAGATCGTCCAGCGAGCGGTCGAGGAGGCGATCGGCGACGGCTCCGTCGTCCGCGAACCGGTCGGCGGCGAGCCGTGGCTGTACTTGGCCGGCCTGCACCGCGCCGAAACGGGGTTGGCAAAATCCGTTTTGCGTCTGGCGTCGCCGGCCGAGCATCCTTTGCCCCGGATCGACGTCGAGGCGGCCATCGGCTGGGTCGAAAAGCGGCTCGACATCGCGCTGGCCGCGGCTCAAAAGGAAGCCATCCGTCAGGTCTGCCGGCAGAAACTGCTGATCATCACGGGCGGCCCCGGCGTCGGCAAGACAACGCTGGTCCGCAGCATCCTGGAGATCTTCTCGGCCAAGGGCCTGCGCTGCGTGCTGACCGCGCCGACCGGGCGGGCGGCCAAGCGACTTGCGGAAACCACGGGCCAGACGGCGAAAACCGTGCATCGGTTGCTGGAGTTCGATCCGGCCACGGGCGATTTTCGCCGCAACCCGTCGCACCCGCTGTCCGGCGACCTGTTCGTGATGGACGAGACGTCGATGGTCGATACGATGTTGGCGCATCAATTCTTCCGCGCCGTGCCGTCGTCCGCCTGCGTCGTGTTGGTGGGCGACGTCGACCAACTGCCCGCGGTCGGTCCCGGCAGCGTGCTGGCCGATCTGATCCGCTGCCGCGCCGTGCCCGTGGTCCGGCTAACCGAAGTGTTTCGCCAGGCCGCGGCCAGCCGGATCATCAGCGCAGCGTATGCCATCAACTGTGGCCGCGTCCCCGACTTGACCGCGCCGGACGAACTGGGCGATTTCTATTTCGTCGAGGCCGACGAGCCGGAGGCAATCCGCGATAGGATTTTGCGGCTGGTCCGCGAACGCATCCCCCAGCGTTTCGGCCTGAATCCGCGGGCGGACATCCAGGTGCTCTCGCCCATGAACCGTTCGGAACTGGGCGCGAGGAACCTGAACCAGGTCCTGCAAGAGGCTCTTAACCCGAGCCGCGACCAGCCGCAGATCGAGCGCTTCGGCTGGACCTTCCGCGAAGGCGACCGCGTCATTCAAACGGAGAACAATTACCAGCGGGACGTATTCAACGGCGACCTGGGGGTGATTGAGAAGATCAACCGCGTCGAGCAGGAACTGTCGGTCTCGTTCGAGGGGCGCAGCGTGCTGTACGATTTCGGCGATCTGGACGAATTGTCGCTGGCCTACGTGCTGACCGTCCACAAAAGCCAGGGCAGCGAATACCCGTGTGTCGTGATCCCGCTGCACACGCAGCATTTCCTGATGCTCCAGCGGAATCTCCTGTACACCGCCGTCACTCGCGGCAAGCGCCTGGTTATCCTGGTCGGCACGAAAAAGGCGCTGGGCTTGGCCGTCCGACGCCAGGACACGCGGCAGCGATGTACGGCACTGGCGCGACGGCTAAACCCAACGGACAACGTCGTCTATTGACAGGCGGTCGCCTTCCCGGCGGACGAGGTGGTCTCGGTAGTGGTGAACTCGCACGCCCGAGTGTGCTTCGACGGGAATCGCTACTCGGTGCCGCCGGAACTGGCCCGCAAGACCGTGCTGTTGCGGGCCAGCGACACCCGGGTCCGCGTGCTGGAGCAGGGCCGGGAAATGGCCGTCGAAGGCAAGAGCTATCGCAACCCCGAGTCGAACCAGACCTAGCCTTGGCCGCAGCACCGTTGCGAGGCGTGCCCGACCACCGTCCGGCACGCCTCGACGGTGTGCGAAAACGGCGAGGCCTTCCCCGGTTGGACGCCGCGCCGAGCGGCGTTCAAGAACCAATCCCCGATCTGGTGCTTCCCTTGGGCTGGGCGATCTGCCTGCCTTGCGGCCCGACTCCCCGTCCCCGGTCACTTCTGCACGCCCAACAGTTCGGATTGGCCCTCGGTCCGAACTGACGTTGGGCCACCGTGGTCAAGGTGCGGAGCGGATCGCCCGGGGCCCCCAGTTCGCCCTTCGCCAGTCCCGCTGTTCACCGCTAGAAGTCGATCAACCGTTCCCGCCGGCGGCTGGTGTCGTCCAGCGGCGTTCGAGACGCTTCTTCCGGCGGCAGCGCGGCCGGGCGGGTATTCGTTTCGGCCCACGCCCGCAAGCGGGCGATCTCTGCTTGACGCGCTCGGGACAGTGGGACGATCTGGCGGGCCGCATGCACCAAATGCTCCGTCGTCAGGGTCTTGCCCTCGGACGAAAACGCGGCGTACAGTCCGCTGATCACGACTTCCTCCAGCTCGGCCCCGCTGAAACCATCGGTGACGTCCACAATCGCCCGCAGATTGAACTCCGAGTGCTGCCGCTGGCGACGAGCGAGATGGATCATCAGGATTTCCGCCCGCTCCCGCGGCGTGGGCAAATCGACGAAGAAGATCTCGTCGAAACGGCCCTTGCGGAGCAGTTCCGGCGGAAGGCGGGTGATGTCGTTGGCGGTGGCCACCACGAAGACGGGCTGCGTCTTCTCCTCCATCCAGGTCAGCAGATTCCCGAAGACTCGCGTAGCCACGCCACCGTCGCCACCGCCCCCGCCCAGGCCGGACAGCCCCTTCTCCAGTTCGTCGATCCACAGCACGGCCGGCGCCACGCCCTCGGCCACGTCCAGGGCCTTGCGCATCCGTTCCTCGGACTCGCCCACCAGGCTGCCGAAAACGCGGCCCAAGTCGAACTTCAACAGCGGCTTCTCCCATTCGGCCGCCACCGCCTTGGCACACAGGCTCTTGCCGCAACCGGGCACGCCGACCAACATGACACCGCGCGGGTTCGGCAGGCCAAAGTCGCGTGCTTTCTGGGTGAACGCCTGATTCCGTTGCCGCAGCCAAGCCTTCAGGTTCGCCAGCCCGCCGACGTTGCCGAAGGTGTCGACCGAGGCCGTGTATTCCAAAATGCCCGACTTGCGGATAATCTGCTCCTTCTCGCTCAGGATGGCTCGCACGTCTGCGCGCGTCAGCCCCTCGTGACTCACCACCGCTTTGGCCAAGGCGTTTTCCGCTTCGGACCTAGTCAGGCCCTGGCAGGCTTTGACGATTTCGTCCTTGGCGTCGTCATCCAGATCGATCAGGACGCGCGGTTTCTTTTCGACCTGCTTGATCATCCCTTCCAGGATCTCGCGGTATTCCGCTTCGCTGGGCAGCGGCATGTCGACCAGAGTAACGTCCTTTTCCAGTTCCGGCGGAATGTACTGGACCGGCGACAGCCAGATCAGCGTCTTGGCGGTGCTCTTGAGTTGCGGCGCCAGGTCGCGGATCAGGCGGATCAAGAGCGAGGCGCTCTGAGCGTTCTTCTTTTCGTCCAAGTACGGATGGAAGTCCTTGAACAAGAACAACGCCGGTTCCTTGTGCTTGGCCACCAGCATCAACGCGTGTTCGGGCAGCCGCGACTCGTCGGGGCCTGCGGATCGGCCATCGGGGCCCGTGAAGCCGCGGGAAATGGACCAAATCACAAACTGGCGCGGTTGCTTCTGCAGTTCCGGGCGGCGGAGCAAGTCTTCCAGGCGGTCGATCGCGCGGTCTTCTTCGCTGGAAACGATGTTGATGATCGGATAGCCGGCGCGGATGTACGTTGCCAGATCGGTGATGAAATTCATGGCGTCACGTGGGGGGAAGAGGGGTTATAAATGAGGGGGTTATAAATTGGGAGGTTATAAATTGGAGGGTTATAAATTGCACTTTAGGAGAAATGTTCCAGTCAAGAAACTGATCTTGACCGAAAAC